>CALEPR010000130.1 GCA_937910665.1 uncultured Selenomonadales bacterium
AACAGAGTGGCAATGCCGAGAGCTGCCTTCTGAAGTTCTTTCCCCGTGTCCTCAATAAAACTTGACAAGTCTTTACATAACGGAGGTTGACTTGATGTATAAAATTAGTTTGGAAGAAGTTGCCAAAATTGTTGACGCAGAAATTATTTTTGATGGCGATAAAAAAATTTTTTTTCTGCAAGGACTGACGACCGATAGCAGAAAAATTTCTGATGGAGTTTTGTTTGTCGCTCTGAAAGGCGAAAATTTTAATGGCGAAGATTTTGCAGAGGACGCACTCAAAAAAGGTGCGGCGGCAGTTTTGCTCGGCAAGTCGGCGAATACAAAAAATCTTGTCGGCGCAATTTTAAAAGTCGACGACACTTTGACGGCTTATCAGAAACTTGCCTGTCATTGGCGCGAAAAATTTAAAATTCCTGTCGTCTCCATCACAGGCTCGACAGGAAAAACTACCACGAAAGATTTGACGGCGGCGGCTCTCAGTCCTCTTGGCGCGATTCAAAAAACTTCAGCCAACTTTAACAATGAAATTGGTGTGCCTTTGACTTTGCTCGGAATAAATGAAAATCATAAAGCGGCGGTTGTCGAAATTGGAATGCGCGGACTTGGACAGATTGAAAATCTTGCAAAATATGTTCAGCCGACGATCGGAATTGTCACGAATGTAAATGAAACGCACATTGAACTTCTCGGCTCGATAGAAAATATTTCGAAGGCGAAAGGCGAACTTGTCGAGGCAATTCCTGAAGGCGGAACTGTAATTTTAAATGCCGACGATAAAAATGTTGCGGCGATGAAAAAACTTGCAAAGCCCGGCGTAAAAATTTTTACCTACGGCATCGACAATCCTGCGGATCTCACGGCAGATAATATTTTGATTGACGCTTATTCGACAGAATTTAATGTCAAGTACGGCGAAAAAATTTTAAATTTTGAAATTCCGATAATCGGTCGTCATAATGTTTCAAATGCTTTGGCGGCGATTGCGGCAGGTTTGACTTTGAATTTGTCGTTGGAAGAAATTAGAAATGGTTTTGCAAGTTTGGCGACGACGAAAATGCGTTTTGAAGTTATTCGGCGCGATGGCATTGTCATTGTCAACGACGCTTACAACGCCTCTCCTGCATCAATGCGTGCGTCGATTCAAACTGTCGCAGAAATTTATGACGGCAGAAAAATTGCCGTGCTCGGCGATATGTTGGAGCTTGGAAAAATTTCTGAAAAAGTTCACCGCGACATTGGCGAGGAAGTTGCAAAAAATAATTTCGACATTTTGATAACGATCGGCGAACTTGGAAAATTTATTGCGGCGGGTGCGGAAGAAGCAGGTTTAAAAAATATTTTCATGACTTCGACGCATGAAGAAGCCGCGAAAAAAATTATTTCTGTCATGCAGGAAGGCGACACAATTTTATTCAAAGCGTCGCACGGCATGCACATGGAAAAAATTATTGAGCTGATTTGAGGGAGAGAAATTTTTTAAAATGGTTGAGATTTTAACTTCGGCGGCGATTGCGGCGATCTCAGTTTTGATACTTGGTCCGATTGCAATTCCAATTCTGCACAAATTAAAGTTCGGACAGAGCATCAGGACGGAAGGTCCAAAAAGTCACCAAGCAAAAAGCGGAACGCCGACAATGGGCGGAATTTTTTTAATCGCGGGAATTGTCATCGCTACTTTAATTCGCGCAGAGTGGACGGCAGAAATTTTGCTTGCGCTGTTCATTTTGATCGGACATTTTGCGCTGGGATTTTTGGACGATTACATTAAAGTCGTCAAGAAAAGAAATTTAGGACTGAAAGCGCGGCAGAAACTCGCAGGACAAATTTTAATTTCAGTCGTGACAATTTTTATCGCGACGCAGGAACTTGGAATACAGACGACTTTGTGGATACCTGTCGTCGGTGAAACGATTGACTTGGGAATTTTGTATTATGTCTTGGTTCTGTTCGTGATAGTCGGAGCGTCGAACGCCGTGAATTTGACTGACGGACTGGACGGACTTGCGTCGGGAAATATGGCGATTGCGTCGAGTTGTTACGGAGTAATTTGTTTGCTGACAGGTCACGACAATCTTGCAATTTTTTGCGCGGCGATTGTCGGAGCTTGCATAGGATTTCTAAAATTTAATTTTCATCCCGCAAAAGTTTTCATGGGCGACACAGGATCTCTTGCACTTGGCGGAGCATTTGCGGCGGTCGGAATTTTGACTCACACAGAACTTTTATTGGTCGTCGTCGGCTTGATTTTTGTCTGTGAGGCTTTGTCTGTAATAATTCAAGTAATTTCATTCCAAACGACAGGGAAAAGAGTTTTCAGAATGAGCCCTATTCATCATCATTTTGAACTCGGTGGCTGGAGCGAAATAAAAGTTGTAACAGTTTTCTGGGCAGTCGGTCTGATTGCCGGAATTATCGGCTTGACGATGTTGACAAATTCTGCGGCGAAAGTTATTTGAAAAATTTTTTAAATCAGACCAATTTTTTTCAGGTAAGTATAAATTCCGCTGTCCTCATTGGAATCAGTGACGGCAGCGGCAATTTTTTTTATTTCTTCCGGCGCATTTCCCATCGCCACGCTTTGAGGAATATATTTTAACATTTCGATGTCGTTGTAATTGTCGCCGAAAGCAATCGCTTCATTTTTTGAAATTCCGTAGTGTTTCAAAAGAATTTCAATTCCCGTCGCCTTTGAAACGCTTTTGTCCATGACTTCCAGAAGATGCGGAGCAGAGCGCACGACATTTAAATTTGTAAAAATTTTTCCGAGTTCGCTTTCCATTTCCGCACAAGTCGAAGGCTCGCACCTGACAAAAATTTTGTTCGGAATAATATTTTTGTCAATCAGTTCGGAAAAATTTTCGACTTCGGCGAGAGCGTCGGTATTAAAAATTTCTTTCTCAATTCTTTCGTCAATATTTTTTACATACCAATGCCGACCGACATAACAACTGACAGAAATATTTTCCCAGCGTTTGGACATTTCCTCCAAAATATTTTTCGCGTCGAGTGCGGGAATTTTTTGATCGTGAAGAACTTTCTCGTCCTCCGTGAGAACATAAGCTCCGCTGTAACAAATAATCGGCGTGTGAGCCATTCCAATATTGTCCGTGATGACATAAATTGCTTCCGGCATCCGCGCAGAAACAAAAACAAATTTTAAACCTTTTTCGACGACAGCCTTCGCAGCTTTTTCAGTCAGCGAAGTCACGCTCTTATCATTCGCAAGAAAAGTTCCGTCAATGTCCGAAAAAATAATTTTCACGCTCATAAAAAAAATTCCCCCTTCAGTTCGATTTTAAAATTTGCACCAAGGTTCAGCAGACATAAAATCTCCTTCGTGATAAATTGCCGCCCTTGCCCGACAGCCGCCGCATTTATTTTTGTATTTGCAGCCGCCGCAATTCCCGTTGTAGTCAAGCGTCCGAAGCGTCTTTAAAATTTTGTTCGACTTCCAAATTTCATCGAAGGGAATTTCGCGAACGTCGCCGAGTTCCATGTTAAGATAAGCGCAGGGTTGAACTTTGCCGCGAGGACTGATTATGCAATAGCTCAAGCCTGCCAAACAGCCGCGCTTAAATCGCAACTTCATTCCGAGTTGGTCGGCGATTCTTAAAAATTGCGGGGCGCATGTCGGCTTGAGTTCTATGGAAACTTCCTGTTGCTTGCGCATGATTCGCGTCAAAACTTTTTCGTAACCTTCGGCGCGCAGAGATTCTTCTTCAATCGTCTTGGCTCTGCCCGTCGGCACAAGGAAGAAAAAATGATGAGCCTTTGCTCCGATTTTTACCGCGAAGTCAGTCAAGTCTTCAAGCTCATGTTGATTCCAATCCATAACCGTCGTATGAATTTGGAAAGGCAAATCTGCCGCCAGACAATTTTTCATGCCGTCGACTGCTCCCTGCCACGCACCTTTGAACGACCGAAATTTATCGTGCTTGTCAGCGTCGAGCGAATCCAAAGAAATTCCCATTCCCTTTGCTCCCGCCGCTTTTAAATCTTTTGCCATCTGCGAAGTTATTAAGGTTCCGTTCGTTCCGAAGACCGCGATTAATTTCAGGCGCGTTGCGTGTTCGACAAGCTCCAAAATGTCGGGGCGCATTAAAGGTTCGCCGCCCGAAAAAATCATTATCTTGAAACCTGCGCGGGCAATTTGATTCAAAAGCTCCTTAGCCTCCGCCGTTGAAAGTTCTTCTTGAGCTTTGCAACCGGCGTCGCGGTAGCAATGTGCGCAATACATGTTGCAGGCGTTCGTCGTGTTCCATGAGACTATCAAATTAAATCCCTCCCGCGCCAGTATACTTGCCGCCGAAAAATTTTACAAGCCGAAAAAATGACTCGTTCGATCTTCGGATAAAATAAGTTTGAAAAGAGTTGCGCGTTCGTGTTAAACTTAAACAGAAAAATTTGAGGAACGACGATTGCGGAGGGCGCGGCAATGGCAGAAAAAATCAGCTTGAGGAAGCGGAAAAAATTTCGGGCGCGGCAAACAATCTTGAACGCCGCAGCTCAACAGTTTGAACTTCACGGATTCGCGGCAACGTCAATCGCGGGCATCATGCAGGCGGCGGGCTTGGGCGTCGGGACGTTTTACAATTACTTCGCGTCAAAGGAAGAAGTCTTGCTGACGCTGGCGAAAAATCTTCGCGAAAGAGTGGAAAAAAGCATTGCGGCGGCTCGCGAAGTAAATCAAACGTCGTCGGAGCTTTTGGAGTTGTGTTGCGTTTGCAGTGCAAAGTTAATCGACGAAAATCGATTTATCCTGCCGCTTTTTATCAGTGCAAGCGAACATTCCGATAAGCCCGAACAAATTCCGCAGAGTTTATCGCCGGGCTTCAGGCAGTTGTTCGAGGAAATAATCCTGCGCGGGCAGGCTTGCGGCGAATTTCGTTCGGACGTGCCGCCGAACATAATCGCGGAATTGATTCATTCGATTTATCAGACAACGGCGTTCAGCAAGCTGGAAATTTCGTTTCAAGAAAATATCCGTCTCAAGGTGAAAATTCTTTTGGACGGGATAAGGGAGAAAAATTTTTTATGATAAGCGTGACGAAGTTGCTCTTTGCCGATAATTATTTCGGCGACACCTTGCGCTATACCAAAAATGCGCACAAAATGACTGACGGCGCGGCGGAAGGGATGGGACCTGTCGTCGTGTGGAATTCGACGCGGACTTGCAATTTGAAATGCCGCCATTGTTACATGGATTCGGATTCGCGCAAATACAAAGACGAACTTACTGCAGCCGAAGCCAAAAAATTTATCGACGACCTTGCCGAATTCAAAGTTCCCGTGCTTTTGTTTTCGGGAGGAGAGCCTCTGATTCGCGAGGATTTCTTTGAATTGGCGGCTTATGCGGCGGAAAAAAATATTCGCCCGACGCTTTCGACGAACGGCACTTTGATAACCCGCGAAGTCGCGCAAGAAATTAAAAATATCGGCGTGGGCTACGTGGGCATTTCTCTTGACGGCTTGCAAGATGTCAACGATAAATTTCGCGGCGTCAACGGGGCGTTTAACCTTGCAATGCGCGGCATAGAAAATTGCGTGGCGGTCGGTCAACGCGTCGGCTTGCGCTTCACGATT
>CALEPR010000131.1 GCA_937910665.1 uncultured Selenomonadales bacterium
AGAATTATTGCAAAAATTGGCTCGGACGCAGTTTATTGTCTTGCCGTGAAGGATGAAAATCTCGGAATTTCTTTCAAGATTGAGGACGGAAGTTTTGCCGCGATAACGCCGATGGTTATTGCCGTCCTGAAAAAATTTGATTTGCTTACTAAAACCGAAGCTGAAGAACTCGACAAAAAATTCCCGCCGACTTTAAAAAATCATCGCGGAGATATTATTGGAACTATCGAGGCAGTTTTCTGACGGAAAAAAATTTTTGGAGGAAAAAAGTTGAGTAAAATTCCTGTATTTCAATTCAAGGTGACTTTGGAAGGATTTAAGCCGCCGATTTGGAGACGATTTATCGTGCCGTCCGATTATACTTTTCAAGAATTTGCGGAATTGATTATGGTCGTTATGGGGTGGAGCGGTTTGCATCTGTCCGACTTTTATATTTCGAGAAGTGAAGGTGTTAAAGTTTTTTTCCCGCACGGTGAAGATCCCTATGATGATGATTTTTGGGAAAACGAATATTCCTGCAACTTGGACGCAAGAGAGGCTAAGCTCACAAAATTTTTGCCGAGAGTGAAAAGATTTTTTTTCACTTACGACATGATCGATTCTTGGAGTCACGTCATTTTGCTGGAGAAAGTTTTGGAAGACGAGGAGTTTGAAAGTCCTGTAGTTTTGAAATATAAAGGTCTTTGTCCCGAAGAAGCATTTGATGACATCTTTGATTGTCACGGCGAGGCGATAGCCGGAAACAAACTTGTGATAAAACGAGCTGCGAAAAATTTTGATCCGGAATATAATCTTGACGACGTGAATAATTATCTCCGACAAATTTTTAATTCACACAGCAGAACTATCTATGGCGAAGGGGAGTTATTTTGAGAAAAAAAATTTTGCAACTTTTGAAAGATGCGGACGGAAATTTTATTTCGGGCGAGGAACTTGCAAAAAAATTTTCTGTCACGCGCACAGCAATTTGGAAACATATCAACACTCTGAAAAAAATTGGCTACAATATTTCCAGCGTCGAGAAAAAAGGTTATAAACTGGAAGGCGAGCCGGATTTGCTTTTGCCTGAAATTATTCAGCCGAACTTGCAGACAAAAATCATCGGCGCAGGGAAAAATTATTTTTACTTCGATTCAATCGACTCGACAAATAATTTTGCAAAAAAAGTTGCGGCTGAAGGAGCGGCGGACGGAACTGTTGTAGTTGCAGAGGAACAGACAGGCGGCAAAGGTCGCTTGGACAGAAATTTTTTCTCGCCGAAAGGTAAAAGCATTTTATTTTCTGTAATCTTGCGTCCGAAATGTATTCCGAAAGACGCACCGAAATTTACTTTGCTTGCGGCGGTCGCAGTTGCTTTGGCTATGGAAAAATTTAATCTTCGCGCAGAAATTAAATGGCCCAACGACATCATGCATGGCGACAAAAAACTTGTCGGCATTTTGACTGAAATGAACGCCGCGATTGAACAAGTAAATTTTATTGTCGTCGGAATTGGAATAAATGTAAATTTCAGTCGCGAAGATTTTCCTGCAGACATTGAAAAAATTGCGTCGTCACTTTCCGAACTTGCCGGGAAAAAAATTTTGCGCCGAGAATTTTTCAAAACTTTGTTGGAGAAATTTGACAAACTTTACAGCTTGGTTCGCGAGGAAGGTTTTAAAAAAATTTTTGACTTGTGGAGGAAATTTAATATTACTCTCGGTCACGAAGTTAAAATTATTTCTGCGGAGTCGGGAGAAATTTTTTTCGGCAAGGCGATTGATATTGACGAAGACGGCGCATTGATTGTCGAGACTGAAGGCAAGTGGCAAAAAGTTTATGCCGGAGATGTTTCAATTAGAAATAAAGATTGAGGGATTTTTTATGAATATTTTTAAGACAGTAATTTTAATGGCACTTTTGAGCGGAATAATGATCGCGGTCGGCGGTTCGCTCGGCGGAAGTTACGGCGCAGGAATTATGCTTATAATTTCGCTCGGAATGAATTTTTTCAGTTACTGGTTCAGCGACACAATAGTTTTGAAATCTTACAACGCTCGCGAAGTCACGGCGAATGATGCGCCGCAACTTTATGAAATTGTTTCCAATCTTGCAAGAAAAGCTGACCTGCCGATGCCGAAAGTTTACATAATTGACAGCGAAGTTCCGAACGCTTTCGCGACAGGAAGAAATCCAAGTCATGCGGCTGTCGCAGTCACCACAGGAATTATGAAAGTTTTGGACTACAATGAAATTTCCGGAGTTTTGGGTCACGAACTCGCTCACGTCAAGCACAGAGATATTTTGACAGGAACAATCGCGGCGGCGATGGCGAGCGTAATTTCTATGGTCGCGCAAATCGCGCAGTGGGGAGCAATTTTCGGTTCGCGCTCGGACGAAGAAAACGGCGGCGGCTTAGGATTTTTGGTGACGGCGATTGTCGCTCCGATTGCGGCGACGATAATCCAGCTTGCAATTTCCAGGTCTCGCGAGTACGACGCAGACAAAACCGGCGGAGAACTTTGCGGCAACCCAAATTACCTTGCAAGTGCGCTTGAAAAAATTGAATATTACGCTCAACATTCCGCGCCGATGCCTCAGGCAGGAACTGCAACCGCACACATGTTCATTGTAAATCCGCTGGAAAATGCAAAGACTGTATTCAAAAATTTATTTTCGACTCACCCGCCGACTGCAGAAAGAATTGCAAAACTTCATGAACAATCGCTCAAATTATCTGCCGGACGCTGAAATTATTTTTTTGTTGCGCGAGAGGAAATTTCAAGTTAATATCTCGCAACAAAATAATGGAAAATAATTTGTGTCAGATGCGAATACAGATTGTAAATTTAAAATTTGCAAATAAAAAAATTGTCGGCAACACTTTAAAATGAAATCAAAACGCGCTATAATTTTAACAACCAAAAGTAATATTCGTCGACCACATTGTGTCGATGGTGGCAGACAAGTGTAGAGAAATTATTTTTTTTACTTGCATCAAAAGGAGATTTGCATAAATGATTGAGCTTCAAGGTCTTGAAAAAGTAGATTTAACACACAAGTTAGATGACGTAAGACAGAGAATCATGGCGATCGAGGATAAATTTGGTATTGGCGGAGATTTTCAAACTGCGTTGAATCGTGAACTCAACAAAGGTATCATTGCACAAATTCAGCAAATTCAATCGACACAGCCGACAAAATCTACGCAAGAAATTTTGGCAGAAGCCAGGAAACTTTTGGACGGCACTCAACCTGTCAATGAAGCGGACGCAATAAATTCTGCAAAAGTTGCTGATGCTTTGAACTCGGCAAATAAAAATTCTGCCGCCGGTCAACCTTCGAGTTCCTCACAAAATAATTCTTCGGCAAATGGTTCTTCGAGAAGAATTTTTCCTGGCGCAGAGGCTTTGCCCGGTAAAATTATGCAAAATAATATTCAAAATCCTGTTGCAGGAAATCAAAATGCGGCAATTTCCGCGCAAAATAATTCTACTCTTGATGAAAGTCTTTTTGAGTCCGACGACGAAGTTTCTGCAAGCGGAATTTCCTCTCCTGAAGTTGTTTCGCAAAAAGTTGCTTCAGCCGCGACCAGGTACGGAGTAGATCCAAATCTTGCTAAGGCGATTGCTATTGCCGAATCAGGTTTGAATCAAAATGACATTTCGGATGCAGGAGCGATCGGCGTTATGCAACTCATGCCTTCGACGGCAGTCACTCTTGGTGTCGATCCTTACGACGAAGATGAAAATATTGAAGGCGGCGTGAAATTTTTAAAACAGATGCTCGAAAGGTTTAATGGAAATATTCAGCTTGCTGTTGCCGCCTACAACGCCGGGCCAAGTGCAGTTGAACGGTACGGCGGAGTTCCACCTTACGGAGAAACTCAAGCCTATGTTCAGCGCGTTATGAGTTTGTACAACTGATTAGGAGTTAAAAACTATGGCGAAGAAAAAAAGTTTTGTCAGCAAGATTGTTACATTTTTGTTTGTGATACTTTTCCTGTTAATTTTGTTGATAGGTGGAGCGGTCGCGGCAGTTTATTTTCAAGTCGTGAATGATGAACAAGTTCAGTTGGCGAATGAAAATTTAGGACTTTATAAATTGCCGGTCGTCGGTGCGGATCAAATTTTTGAATATTTTAAAGTTCCCGACGGAGTAGTTTGGCCGGAACCTGAACCGGAACCCGAACCGACAGAAGAAGAAAAAGATCAGTCGAAAGCTGCTGCGGTCGCGGCTAATACTCCAAAAGCCGGAGCAGAAACTCAACAAAAATCCAAAGACGTAAAAATTTCCAGAAAAGAAATTGAAGCGCAAATGGCGGTTCGAGAGGCGGCAGAGAAAAAACGCATTTCTAAACTTGCCAGAATTTATGAAAATATGAAACCTGAGGAAGCCGCGCAAGCTCTCGACGGCGTGGAAATGGACACGGTAGTTTTGATTTTGCAAAAAATGTCTGAGGATGCCGCCGCACAGGTTTTGGCAAAAATGGAACCGATTCAGGCAGCCAGACTCACGCAAATGCTTTTTGAAGGAACTCAACGCCGACTGCCTGCAACTGTGGCAGGACAATAAAAAATTTAAAGATGTTGCGGAGATAAAAAAAAGACTCGCGGAGATAAAAAATTTTCGCGAATCTTTTTTGTTGTCAAAATTTTTTAAGTCGATAACTTTGTAGGAAAAATTTTTTTACCACGATATTTTTTTAATCTGATTTTCAAATTGAATGAAATTAAAATGTTGACACTTTCTTACCTCAAAAAATTTTTTGATTTAAGTTACAAATCTGATTGCCGGCATCGAAAAAATTTTTTCCACAATGTCGCCAAAAATTTTTGTAACATATGTTTGACAATCCTACATTAAGTAAAAATTTTTCTCCTGTAGCAGTTGACGCTGAAAAATTAAAAAGTTATAATCACACAGAAATTTTTCATAATTTATTCAAGACAGACGACTTGCAATTACTGAAACGCTCGGAATTATTTTTAAATATTCTTGCAGGTCGTCCAAGCAGTTTATTTTATCGCTTTAAAGGAGGGCGACGCACATGGGTAAGGACATACGCATAAGTAGTCCGATTAACGGCAAGTTGATTCCGCTTAACGAAGTCAACGACCCTGTATTTGCCGGTGGAGCTATGGGACGCGGTATCGCGGTTAAAGACCCTGAAGGCAAAGTTTACGCTCCGTTTGATGGTGAGATTACTGTCTTTTTTCCGACAGGTCATGCCATCGGTTTGAAGTCTGACGACGGAATTGAACTTTTGATTCACGTCGGCATGGACACAGTTAAACTTAATGGCGAAGGTTTTTCACCGAAAGCTGAAGCGCAGCAGAAAGTTAAACGCGGGCAGCTTTTGTTGGAGTTCGATCCAAAAGTTATCACAGAAGCAGGTTATGAAACTACAACGCCTGTAGTTGTCACTAACCACGCTGACTTCGGCAACATTACTTTTGAACTCGACGACCAAAAAATTACAGTCGAGGCACCTGCCGAAGAAAGTTCAGGAGCAGTCGCACAAGAAACTGACGAGGTCATTAAACAATTTGCGAACTTGCCGGATGCAGAACGTGTTGCTAAGTCGATTATGCATTACGTCGGCGGACCTGACAACGTAAGAACTGCGGAACACTGCGCGACGCGTTTGCGTTTGATTGTCAATGACAAGTCGAAGATTCAGGAAAAGAAAATTGAAAACATTGAAGGCGTTAAAGGTCAATTCTTTGCGGCTCAGCAGTATCAGATTATCTGCGGCACAGGTTTTGTTGATAAAGTCACTGAAGAATTTATCAAACTTAAACCTTCGCTTGGCGCAGGCGGCGGCAAAGAAGCTGCTTACGCTGAAATGAATTTGGTTCAAAAAATCTCTCGTACACTCGGCGACGTTTTTGTTCCTATCATTCCGGTTTTGGTTGCAACAGGTCTTTTCATGGGTCTTCGCGGTGCGTTGATGTCGCTCGGCAGTGAATGGGATCCGACTTTCTTAATGATGACACAGATTTTGACGGATACAGCATTTGCATTTTTGCCTGCGTTGGTCTGTTGGTCAACAATGAACAAATTCGGTGGCACCCCTGTTATTGGTATTGTTATCGGTCTTATGCTCGTCAACCCTGCATTGCCTAACGCTTATGCAGTCGGTGGTGCGGCTCAAGAGTTGGCGGAAAAAGGTCTTACTTGGATTCAAGCCGCCGGTTTGCCTGAATTTGCGGGCAAAGTCCCTCTTCCACTCGATCTCGGCTTTATCACAATTCCGCTCGTCGGCTATCAAGGTTCGGTTCTTCCTGCATTGGTACTTGGTATTTTCGCAGCGAAACTTCAACATTGGCTTAAAACTTTTATCCCCGATATGATCGACTTGATCGTAACTCCATTCTTGACTTTGTTGATTTCGATGGCTCTCGGTTTCCTCGTTGTCGGTCCTATCATGCACGGCATTGAACAAGTTGTCTTTGGTGCAGTTCAATCATTCTTGGGCATTCCTGTTATCGGCGGTCTTGTTATCGGCGGTTTGCAACAGGTTATCGTTATCTTTGGTGTTCACCACGTCTTCAGCGCATTGGAAATTTATCTCCTCAGCACAATTCAGTCTGACCCCTTCAACGCGATTATCACTTGCGCGACTATTGCACAGGGCGGCGCGGCGATGGCTGTTGCACTTAAAACTCGCGACGCTAAGAAACGTGCACTTTATGTTTCTTCAGCAGTTCCTGCGTTCTTGGGAATTACCGAGCCGGCAATTTTCGGTATCAACCTCCGCTTTATGAAACCTTTCGTTTATGGTTGCTGCGGCGGTGCAGTCGGTGGTGCAATTTCCAGTTTCTTGGGCTTGGCAGGTACAGGCATGGGTATCACAGTTATTCCCGGTATGCTTTTGTACATGAACGGTCAGATTATCCAGTACATCATTGTCAACTTGATTGCGTTGGCAGTCGGTTTCGGTTTGACTTACACACTTTACAAAGTTGAGGAATAAAATTCAGTCGAACAAAAATTATTTCTGAAACTTAAATAAAAATTTTTCCTTGCGAGATTTTTTTAAAAGTCCTGCGAGGAATTTTTTTTGGAAAGATTTATCAGTGCAATTTGAAAAAATTTTTCCTTGCGAGATTTTTTTAAAAAGTCCTGCGAGGAATTTTTTTTGGAAAGATTTATCAGTGCAATTTGAAAAAA
>CALEPR010000132.1 GCA_937910665.1 uncultured Selenomonadales bacterium
GGAGGAAGGAGAAAAATGACCTTCGAGGTTACGAATGAAAAATTGCAGGAGGTAGTTTTTTTCCCTGCCTCCGAGTTTGAAGAAATTGCTCAAAACGTCAAAACAATTATCACCACAATAAAAGGTGAAGTTTTTTTAGATAGAAATTTTGGCGTGTCCGGCGAACTTTTGGACGCGCCTTTAAATATTTTACAGGCGAAAATGACAGCGAAAATTTGTGATGCAGTTGCGAAGTTCGAGCCGCGCGCAAAGGTTACAGACTGCATTTACAGCGGCGACGTTTCGGACGGTGAAGCGTTAATCACTGTGAAATTTAGAATTGTGGAAAAAAATTTGCGGGGAGGTGTCGGCTTGTGAATTTAAAAAATTTGCCTGAATTAAATTTTGCGACGGCGGACGCAGAGGAATTACTTGCAAAAGCGCAGACAATTTGTGAGGGAATTTTGGGGAGAAATTTGGAGCGAGCCGACCCGCTGTTACTTTTTTTAAAATCTTTGGTTGCGATAATTTTGCAACAAACTTTGCTGATTGACGAACTAGCTAAACAAAACCTTTTAGCTTATGCGAAAAATTCTGCACTGGAGCATATCGGCGCGCTTGTTGGCGTGGAAAGGTTAGCTGCGTCGAAGGCAACGACGACTTGCAAAGTTACTTTATCGGCGGCTTTAAATAAAGCTGTCACGATAAAAAAGGGGACGCGAGTAAACGCAGGAGACGAAATTAACTTTGCGATGGACGACGATTTAATTTTTCTCGCTGGGGAAGTTGAAAAATCTGCGGCGTTTACCTGCGTGGAAATTGGGACTGTCGGCAATGGTTATCCTGTTGGAAAATTAAATAAAGTTGTCGACCCTCAACCTTTTTTGTTATCTATTGAAAATGAAACTGCATCAGACGGCGGAGCAGATTTAGAAAGTGACGACGATTTGCGGGAGAGAATTGCAATAGCTCCTGAAAGATTTTCGACTGCGGGGAGTTTTGGAGCTTATGAGTATTTCGCGAAACAGGCAAGCAATTTAGTTTCAGATGTTTTTGTTACTTCGGAAAATCCCGGCGAAGTTGATATTTATATTTTGCAGGAAGGCGGAGCGATGCCGACGGCTGAAGTTAAAAAAATTGTTGAAGACGCTTTGACAGACAGAAAAGTTCGTCCGCTCACAGATAATCTTTTTGTGAAGTCTCCCGAGATTGTGAATTTTGACATTGATTTAATTTATTATATTTCTTCGAGTGATGCGGCGAGTGCGGCGACGATTAAAGCTAAAGTTGATGCGGCGATTGAAGATTTTATTTTATGGCAGAGATTAGAAATTGGACGCGACATAAATAAAACTGAATTGGAATACAGAATCAGAGCGGCGGGAGCTAAAAGAGTTGAAATTTCTGCGCCGACAAATTCCCCTGTCGAAGATAATCAAATTGCAATTTGCGAAAATGTAAATGTGGTTTACGCAGGACTTGAAAAGAATTAGGAATTAGGAAGGAGGAATGAGGAATTTAATTCCTAACTCCTAACTCCTAACTCCTAACTGAACTACCCCCTAAAAAAAGGTTGTGAAAGCAAGTGATAAAGTCGATAAATGCTCCAAAATTGACAGAGATTTTGCCGCAATCAATTCGCGACGACAAAAAAATTTATGCGGCAGCCGCGTCGATTGATGAGCAGATAGAAAAAATTTCTGCGTTGGCGAAATTGGTAATGCACTTGCCGCGCCTTGATGAATTGTCTGGGGAAGTTTTAGACCACCTTGCATATCAATTTCACTGTGATTTTTATTTGCAAGATTTACCTGATTCGGCGAAGCGTGACCAAATTCGCGAGAGTATTTTTTGGCACAGGATAAAGGGAACGCCTGAAGGAGTTGAAAAAGCTCTTTCGACATTTATGGTAGGCGCACAAGTTCAAGAAAATTGGGAGTACGGCGGCGAAGATTATTTTTTTAGGATTATTACGAAAGGTTTAAAATATCTTTCGACTGAAGAAGAATTTTTAAGGCTGATAGACACTGCGAAAAATGTTCGCTCTTGGTTAGACGGAATTATTTTTGATTTGACGATTGAGGAGCCGGAAATTTATCACCATGCAGTAGCGGAACTTGAAAGCGGCATGGAAGAAAATTGTGTTACTCTTTCTGATATGTCGGCGCAGGAAAATCTTTTTCATGCAGTGGCGGAACTTGAAAGCGGCATGGAGGAAATTTATTTTGGTGGAGACGAAAAAACTTTTGCGAAATATTATTTTTCTGTGGCGGAGCTTGAAGGCGGAGCGGAAGTTACAGAAAGCAGTTACACTTTGCCGCCTGATGATTTTTGGTTTGAAAAATGGCTTTTGGAAAAGTGGCGCGAATGGGAATTAAATCCTGTTGTTAAACAATATGAACACCCCGACGACGGAGGAATTTCACCTTTTGACCCTGATTTTTTCCCGACGGAAGGAAATTTTTTGCGACTTTTTTTCCGGTACCCCGACAACACCTATAAATTTTTGACGCTCTTTAATCCGCGTGAAGATTTGTCAGCGGCTGATATAAAATCTGTTGGAATTTTGTCGCGAGATTTATTCAGAAGCCCGAGCGGTTTAAATTCTGTTGGCTTGGCAAAAGCATTTTTAGTCAGCAAGAAAACTTATAAAATTTTTTAATTCGTAATGCTTAATGGAGGAAGTTATTTTAATTCCTAATTCCTCATTCCTAATTATTAGAAGGGAGTTTTTCAAATGTGGACTTTAGAAAATCGACCAATGTGGCTTAGGACGAGTTCGGGCGACGCGGTAAAAGTTGACTACATAAAGAAAATTTTTATTGAAGTGAAAGGATTCGGACCGGGCAGAAAATATTTCGTCAATGCAGTTGTGGACGGCGGAGCGAAGGCTGATGATTGGGTTATCATTGACGTTTTTAACGACTTGGAAGAGGCAAAAAATTGCATCAATACTTGTTTGGAATAGGAGCTAGGGACTAGGAATTAGGAACTAGGAGCTAGGGATTAGGAATTAGGAATTAGGAACTAGGAGCTAGGGATTAGGAATTAGGAATTAGGGACTAGGAGCTAGGGATTAGGGATTAGGAATTAGGGACTAGGGACTAGGAACTAGAAATTTTAATTTTTCCTTCCTCACTTCTAATTAAACTAACCCCTAACCCCTAAAACCTAACCCCTAAATTTCGACTGAAGGGAGAAATTAAAAAAATGGCAGAAGTAAAATTACAGATACATTTTCGCGAGCCAACCGGCGACAAGTTCAAAAAAATAATCAGCTATGTAAATCCGAATTGCGATAACGTGAGCTTGAGGAATTTTGCAACTGCGCTTAGTAATTTGACGACAAACGAAGTGGTCGAAGTTTTCAAGATTGTTGAAAAATTTTTGTCGGAGTCTGCGGAAGGTTATATTTCAGTAGGAGATTTGCAAAATATTTTGGACGGTAGCTATACACCTGTTGCTGATTCTGATTCAATTTCCGCTAGTGATTTTGAAATGATTTTGGCGGGAAATTATTCGCCTGTCGCTGATTCTGATTCTTTGTCGGCGAGCGACTTTTATTTCGATTAGTAATTAGTAATTAGGAGTTAGGGACTAGAAATTCTAACCCCTAACCCCTAGAACCTAACCCCTAAAAAACGACTGAAAGGAGTTTTTTTCATGGGCAGGACATACAAATTTGCAAAAACAGAATTGCAATATTCAGGGACGGTCATCCGCTCTAAATTTATGTATATTGACATTTTGCCGGAGCAAGAAGGGGAGTTAGTTTATGACGGGACGGAGCAATTTCCGACGTGGAAAAATTTAGACCCTTTCAAACTTTTAATAGAAGGCGAAAGGTCAGCGACTGAAGCAGGAATACATTACATCACGGTTACGCCGCAAGGAAATTTTGCATGGCCGAATAATTTGCAAACTTCAATCAGAATACCTTACACAATTAAGCGCAAAAAAGTTTCTGTTATTCCTTCGCAGAAAAATTCTTTGACTTTCAATAATTCCGCACAAACTCCGGAATGGAATAATTACGACCCGACAGAAATTGTTATAGGCGGAACTTATCGCGACCAAGTTCACGCGGACACTTACACAGCAACTTTCACGCCTGATAATAACCATTGCTGGGCTGATGAAACGTTCGGCGCGGTTTATGTAAATTGGAAAATAGGAATTTTGCCGCTTGCAAAACCTGCGGCGAGTGGAGCGACTGCCTTCACTTATGACGAAACAGAACAAACTTTGGCAGTCAGTAATTTCAATTCCACATACATGACGCAGACAGGAACTATCGCCGCGACAAATGCAGGAGATTATACAGCGACTTTCCATTTAATTTCTTCAACTGATACTTGTTGGGCTGATAATTCAACCGACGACGTAAATATTTCTTGGTCAATCGCGGCGAAAAGAATTGCAAAAGTCACTGCAACTTCTACGTCGAAAACTTACAACAACGCAGAACAAGAACCAACTTACACAAATTACGACGCATACTATATTACAAAATCCGGCAATGAAGCGCAGGAAAATGTTGGCTCTTACACCACAACTTTCACGCTCAAAGACAAAAATAATATTCACTGGTCGGACGGTACTATTTCCGATATTGTTGTTAATTGGGCGATTGGAACTTTGAAAATTACGCGCGTCACTGCCTCTGCGACAACTTTCCAATATACAGGCTCGGCGCAAGTTCCAACATTTAGCAACGTCAACACAAATTACATGACAAAGACAGGCGACGCGGCACAAACAGAACGCGGAGCTTATTCAACAATCTTTTCCCTCAATGACCCTGTTAATACAGAGTGGGCGAATAATTCCACTGCAGATATTATTTTTGACTGGACAATTACAAAGGCAACTTTCACAATCCCCGCGCAATCAGGCACGCTAACTTATAACGGCGAGGAACAGTCTGCAATTTGGAATTTCGGCGCAAGTGATTTTGTCACCGTGACCAATGGCACAAAAACCGCCGCAGGAACTTATACAGCAACTTTCGCCTTGACTGATACCGCAAATTGTCAGTGGAGCGACGGCACAACCTCCAACAAGTCGGCTTCATGGACGATAGACAAGAAAGTTTTGACAATCCCAACCGCCACCACTTTGACTTATAACGGCTCTGCTCAAACTGTTTCACTTTACAATTTCAATAGCACTTACATGAATGTTAGCGGCAATACCCAAACCAACGCAGGAAATTATAACGCTACAGTTTCCTTGAAAGATACTTTTAATACTTGTTGGACTGATACCACCGCCACAAATAAAACAGTCTCTTGGACGATTAACAAAAAATCTTTCAGTAAATGCTATATTTCCGGCTCATCAAAAACTTATAACGGCTCGGAGCAAACTGTCACTATCGGCTTCTTCGACAGTACCTATATGAATGTTAGCGGCAATTCTCAAACTAACGCGGGAACTTACACTGCAACAGTTTCCCTAAAAAGTACTGCAAACACTCAGTGGTCGGACGGCACGACGGCAAACTTGTCGCTTAATTGGACGATAAATAAATTAAGTCTCCGCAAAACTTATTATTCCGCCACAGGTACACTAACAAAAACAGTTACCTACACCGGCGACGAGCTCGATGCAACTGAATTTTTGGCTTACTTCGATGAAACCTATCTTTATTTGTCAGGCGACTACAAGAAGACAAACCCGGGCGAATATACTTTCTATGTTAATCACCGCAACACTAACAATACACAATGGACCGACGCCACAACAACGCCTATCACAATGACTTTGACAATTCAAAACGCCTCTATCAATACTTCCGGCTGGACAAAAACAATGACGGTACAAGGCACAACGTTTGGTCCGACGACCGGCAATATCTCACGCACTTTAAAATTTTCTGATTATCCGAATTGGAAAAGCACTACCTCTGCCCCTGATTATTATATATCTGTTCAATTCTATCATCCCGGGTACGATTCAGGCGTTAATGCAAAACCAAAATTGACATCTACATGGACGGCATCGAATTCCAACATAGCATACTGGGAGACAGGAGTTGGCGCGCTGCAAAGTAGTTATGTAAGTGTTTTCCCTTATCCAAAAAACCCGCCTGCGTCAGGTGAAAGTGTAAGCACAACAATCAGCGTTACTTTCCACTATCCGAACCATAACGACGTTACTTTTAATAATGCTTTTTCTATCACGTGGGTTAAT
Organism: uncultured Selenomonadales bacterium; assembly: GCA_937910665.1. Classification (GTDB taxonomy): domain Bacteria; phylum Bacillota; class Negativicutes; order Selenomonadales; family Selenomonadaceae; genus Quinella. The sequence goes on from CALEPR010000132.1 coordinate 6,175, forward strand.
GATACCTAATTGAATATTTTTTTTTTGCAAGTCGGTCGGTTGTTAGATTTTCCTTTTCTAACAACTAACCGACTTTTTTTTTACTTCAAACCTTCGCCCTTACCACTTATTATTTTTTTTTACAGAAATGGAGTTGATTTTTTATGGAAGATGCTATCCTTAGCATGGTTACAAATCACGGTTTCGCGGCTATCCTCGCCTTTTGGCTACTCACTGAAGGCAAGAAAACTGTCAACAAACTCACCGCCTCTGTTGCCGAACTTTCAAAAAATATTTCAAACCTCGAAAAGCGCATCGTAAAAATTGAAGCCAAGCTAGAGCGCGCAAAATAACATAAAATTTTTCCTAAATAATTCATTGTATTTTCACTCGCCCCCATTATAATTAAAAATAAAAGACTCGCTCCCACGTGCGTTTCATAAATTTTAGGCAAGATTTAAACGCTTAGCAAAAGTTTTTCGCCGCGCTCTGTAACGCTCGGCAATTTGCAAAAGCAATTAAAAAAATTTTTGGGGGGAAGGTGGGGAAGAATTTACTTCGTTGCACTTCCCTTGACAATTCAAGAAATTAAAGTTTTTGCGTGGAGTTGTTCTAAATCCAAGTAACCTGTATCGGCTATAAGCAAAGTATTTTTGGCTATCGGCAATCGACTTATCTTAAAAAGTTGGAAATCATGAACTTTGCCACTTGAAAAGGCAGGAAATTTTGAAGTTTTTTTTGGAGGGGGAAAAATGGACAGAATTATTTGCATGGTTGCGGCTGTGCTGATGTTGGCTTTTATAGTCAGTTTAATTTTTCAAGACAAGGCGAACGTGATACCAATTTTTGCTACGTTGGCTTTGGTGGTGGCAGCGTTGGGGAGTGTGGATTATGATGATTGGTGAAAAGAAAATTGCATGCAAAACTATTTTAGGATTTCAGACCTGCACAAACAAATTTGTTGCGCGGCATCGTCAATATCACATTGCATGGGCGGAGATGGAAGAAAAAGTTTTGAAGCCGCGCTCGATGGAGAAGACGACAGAAAGATTTTTGGAAAGATTTTTAAAAAAGTATAATTGGGAACTTTGAGGAGGATTTTTCAGATGTGGGTAAAAAATGCGAAGGGTACGAAAATTATTGACGTGAAAACCGGCAAATCAGTTTCTATGTCGAAATACGAGGGTTATTTTACTATTCTTGCGCCTTGTCTGTTTAAAGGTGAGATGGCTTTTGAAAATTTGCGCTCCTTCAGAAACGAGGAAGATGCAAAAGCTTTTTTGGATAAACTTTGCAAGGTTTTTAACGTGGCTGATTATAAATTTGTTGAGAGTGAGTATTCTGCGAAGAAAGCGTGACACGAGATTTGCAAGAAAAAAATTTGCCCTACCTGCGGCAAAAAATTTGTTGCGGAGTATGGACAGAGAAAATTTTGCTCGGCGAATTGTCGATTTGCATTTCACAGCGTGACACGAGGCGCGCAAGAAAAAATTTGTCCTACCTGCGGCAAAAAATTTGTTGCGGAGTATGGACAGAAAAAATTTTGTTCCGTGAATTGTCGAGTTGCATTTCACAGCGTGACACGAGATTTGCAAGAAAAAATTTGTCCTACCTGCGGCAAAAAATTTATGCAAAAAGTTACTTGTCAAAAATTTTGCTCGGCGAATTGTAAATTTGTATTTTACAGCGTGACACGAGGCGCGCAAGAAAAAATTTGTCCTACCTGCGGCAGAAAATTTGTTACGACATATGGACAGAGGAAATTTTGCTCGGCGAATTGTCGAGTTGCATTTCACAGCGGTACACGAAGTTTACAAGAAAAAATTTGCCCTACCTGCGGCAAAAAATTTATGCAAAAAGTTACTTGGCAAAAATTTTGTTCCGCGAATTGCAGAGAAGAAAGAAAAATTTAGCGGCGCAAGAAGGAAAATTTTTAGTAGTCTAGAATTAAGCGACTAAGGAAAAAGTTATAATGATTTTTAAGGAAGGGGAAAAATCCAGATGTTGCATCGCTTGAACCACATGAAAATTGTTTTTGATGACGATGAGTTTTCTATTGCAGAAATGAAACTGATGATTGACGAAGTAAAAAAATTTTTCCCCGACTCCATTATTTCCGAAATCAGAGCCAAGCGGAAATATGATTTTATTGAGCTTGTCTATCGCGTTTACAAAAAAAATTTCGGCAACAAAATTCAAAACTTCGGGACGTTGAGCGGGACTTTTGGGAATTTTAAAAACACCATTTATAAAAATCCTCCTCAATATTATTTTTACTAAAATTGACAACTTCAAATTTTTGGGCATGGGTTTAACCTCCTTCTGCCAGATTTTTGTTTTACTTTTCAAAAACATTTCCCAGATGAAAAAATCTTCCTGAGCTGTTTTTAAAAAAAGCAGTTCGGGAGGATTTTTTTTTGCTCAAAATTTTCGACTCAAAAAAATTTTCCACTCAAAAAAATTTTTCCGCTCAAAAAAATTTTCCACTCAAAAAAATTTTCCACTCAAAAAAATTTTCCACTCAAAAAAATTTTCCACTCAAAAAAATTTTCC
>CALEPR010000133.1 GCA_937910665.1 uncultured Selenomonadales bacterium
CTTGATGAATCCTTATTTTCTCATGAAACTCATATTCAAAAATTGATTTCCGTGAACGCACTAAAAAATCCCGATGGCTCAGGTCGGGATTTTTTTTCGTTACCAAGTGATAAGTACATATTGAATAATTTCATATTCATCATGCGTAATTTATCATATCATCAAAAATTTTTCAAGCTAAAAATATTTCACTTCGTCGCGCAAAAAGCCAAGTTCATAGATTTGCGGCAAAATTTTTTCGCCCAACAACTTGTGCAACGCTGAAAATTTTTCAAAATCATAACAAATTTCTTTCAAACTCATTCGCACTTGATACCAGCCTGCGTCCCAATCAAAAATTTTCCACTTCGCAAAATTCAATTCCAAAAAATTTGCGTAAAAATATTTGTAAATTTCGCGTCCGCAATCCAAAACGCGCAAACTTTCCACAGAAAAATCTTTTCGATTCGCCAAAATCCATTTCGCCGCAAATCTTTCCTCGCGCTCCATTTCTATTTGCATTTTTATGTCCGGCGATGAATTTTTCCACAAAATTATTTCTTCGCGCTTGAACGGATACAAATTATTTTTCATTCGATAGACTTCGCCTTCGTACTCTACATTTCGCAAACTCACTGTCTGATTTGAATTTGAAAATAAACTCCACATTACACAGTCGCTAATAAATTCTCGCGAAAGTTTTTTTTCCGGCTGCATAAATTGGTCGCGGTCATTCAACCAGGTCGCTTTCGGTATTCGCCGCACTGCATGTATTATCATTGACTGCTCAAAAATTTTTTCTTCAACTGAAAACGCTCCTGCGCTTACATATGGTCCTGATAATAAAGCTGTAAAATTTTTATTGGAAAAATCATTGCACTTGCACATTAAAGAAACTAAAAAATTTTCTGAAATTCTGTCGCGTCTGTCTTTATTTTTTTCTGCAACATTTAAAGCTCCAGACATTGGAGGAAATTTTTTTATTGCCGGTGGACGAGTTACCCATTTATTTAAAAATACTTTTCGATTTTCAGATTTCAAATTTTTTATTGCAATTTTTTCAACTTCAGAATTAAAAACGTCCAAAGAAATTTTTTGTTTATCAAGTGAAATTTTTTCCGACAAATTCCAAATCAAAAATCCTACAGGAAATTCTCCTCTGCAACCGTCAAAATTTTTCGAGTTAAAAATAAATCCGTTCTCATACTTGTACTGAAAAAATTTATCGCGCAATTTTTGGTCATTGTTTGAATTTATATATTTGATTTTTGAAAACATTCCGAGCCAAGCAATTTTATTTTTAAATTCAAGATTTATTCTGTACAAAAATTGAGAAAATAATTCTCTGCTGACTTCGCCTAAATTTTCTTCAGTCATCAATTTTTGAATTTTTGTCATTGAAACTCCAATTTTATCTTCGCGATTTTTTTTGCGTTGATAATTGCTGGCAGTGGCATAAGGCGGATTGATAAAAATAATCCACTTCAAGTCAGGATTTTGCAAGTCGCGAAAAAGTTTTTCAGGCATTTTAATACCTTGAAACAAATTTTTTTCTTTGCCGAAAAAATTTTGCACGTCGTCATTGAGATAATCATATTGAAAAGCAGTCGCGTCAGGAAAAATTTTTTGACAATAATTCGCGTCGTCCTCAAGCAAAGTCGAAATGTAACAAAATTTCCAAGCTTCTGCAGGCAGCGCAAATTCCAAATTTCCTGTACCGGCGCACATATCCCAAATTCTGAAATTATTTTTGAAAAAATTATCACCGACAACGCGCGAAAGATAATCAACAGCCTTGCGAGCAAAATTTATCGGCGTAAAAAATTCACCGGTAAAACGGCGCAGTTTCGGCTCGGTCATTCTGTCCATTTTTTGGCGAATCGAAATAATTTCACGCGGCGAAGAAATTTTTTCGTAAATGTCCCAAAAATATTTGTAATCTTTGAGCGGCAAAAATTTTTCGACAATCGCGCCGTCGCTCATTCTGAAAATCAAAGATTTTCTGCCGGAAATCACGTCGGTTTTTCCAATTTCGATGTCGGTAATAAAATATTCAGAACTTTTCCTGCCGTTCTCGACGTACGAACCAAAAAGTTTCTGCCAATATTCAAAAATCGGAAAAAAATTATTTTCGTCGATAATTTTTCTATTGAGGAAAAGTTCAGTTTGTCCGGCAAAATTATTTTGAATTTCAGCGATAAAATTATTTTCATCTTCGCCGACAGAAAAATCGTAGACGTGAAGATTTTTCACAAAATTATTTTCAGCGAGCGCGGCGACAAGTTTTTTGCACGGCGAACTTGGTCTTAAATCCCAGTCGAAATTTTTATTTTGATAGAACTTGGCGAAATTTTTAGTTTGAGCGATGAGCGCGAAATTTTTCGTGACGACAGAAATAAAATTTGTAATTTTTCTGGTTTCGCCGTTCAAGCTGAATTTCAATCTGCGAACATAATAAAGAGCTTGCGCGATACAATTTGCGCGAGTTTGAATATTTTTTAAATTTACGTCGAGTTTAAATTCAAACAAAATTTGTTCAGTGTAGAGGTCAATTTTATTTTTCGTGTCGAGTTTGATATTAAAAAATTTCGCGAAAATATTTTTGACTTCTTCTTCAGTCTGCGAATTTTCCAAAAGTTCGTAAAGATTTTTCAAAGTTTTCACCTCGCAAATTTTTTTCAAATTATAGCATAAAAAAATTCGCCACGCACGAACGCAGCGACAAAATAAAATTTTTTGAAAAGTTTTTCTTTTACAGTTCAAGATATTTTTTCTGTTCCGCAGTCAGCGTGTCAAATTTTACGCCGATTGAATCAAGTTTAATTTCAGCAATTTTGTTGTTAATTTCTTCCGGCATTAAGTAAACTTTGTTTTCCATTTTGTCATGATTGTGCAAGATATGCGCCGCGCTGAAAAATTGCACTGCAAAACTCAAGTCCATAATTTCTGCAGGATGTCCGTCGCCCGACGCAAGATTTACCAGCCGACCTTCTGCAAGCAAATAAATTTTTCTGCCATCTTTCTGCAAAAATTCTTCAACATTGTTGCGGACAACTTTTCTGCTGACTGATTGACTTTCAAGTTCAGGAATTTTTATTTCAACGTCAAAATGTCCGGCGTTCGCCAAAACTGCGCCGCTTTTCATCAGAGGAAAATGTTCTTCAGTGATAACATCTTTGCAACCTGTCACAGTCAAGAAAATATCTCCGACTTTCGCCGCCTCAGTCATCGGCATAACTTTAAAGCCGTCAAAGACTGCCTCAACAGCTTTTATCGGATCAACTTCAGTGACAATTACATTTGCGCCGAGACCTTTGGCACGCATCGCCGCACCTTTTCCGCACCAGCCGTAACCTGCAATTACAACATCTTTTCCTGCAACAACTAAATTTGTCGTCCGCATAATTCCGTCCCAAGTCGATTGACCTGTTCCATATCTGTTGTCGAACAAAAATTTACAGTAAGCATCATTCGCCGCGATCATCGGGAAGGCAAGTTCTCCGCGACGCTCCATATTGTGAAGTCTTTTAACGCCGGTCGTAGTTTCTTCACTGCCGCCGATAATTTTCGGAATAAGTTCGCGGCGTTTTGAATGAATTTGATTAACTAAGTCGCCGCCGTCGTCAATGATAATGTCAGGTTCAATGTCTAAAACTCTGTCGATAAAATTTTCATACTCGGTCGGGTTACAGCCGTGAATCGCGCAGACATTTACTCCGTCCTCAATCAAGGCAGCAACAACATCATCTTGTGTGGAAAGCGGATTGCAACCTGTCAAGGCAACTTCCGCGCCGCAATTTTTAAAAACTTCTGTCATGTAAGCTGTCTTTGCTTCAACGTGAAGTGAAATTGCAATTTTTTTTCCGGCGAAAGGTTTTGACTGCGAAAATTCTTTCTCGATCGCTGACATAACCGGCATAAAATTTTTTACCCACTCAATTTTTTTGTGACCGCTCGGTGCAAGTGACATATCTTTTGCTATTGATTTCATAAACAAATTCCTCCAAAATTAACTTTGTGCGTCGATTATAAATATTATTCTTGAAATTGGCAACAAGTTATAAAATTCATTCAGACAAAGTAAAAATTTTTTCAACTCGCGCCGTGTCCAAAATTTCCAAGTGAGACAAATCATTTCTCGCGCGGTAAGCAAGTTCTAAATTTTCCCAATCAGCGGCGTGAAATAACATCGCGTTTCCTCCATAAAAATGCAAATGCCGAAGTTCCATGTCCCAAGGATCTGTTATAACTTTTCCGAACTCATCTTTCACAGGCAAAATACTTTTCAATTTGCGAAAATTTTTTTCAATCAATCTGCCGCGTACCTGTTCCAAAGTCGGCAATAAAAATTGTACCTGACACTCCCAAACTGCGCGGTTAAAAATTTTTTCGTCGCAGGTCGGGACAATTTTTTTTACAAAGTCTATGCCGCTTGTGAAAAGTTCTGCCGTCGATAAATTTTTTGCCAAAATTGCAGATTGACCTGAAAGTTTCGCCGCCAAAGTCGAAGTGTATAATTTTTCTTGCGTGGAGAGTTTTGCATTTTCCAAAAGATTTATTGCAAAAAATTGGACATCATAAGGCGTTAGAAAATCTGACAGGCGAGTTAAACTCGGTGGAGGATTGTCTTCGTTGGTTACAAAAATTATTGAACCGCTTGCGTCGGAATTTTTTTTGTTGAAGTCTGCCACTGCCGAAGTTAAATGCGAAAATTTATTTTTCAGTCTGACGATAATACTTCTGCCCGATAAAACTTTTTGCTGTGCCAAGTCTGTAAGCGGAGAATCTTTTGTAAAGTCGCGCAGGAAATTCGGCGCAAATTTTTCTGTAAGTTCCGCAGTGAAATCTTCCAAGTCGCCTTTGCCGTTATACTCAAAAATTTCTACAATCAACGAAACGTGGATCAATATTTTTAGCAGCATCAAGGGCAGCATTATAAGCAGCAAGACCTTGATCA
>CALEPR010000134.1 GCA_937910665.1 uncultured Selenomonadales bacterium
CCAGTGTGGGAGCCGGAAACGTGCTCCGTGACATCATCGACTCCGGCGCAGTGCCTGTAGTCCGTCTCACCCGCATCTTCCGACAGGCGCAGTCAAGCCGGATCGTCACCAATGCCCACAAGATCAATCAGGGCATCTTCCCCGACATCAGCAACGGCAAGACCTCAGACTTCTTCTTCATCCGCCAGGAAGACCCTGAGCAGGCAGCGCAGGAGATTGTCAACATCGTCCGCAACCGCATCCCCAAGGCATACCGCATCAGCACCAGCGACATTCAGGTGCTTGCCCCGATGCAGCGCAGCGTCGTGGGAGCCACCAGCCTGAACATCGCCCTTCAGGAAGCCATCAACCCCGTGGGCGACAGTCTCGCCCGTGGCGGTTTCAGATACCGCAGAGGCGACCGTGTGATGCAGATACGCAACAACTACGACAAGGACGTGTTCAACGGCGACATCGGCACCGTCACGGCAGTCGATATGGAAGAGCGGACGCTGACGGTATCGTTCGACGGCAACAGCATCGACTACGAGGACACCGAACTCGACGAACTGACGCTGGCCTACGCCACCACCATCCACAAGTCGCAAGGCTCCGAGTACCCCGTGGTGGTCATTCCCCTGCTGATGACCCATTTCGTGATGCTCCAGCGCAACCTCGTCTATACAGGCATCACCCGCGCCAAGAGACTCTGCATCATCGTCGGCACCACGAAAGCCCTTGCCTACGCCATCCACAACCAGACCGTCCTGAAGCGCAACACCCGCCTGAAGGAGCGGCTGAGTTCACGCCCCGACTGAACCTATAGAGTTAACTTCAACTTCATGATATTCCTGCAAGAACAAGACACCCCGAATGAATCCTATTATGAAATTCATCCGAGGTGTTTTAGTATTCATCGTACAAAGAACAGGTCATACTCCACCTGCCTACGGAACTTGATGGACGGCACCTGTCGGCCATGCCAGCGGCAGAAGGCGATGTAGTCGTTGTAGATGTTCCTGTCACCACGTTCTATCTTCTGTAGTAGTCGGCTTTTGGGACGCTTGGAGGTTCCGAGGATGGCATACGGCCCAACATTGTAGGCAAGGACAGAGAGCAGAAGCGCATCCTTGCCATAGTTACGGAACAGATAGAGGTTACGCATAAGGTCGAGACGCACCCACAGCTTCCGTTGCCGAGCTTGCCGATAAAAAAGAAATTCAAATTCTCTCAATCGCCCCCGACATTCAGAACAACATGATGAAACTTTATAAGGGCTATACCCGTTGCATTATTCCCGCCAACACTTACAAAGGGCAGACCGAAGACGTTAATACTATCGGAGTTAAGGCGGTTTTGGTTGCGAGCACAGATTTAAAGGACGACGAAGTTAATTATCTGGTTGAATTTATTTTTAAGAACGCCGACAACCTTCCGCACAACACCAACGACAAATTCACAACCGATTACGCTGTTCAAGACATCCCCGCAAGTTTCCATGCGGGCGCGGCAAAATTTTATGATTCGCAGGGCGTGAAGGTCAACGTTTACGACGGCAAATCGGGCGAAACCGTCAAAGCAAGTCAAGATTAAGGAGGTGGTTTTATGTTCACGGTCGAATTCAACATGTATCAAACGCTGGCGATAGCGGTTGTCATGCTCTACGTCGGCACCCTGCTCAAAAGGCGCATTCAATTCCTCGAAACTTTTTGTATCCCGTCACCTGTCGTCGGCGGTTTGCTTTTCGCCATAATCAGTTGCATTCTTTATGTTTCGGGAGTTATCGGTTTTTCCTTCGACGAGACGCTCAAAACGGTTTGTATGGTTGCGTTCTTCACGTCGGTAGGTTTTCAGGCGAACGTCAAAGTTTTAAAAACCGGCGGCACGGCTCTGGTTATTTTTCTCGGCTGTGTCTGCGCATTAATTTTTGCTCAAAACTTTTTGGCGGTTGCCTTATCGAACGTTTTAAATATCAGTCCGTTTATCGGCTTGTGCACGGGTTCAATATCAATGGTCGGCGGTCACGGCACGGCGGGAGCTTTCGGTCCTGTTCTTGAAGACTTGGGGCTTGTCGGCGCAACGACTCTTTGCACGGCGGCGGCAACTTTCGGTTTGGTTGCGGGTTCATTGATGGGCGGACCTTTGGGCAGAAGATTGATTCTCGGCAAAGACTTATTGAAGACTGCGATTAAAGCTGACGAAACTCCGCTTGTCGAAGAGGAAAAGAAACATGAACGTTCCGTAAGCATGTACGCGCCCGCCGCTTATCAGTTGGCTATCGCAATGGGCTTGGGCACGGTCGTCTCAATGCTCCTTTCAAAAACCGGCATGACTTTTCCGATTTATATCGGCGCAATGATTGTCGCGGCGATTATGCGCAACTACAGCGAGTTCACGGGAAGTTTCACGGTGCATATCGGCGAAATTAACGACATCGGCGGCATTTGCTTATCGTTATTCTTGGGCATTGCAATGATAACTTTGAAACTCTGGCAACTTGCGGAATTGGCTTTGCCTCTGGTCGTGTTGCTTATCGGACAAACTTCGTTGATGTTCCTGTTCGCATACTTTATAATCTTCAACGTTCTCGGTCGGGATTACGACGCGGCAATTTTATCGGCGGGCAGTTGCGGCTTCGGTATGGGTGCGACGCCGAACGCTATGGCAAATATGCAAGTTCTTACCGCCAAATTCGCGCCCAGTGTCAAGGCTTATATCCTCGTCCCGATTGTCGGCTCCATGTTCGCCGATTTTATCAACAGCTTGACGATTACATTCTTTATAAACTTTATTTGAGGTGACTTAAATGTTTGACAGCGGAATGACCAACGAACAATTCAATTCGCATTTGGAGACTTTGGCGAAACTAATCGAGGCTTCTGCCAAAACGGTCGAAGACGCCGCGCAGATTGTTCGCGACGCAAAAATTCATAAGCCCGAAAACGTCGAGACAACTTTAAATTTCGCGACGGATAATTTGGCGTTGCCCGAAGTACACGTCGAGGAAAAAATCTTGGAGAAAATCGAGGAGCACAAAGACTTCTGATTGAACTTCCCGCAAAAAAATTTTCCCTTCCGAATCGGAGGGGATTTTTTTACGGCTTCTTATAAATTTGGTCGAAGGTCGCGCCGTCGGCAAAATGATCCGCGTAAGCCTTGACCCAACCGCCGAACGCCTCATCAATCGTGAAAAGTTCCAGCGGCTTGAAAATTTCGGCGTATCTGTTCAAAACTTCCTCATTGCGCGGACGATAAAAATTCTGCGCGGCAATTTCCTGTCCTTCGGGTGAATAAAGATACTTCAAATATT
>CALEPR010000135.1 GCA_937910665.1 uncultured Selenomonadales bacterium
CCGTATTCGCCCTCATAGATTCCTCAATCGCAAAATTAAACGCAAAAATCGACGGCGACCACAGCCAACTGCGGGTTTTGTTCAAGATTGGCAAAGGAATGGAAACCGCAGCCAACGACGTGTTCTGTTTTTCGGAATACCCCAGACAATTCCCCGCCAAATACATCAAACGCAGAATGTGCGGCGACATAATCGGAAGATACACCCATACCGAAAAAAACGAATATATGCTCTATATTGAGGACGTGCAGAAGTTTGAAGATTTGCCCAAAAGCATCCAAAAACATCTCAAAGCACACAAAGATGTATTGAAGAATAGGGCTACGTGCAAAAATGAAGGACGGGTTTGGTGGCGGTATTCGCGGCCGATGCACAAAGAATACTACCACCTTGACAAGATATGGTGTTCATACCGCAGCAAGTCCAATATGTTCGCCTTGGACGAATCCGCCGACTATATCGGGCTTACCAACACGACCGTTATATTCGACACCAACAAGGACATTGGCTTGAAATACCTTTTGGCGTTGCTTAATTCAAGGGTGTTGTCATTCCGTTACAAGTCGATTGGCAAACAGACAGGCAGCGGCGTGTTCGAGTATTTTGAAAACGGAGTCGGCAAACTGCCAATCCCGACCGCCACCCCCGCCGAGCAACAGCCAATCATCGACCTTGTTGACAGAATTCTTGCCGCCAAGAAAGCAAATCCACAAGCCGATACAAGCGCAGACGAAAAAGAAATCGACCGCTTGGTTTATGAGTTGTACGGACTTACCGACGAGGAGATAAAGGTGGTGGAGACGTGCCATGGCACATCTAAATAAACAAATCCGCCATTTGATGAAATTTTTATTGTATGATGTTAGACGCGCCATAGCACGTTTCTACAAAAAAATTGCATAATTGTTTGTGATTTATTATATTTGCGAAAAACAAACGGAACCATTATGTCGGACGAATTATATAACGGATGCCACGCTGATTTACAATTTCAGCAGATTTAGGCTTGGAAAAATATAAATTTTTTGACAACAGAAATCTTTTTTAATCAATTAATAAAGCAATAACAAATGAAAACAAATTTTCTTATCGTTTCGCTCGCACTTGTATTGGCATCTTGCGGCGGCAGCCAAAACCGAAACAACAGCAACGCCTCTGTGGAAAATACAGACAATACAAACTCCAATACCACAACTACTTATGCACAATCAGCGTCAAAATCCAAAACCGTCAACTGGAAAAAGATTCTCTGCACCATAGACAACCACGGCGACACTATGATGCTCAACATCTACGACGACAAAAACCGAATCACAAAATCGCTCGAAAACATCGAAAACGGTGTCGCCGAATGTGAAACCGTTTACAAATACAACGGCAACAAAGCGACTGTAACATATTCGTGTGAAGAAGGTCTTGAAGATGAAATTACTTACGCCGACGACAAGTGCGAAAAAATCATCGAAAAAAGTGGGCAAAGCTACCAGTACGACAGTCAAGACCGCATCTCAAAAATTGTCATCGGCAACAATGAAATCACCTACACCTACGAAACCGACCCGAAAACAGGCAACACAATCGTAAGCATCGACGATGCCGGCGTTATCCACGAGGAGCACCGCGACAAGCTCAACCGCATTGTCTATCAGCGACAAATCGACAATCTTGACGCATACAGCACTACTTACGAATATCACGACGATTACGCCCTTGCCACCGTCGAAAACACCATCACGCCCAAAGACGAGGACGGCGTTCCAAATCCCGACGAAGCCTACGAGGACACTTGGCAATATGTTGTTCATTTCTTGAAAGAGTAAGATGTCAGTTTCGATTAATATTTCACACTGATAATTGTTCCTTAACCCCTAAAAAAAACGAGTTAAGGAACTAATATCGCGATAATGGTTCCCTAACTATTAAAAAAATCGAGTTAAGGAACCATTATCTTAAAAAAATGCTTATATTTGCACCGTAAAAAAAAATTACGGCGTATGGAAAAAGCATTAATCGGAAGGCGCGGCGAACAGCAACGTCTCGAACAAATATACAATTCGGGCAAAAACGAATTTGTGGCAGTCTATGGCCGCCGTCGGGTTGGAAAGACTTACTTGATAAGGGAGTTTTTTCATAACCAATTCGACTTTTATTATACTGGAATTTACAAAGGCACAAAAAACGAACAGTTAAAAGAGTTTGCGCGGCAGTTGTCGGACTATTCGGGCGAACATCAACAACGAACAGCAAACTGGTTTGACGCGTTTGCCATGCTAAAAAAATACATCGAAAATCTTTCTGCCAAAAAACGTATCCTCATCTTCTTCGACGAAATGCCGTGGATGGATACTCCAAAATCCGATTTTCTTAGGGCATTTGAGTATTTTTGGAACGGATACGCCTCTGCCGACAAGCGTATTATGCTGATTGTCTGCGCTTCGGCTACCACTTGGATGCGCGACAAACTTTTTGGCAACAAGGGCGGACTTTACAACCGTATGACAAATGTAATTTACCTTGCGCCTTTCACACTCGCAGAAACGGAAGAATATTTACAATCGCGCTGCCTGCCGCCGCTCCTCTGCCGTGACCAACATGCAAAAGTCCTGTCGGATTCGCGCTGACATATTCAATTTGAATCGGCAAATTATTTTTTGAGGGAAGCTGTCCAAAACTTTCCACATTGTCAAAAATATTTTTCAGTTCGGAATAAATTACATCGGACTTCAAATAAAAATTCATGAAACCCGCTCCGGCAATTTCAATCTTGTCAATAAAGTTTGCGTTAATTTTATTTTTAAGTTCTTCAGCAATTTTTTTCGGCGCGGCATGAAAAATTTTCGCCGACTGCATGGCAAAATTTGTCGCGAAGTCACCAAATTCTTTTTTCGGCGGAACTTCCAAACTAATTTCCGGCAAATCTCCCGACGCTTTAAAAATTTTTTCCTCAATCAAAGTTTGAGCCGCACTTTTTATCTCGGCGGCAATTTTATTTTTAATTTCCAACTTCATTCCTCCCAAAAATTTTCTGATTCAATATTAAATGCAAGAAAATTTTTTAGCAAGATATTTTTTTGTTACATTTTTCTGAAATGAGTGATACAATGTTCTGAAAATTTTTTAGAGGAGGTAATTTTTTTATGGACACGAAAAGCAAAGCTAATCGCGCAGGAATAATTTTCATTTTGCTTTTGATTGTCAGCGGAGTTATTTTAATGTATCGCGGCAACGACGCAACCATTTTGGCGATAGAAAAGAAAGATGGAATTTTGACTGCGGAGCAAATTAAATTGGCTTTCGATTCCGTAGGCGGCAGAATGGTCACGGAGGCAGTCAAGGAAGGTCAACAAATTAAATCAGGCGACTTAATCATGGAATTGGATCCGACAGACACAAATTTATCCATTGAAAAACTCAAGGCGCAAATTGCTCAACTCGATGCACAAATAAATTCTACTTCAGGCAGTATGCAATTAAATTTTTTCCAAGCAAGAAATGACGAACAGCAATCTTTCAGGCAAATTGATTCTCAACGTGCTCTGGTCGATTCTGCGAAAGCAACTTTGACAAACGCAGAAATTGATTACAATCGCAAACTTGATCTTGTAAATTCAGGCGCGATAGCAAAATCTCAACTCGACGACGCGACAATGGCTTTGAATGTTGCAAAGGCGAATGTTCAAACTCAGCAACAAGCTCTTGAAAGACTTTTGGCAGGAGCGCGGGACAGCGGCAGAACAGATTCAATTTCCCTGCCCACAATCGAAAAGGAAAGAGCGACGGCAAGAAATATGCAAAACGACATCGCCGCACTCAATCAGCAGAAAAAAGCGTTGGAAGTTCAACTTCAGGAATTGGAAATCGCAAAAGGCAGATTAAAACTTCATGCGCCGGAGGACGGAAAAATTTTAAGCGTCCTGCAGAAAAAAGGCGAAATGGTTTCCCCAAACACTCCGGTAGTTTTGTTGGAAACGAAAAGAATTTATTACGACATTTACGTTTCGGAAGAACAGGCGGTTAAACTTCATGAAGGTGACGAAATTATTTGCAAAACAGTCGCGGGCGAAAAAAAAGTTCCCGGCACCATTCGTCTCATGACTCAGGCACCGGGCTTTGCAGATTTAAAACAGTCGCGCGAACAAGGTCAGGCGGACTTGTCAGCTTTTCAAGTCAGAATTTATATAAATCCCGACGCTGAAGTTTTAGCCGGACAAACTGTTTCAGTAGAATTTTAAAATTTTAAAATTTTGGAAAGTTGGAAAGAATTTCTGCGTGTAAGTTTCATCAGATTGCAAATTCCTGCTCGGAAATTGAATCCCAGTCAATCGCGAAGATTTTTTCCAGAAGCGACTCGATTGAATCGGCATCGACGTTCTCAAGTTTGACTGCAAAAGTTTCAGTTTCAGTTTCCTCATCGTCCTCTGATTCTTCAGTTTCTTCCGCAGCGTTTGCTTCAGCCTCTTTCTTTTCTTCGGCGCGTTTTTCCTTCAGCTTTTCAAAACGCTCCTGCTGTTCTTCTGACATTTTTTCGATACCGGCGAAAAGTTTCATATTTCCATCGGCATCGACTTCGGCGGCGAGACTTGCAAAGTTTACGCCCTCGCCCAAGTCAGTCTCAGAAAGTTCCTCAAGTGCGCCTGTCGCCTTGTCGACGTTCGCCATAATTTTGTCGGCGTACTCCTCGTCCTCAGCCATCTTCTCAATCTCTTCGCTCGACAAAATGACTGAATAATTTCTGTCGCTGTTGGCGGCGAAGGCGGACGGATCTTTCACATCGTCAGCGATAATGAAATTGTAGTCGCCATACTTGTCGCGCAACTTACTGAGGAGGTCTTGAGCCTTTGAAGAAAGTTTTTTCTCATCGACAAGCATTGAAGAAATATCATCGGTGGAATTTTTTTCCTCAGTCTGATATTTCGCCAACGCATTCAAGCCGTCGGCAGAAAGTTCGACAGAATAATTTCCCGCCCCGAACTGCGAGACAGAATTGTTTGCGGCGGCAGAATTTTTCGCGGAAGCCGCAGAAGTTTTCCCCGCCGTCCCTACGCTTTTAAAAAGCGCGGCATAGTTTAAACCAATTGTGTTAGCCATGACAAACTCCTCCTTTGTCGTGAAACAGAAATCCATTTCCTTAAAATGGTTCAACTTTCGACAAAGTTTAAATTTTTCCTGTAGTTTGAAAAAAAATTTTTGCATAAAGGAGCAAACTGAAATGGGGTTTAAAGAATCTCTTCATGACGAATTGAAATTTTTACTCAGCGGCAAGGGTATGCCTTACGAAAAAGTTTGCATAATGGTCGCGATGGTTATCAGCGTAATTTTGTCTGTTCTTTTGAGCGGAAATTTTGGAAAAGATGCGCCGGTTGTCATAATCGACATGGACAATTCAAAATACAGCCGCGAACTTATTACAAAAATTGATGCGTCGGAATATATGAAAGTTACTTCGGTAGTAAATTCTCCCGCGAATCCTGAAGAATTTTTTTACCGCGACCAAGCGACTGCAGTAATCTATTTTCCGCAAGGCTTGGAAAAAAATCGATACACTTCCTCCGCCGCACCAATCGGAGCATTTTACGACAACACAAACACCGCGCTGACCGCAGACATAAAAGGGGCGTTGAATGAACTTGTCGCGATAGAAAATGCGATGGCATCCGGCAGCTCGGAAAGTTCAGGATTGACTTTGAACACGCGAACTTTATTTAATCCTGCCGGTTCAACTTCCAATTCTCAGACGCAAGCATTTTTATTTTTCTTCGGCGCAATGTTTTTTGTCTTTGCGACTATCGGAATGATTCCGCGATTAAAATTAACTCACCAGTATGAGCCGACAATTTTGAACGGCACTCCTTGGGATTTAATTGGAAGAATTGCACCTTACTGTTTTTTTCTGACTGTTTCATCTTTCGTGGGACTGGCGGTCTTGAGAATTTGGGGAGACTTGGTTTTTTCCGGCAGGGTTGTAGAATTTTTGCTGATACAAATTTTTATGACTTTGACAATCGGAATGTTGAGTATCTGGGTTGGTTGGACGGCGTCTAATCCCGGCATTGCGTCGAGTAGAATGATTTTATTTATTCCCGGCGGATTTATTTTAGGCGGCGCAACTTCTCCGCTGACACATTTTTCAGGTTGGGTAGTTGACTTGGCACATATTTTTCCTCTGACTTGGCAATTTCATTTCACACGCGACATAATTCAGCGCGGCGCAAGTTTGCCTGCAATCAGTTCAGAAATCGGCGCATTTTTTATTTACATGGCGATAGTTTCACTTTTGCTGACTTGGAGATTTAATAAGAGTCGGAAAGAACTTTTGACAACGCAACCTGCAGCCGAAGAAGTTCAAAGACAGGAAGAATCGGAAGGCTTGTCGGGTTCGGAAGGCAAGATAAAAAATATTTTGGTTCCGACAGATGGATCCGGTCAAGCATTCAAGGCTTTGCTAAAAGCGATCCAAGTTGCGGAATTTTATGAATCGCGAATGACTTTGTTAATGTGCGTCGAGTTGGAAAAAGATATTGCCGCTTACGAACAAGTTTCCATGAGCGGTTACATTCCGAGCGAAATGAATGCGGCGGCTTATGATTTTCTGTCTGAATTGTTGGTAGTCATTCCAAACGAAATTAAAGTTAAAACGCGTGTGGAAATTGGTGATCCTGCGGAAACGATTGTTGACCTCGCGAAGTATGACAAGTGCGACTTGATTGTCATGGGCAGACAAGGTTTCGGACGTTTCGGTCAGGAAGGACTTGGCAGCGTCGCGCAGTACGTCAAAGAAAATGCGCCTTGCACAGTAGTTTTAACTGAAGGTATGCCGGACGACTGGGCAGACGACGAAAACTTTTTGCCGACGAAAAAATAATTTGTCGAGTTGAAAAAATTTTTTTCTTTCAACTTAATTCAATGCACAGAAAATTTTTCTTGCAAAAAAAATCTCAACGCCTTCAACGCTTCTTCTTCAAGTCGGAGAACACTTTTTAATTTTCCCAAAAAAAAATTTCGGCAAATTTTTTTTACTCAACGTCACGATTCATCAAAGTCAAAAGCGAATTGACAATCCCAAAGACTGCGTAGGTCGAAAAAATTGCGGTTAAAATTCCTTGCGCGGGAAAATCCAGCGTGAAAAAAATTATCGCCGCGAACATCACCGCCGCAAAAATTTTCGACGCAAGAAAAATTTTCTCCGCTCCGTCGCCTTTAAAATTTGGATAGTGAACATGACTTATCATCAAGTAAGCGACAATAATTATTGTGATAGGATAGACCATTCCAAAATTTTCGGGATGAATTTCCATTGCGGAAAATAAAAGCGTCGTCGAGGCGACGATACAACCTCCAGCAGGAATTGCCAGCCCCATGAAAAATCCATGAACAACATCGGTGCTGACATTAAATCTTGCAAGTCGCCACATTCCACACAGCGCGAAAATTATCGCCGCCGCCTGTCCCAAAGTTCCAAAATTGTGCAAGCAAAAAGCATAAGCCAAAAACGCCGGAGCAATTCCAAAACTTCCCAGATCACAGAGCGAATCCATTTCCTTGCCGAATTCCGACGCAACTCTCAAAGCTCGAGCAACTCTGCCGTCCAAGCCGTCCGCAATCAAAGCAAATAAAATAAAAATCGCTCCGTAAAAAAATTTTCCTTCGTAAGTTGCGAGAATCGAACACATTCCAAAAAATAAATTTGCCGCTGTGCAAGTGTTTGGTAAAATTCTTTTCATCTTTAAACGTCCTCAACTTTAAAAATTTAGAAACTGTATCCACAAGTTCTTATATTCATCTGTCGGAAAAATTTTAGCACAGCAAAAAAAAATTAGCAATTCAATTTCAAACTAATCGGAATCGAATTGCAATTTTTTTTATCGCCAACGTTCGCGCTCAACTCTGTATGCAATATTTTTTGCTATCGCCTGCATTTTTTCCAGCGTCGAATATCTGTCTGTATAATTGTCATTCATCATCACAATTATGAAGTCTGCTTTCTCTCCGTAACAAATTCCGCCGTCGTGGTAAGTCATATCGACTTCGCCTGTCTTGTGCGCGATTTTCCAAAACAAAAGTGCGGACGGCAAACAATCTGTGTCCTCCTGTTTCAGCAAATATTCAATCATCAATTTGTCATGAAAATCGTCGACGCACTGATGATTATAAATTTTTACAAACAAATTTCCCAGATCTTTCACGGAACTCAAATTTGTCGTCCCGCGATAAGCCAACATCATTTTGTGTTGGAAATTTGTATCGAAATAATTTTTTTGCTCCAAATAATTGTTTAAACTTTCAAGACCGCCGACCTTGTCAATTAAAATATTTGTCGCGGTGTTGTCACTTTCTTTTATCATGTGTTCGAGCAAAACGCGAACAGGAACTTTTGCATAATAACCGAGACCGGCAATAGAACCTGCGCCGCCGACAACATTTTCAGGTGTGACAGTCAACTCGTCGTCGAGAGAATATTTTTCTTCCTTAATATCCTGCATCGCCTTCGCGAGGACAAACATTTTTATCATACTTGCCGGGCGCATTGGGCGATTCTGAAAAATTATTGGCGTTAAATCTTTGCCCGGTCGAAAAATATAAACCGCAAATTTTTCTGCGTCGTCGCCGAGTGTCCTTCTGATCATTCCTTCAATTTCTTCGTGATCGTCGTCGGACGGAAGTTTTTTTTCCGCAACTTTTTTTTGAACCGCAACGACGGAATTTTTCTTCTGGATAACTTCTTTTTCATGTCGGTAACTGAAAAATAAGCTGACAAATCCAAAAAGCAAAACCGAAACGACACAGTTCACGATTATGAAACCTTTTGCGGTTGAGCTGAGTTTGTTAAACAAAAATTTTCTCCTGTAACAAAAATTATTTGCAAAATTATTCTCGCGGGGTCATCGGCGTGACAACTCCGAACTGATAGCCCCAGTCTTTAAAAAGTTTTATAATTTCCGGCAGAGCTTTTACAGTTTCTTCTTTGTCTGCGTTCGAGTGCATGAGCAAGATAACATTTCGCGGAGGATTTTGTCCGAGTTGTCTTAAAATATTATTTATCTGCGTCGAGGCGTTCGGTCTTTGCGAAGTAGAATCTTGAGTTGCAATATTCCAATCATGTTCGACGTAGCCCATCGACTTTATCATTTCCCAATAATTTGCGTCAAAAGCTCCCGCTGTTCCTCCAGGCGCACGAGTTATTAGCGGACGAACTCCAACGTAAGCCATAATAATTTCGTCAGTCTTTATGAATTGCTCCATATAAGCCCAAGGCGACGCATAAACTTCTTTGTAAACATGATTGTAACTGTGATTGCCGATCGCGTGTCCTTCGTCAAAAATTCTTTTCAGAACGTCGGGATTTTTTTCAACCATTTCGCCGAGAACATAAAAAGTTGCAGGAACATTTTCATTCTTCAAAATGTCCAGAATCGCCGGAGTATTTTTGTCGTCCGGCCCATCGTCGAAAGTCAGATAAACATTTTGCTCGCCGTCCGCAGGTTGAAACGGCGTAATTTCAGGCAAAGACATCGGCAAATTTTTTTCTTGCCGATCCCAAACTCCGTAAGCGTCATAGACAGGTTTTGTAATGTCATCAAGTTGCAAATTAGAAAAATCTTTCGCCGCCGTGACATATTTATCCGACTGCGGAAGTTTTTCATTTTCGGAATTTTCTTCGACATTTTCGGAATTTTTTTCTGCATCCTCAGTAGTTTTTTCTCCTCCGCAACTTCCAACCAGCAACAAAATTACCAGAGCAAGCGCGAGATAAATAATTTTTCTCAAGCGTATCATCCTTTCTTTTGTAAAAATTTTTTTGCGTTCATAAATTTTTTTCATTATAAATTTTCTGTATGATAATAAACTGAAATTATTCAGAAGATAAAATAAAAAAATTCTTTAACTAAAAAATAATCTGCGTTATAATATCAGAAAATTTTGTTGTTTATTTTTCGGAACGTAGGAGGAGGAATTTTTTATGGCAAAAAAAGTCGGCGAGAATCTTGCAACTTTGAAAGACAAGTTTAAAAAAGCTGAAGTTGATGCACACGTTCGCGAAGTGATTCCTTTCACGCACTATTGGCATAACCGTTTCCACATTGACGCACCGTTTTCTTTGATCAGCGATCCGAATGGATTGGCTAATGTCAACGGCGTTTATCACATTTTCTGTCAGTGGAATCCTGTCCCTGAAAATCAAAACTGGCACAAAAATAAATCTTGGATGCACACTTCCACAAAAGATTTTGTGAACTACACCATGCCGGAACTTTCGCTTTGGCCTACTGACATTCACGACAAAGATGGCTGTCACAGCGGTTGCGGTTTCGCTGAGGACGGAAAACTTCGAGTCTTCTATACCTGCAATTCGCGTGACGACGATTATGTCCGCACAGTTGCCCAGCGTTTCGGAACTCTTCAAGAGGACGGAAGTATTTCAAAAGATGAAATCCAACTTTATGGAAATCCAGAAGGTTACACAGCGCACTTCAGAGATCCAAACTTTTTCTATCGCAACGGAAAAAGATATTTTGCGATGGCGGCGCAGAGGATGAGCGATCCAGCAAAAAGTTCTCGCCCCACGAACGGCGCGACGATCGTTTACGCTGAAAAAGATGGCGGCGGCTGGGAAATGCTCGGAGAAATCAAAACAGATTATTACGATTTTGGTTATATGTGGGAGTGTCCGAACATTTTGCAATTCGGAGACTATGACGTTATGATTTGCTGTCCGCAGGGAGTTCCTCACGAAGAATTGCAATATCAAAATCATTGCTTGGCAGGTTGTTTTGTCGGACACCTTTCGCTTGACAGCATGGAAATGATGCATGGAAAATTCCAGGAACTGGACAAAGGTTTTGATTTTTATTCGCCGCAAGTTTTTCAACATGAAGGTCGCTACATTATGGTTGGCTGGATCGGTATGCCCGACTTGGTTGACAAAATTGAATCGGCGAAAGACGGCTGGCTTTATTCGCTGACTATGCCGCGCGTTTTAACTTTGCGTCAAGGTCATGTTTACTCTCAACCTGCCGAAGAAATTAAAGCTCTTCGCAATCTTGAAAATAAAATTGATATTGATTCTGCGAACTTGAAAGAATTCAAAGAAAATTTGCCGAAAGCATCCGAAGTCGAATTAAATTTCAAACTCGGTGCGGCGAAAAAAATAAATATTACTCTGGAGTGGGACGGCGAAAAAGTTACCTTCGACTACGACAAAAAAACTCAGATTATGACTATCGACAGAAACGGAATGAAACTCGGCGAAAAAGGTATTCGCGAATTTCACGACGGCAAGAACACAGACGTTGACTTAGGTGTTCGCAGGTTCAAACTCTTTGTGAATCAGGAATTGTCTTTAAATATGTTCCTCGACAAAACCGCGATGGAAGTTTTCTTCCAGAACGGCGAAGAGGTTGCAACTTTCTTGGTCTATCCTGAAAAAGATGTTGCGCCGACAATTTCTGTTAAAGCAGACGAAAATTTCGACACAGTGAACGGAAATATCTGGGAAATGAATCCGATTAAATTTAATTAAGGATTAGGAGCGAGGAATTAAAAATTCATTCCTTTTCCTAATTTCACATTGAAAGAAGGGGCGGCGAACGTGACTGAAAAAAATCACAAAGATTTGTTGAAACCAATTTATGATTCAGTGGAAAGATTCGCGCCGACCAATAGGAAGTTAATCGACTTCGTGAATGAAAAAGTTGACGGCGAAGGTTTAAAGCGTTCGCTGAACAAAGTTAAATTCATCGACAAGTCGGAGCGGAGCGCGAAACAACTTACCGGAATAACTTTGATCGAGTTCGGCAAACATCTCAAGGAACAAAATTTGACAGAGGAAGAAGAAACCGAACTTTTGGAAAAAGCATCTGAAATTTTGGAAGATGCGAAAAGGCAAATTGAAAAAGTTTACGGCGAGGTTCGTCGCTACATTGTCACGAAGGAATTACGCACAACTTGTTTGCAAGACAACTTCAGAAAAATTCCTACGCTGTCGAAGGCGCAGAATGAAATTATTTCCAAAGAAATTTTTTCGCTGGCGTTGGAGGAAATTAACAACAGCGAAAAAGGTTCAATCGACGACATAGAAAAAGAATTTCAGAAAATAAATCACATCGCCGCGATGCTTTTCGATGTCGCCGCAAATTCCGAAGCCAAAGACAAGGAAAAAAAGCTGAAGGAAGAAAGAAAATCTTCGTCCAGTATCTGGGACAGATTTTTTTGAATTAGAAATTTTGAATGAGGAATGAGGAATGTTTTTGCAATTAAATTTTCCTGTTCCTCATTTTTTGTTCAAGATTATACAAACCGATATAATGCAGTCGGTGATTTTTATGAAAACGATTGATAAGTTCAAGGGTTAAGGGATTAGGGGTAAGGAATTAGTGAGAAAGATAAAAATTTCAAAAATTTTTTCGGCGTGAACTGATTAACCTTTCACACTACGCTCGGTATTTTGAAAAAGTATTTTGGAAGGAGTTGCTGACTTTTGGAAAATTAATTTTTAGTTTCAGAATTTATTTTATTAAGATTGGATGATGAAATTTTTTTATGTTTATGGAAGAAAGACAAGCAAAAATTTTAGAGATGCTTGCGAAGAACGGAAAAGTTTTGGTTAAGGAATTGTCGGAGATTTTTGAAGTGACGGAGGATTCCATCAGGAAAGATTTGGGAACTTTAGAGGCTGAAGGGAAACTCAGGAGGACTTACGGCGGTGCAGTTCCCCTCCAAGAGTCTTTGAAGATGACTGAAGCGAACAAGCGCAGAATTTCTGACGTGGACGCGAAAAGAAAAATTGCGTTGGCGGCGGTAAAAATTATTTCGCCGCAAGATTTAGTTTTTCTGGACAATTCTACAATCAGTATTGCCATCGCGGAAATTTTGGTGAAAAGTGGCAAGCCTTACCAAATTTTAACAAGTATGATTGATGTTTTGGTTATGCTCTCCGTAAATCCGAACATAGATATAATTTTTGGCGGCGGGCAGATAAATAAAAGTCGCGACGGTTTCACAGACATTTTGAATTTGGAATTTATTTCGCACTTTCGCCCGGACATTTCATTTATTGGCGTGGTCGGCGCGGACTTCAAAAAAAATTCTCTCACGACAAACGGAATTGACGGCGGTACACGCAAAGCAAAAGTTTTAGATTTGAGCAAAAAAAATTTTTTAATCGCCGAATCGAGTAAACTTGGCGTGGAAGGAAAATTTTCATTTGCGACTTTTGAAAAAATTTCTGCCTTGATAACAGAAACTGAGCCGCCGAAAGAAATTTTGCAGACAGCCAAAGATTTAAATGTGGAAATTATTTTGCCGACATGAACAAAAAATTTTTTCGGCGCGGGTTTAAAAAAAAATTTTTACAGAAAGTTTGAAAGTAAAAAAAAAGAAAAGTTAGTTTACTTTCAAACTTTTCATCTTTATAAACTGTTTATTTTAAATTCAAACTGACTTTGCCTGACTATTCGCCTTGCATTGAGTAAGAAATTTTTCCTTCGTAAATTTCTTCCATCGCGTCGGTCACAAATTTATCTGTAGGATGTGAAATTCTGCACGGCTCGCCCTTCAAAAGTTGCCGCGCTCTTTTCGATGCCAAAACTACTAAAGTGTAACGGCTGTGCGTTTGTTTGAGCATTGCGTCGGTCGAAGGATTTATCATGCTCGGAATATTTGCTGAACTCATTCAAAAACTTCCTTTCAAGGTTGAAAAATTTCCGGCGGCTGATTTGAAAAATTATATTTCCACAACAAGGCTTGCACAATTCTTTTTGCCGCCAATCCATCTCCGTAAGGATTGCAAGCCTCCGACATTTTGGAATATTCGTCTGCGTCTGTCAAAAGTATTTTAGTCGCGTTGTAAACGTCGTCCAAAGCTGTGCCGACAAGTTTCACAGTTCCTGCCGCGACTGCCTCAGGTCTCTCCGTCGTGTCGCGCAGAACAATTACAGGTTTTCCAAGCGAAGGAGCTTCCTCCTGTATTCCACCGCTGTCAGTCAAAATTAAATTTGTGCGGCTCATCAAGTTTGCAAAAGGCTCATAGTCCAGAGGATCTATCAGGTGAACTTGTTCCAGTCCTCCAAGTTCCGAGTCGACGACTTCGCGAACTTTTGGATTTTTATGAACAGGAAAAACTATTTCGACTTCGGAAAATTCTCCGACAATTTTTTTCATCGCCTTGTAGACGTGGCGCATCGGTTCGCCTAAATTTTCGCGGCGGTGAGTTGTCAGCAGAATTATTTTTTTATTTTCGTAATCAATTTTCTGCAACAGTTCATCTTCAAATTTGAAATCTTTTTTAACAGTCGCATGGAGCGCATCAATAACTGTGTTACCTGTGACAAAAATATTTTCTGCAGAAACATTTTCGCGCAGTAAATTTTCTTCAGAAGTTTTTGTCGGCGCAAAATGCATGTCGGCGAGTGAACCTGTCAACCTGCGATTCATTTCTTCAGGATAGGGAGAAAATTTATTTCCTGTCCTTAGACCTGCCTCGACATGACCGACAGCAATTTGATGATAATAAGCCGCCAATGCTCCGGCAAAAGCTGTCGTCGTGTCGCCGTGAACTAAAACTATGTCCGGCTTTGCGTCTGTCAAAACTTCATTCAATCCTAAAAGTGCGCGGCTTGTTATGTCGAAAAGTGTTTGCCCTGCCGACATAATATTTAAATCATAATTCGGCTTGAGCTGAAATAAATTCAAAACTTGGTCGAGCATTTCTCTGTGCTGCGCTGTGACTGCCACAATCGGCTCAATTTCTTCGGAGTGCTTTGAAAGTTCCAAAACTACAGGAGCCATTTTGATTGCCTCAGGTCGCGTTCCGAAAACTGACATAACTTTTAATTTTTTTCCTGCCATAATTTTTTCACCTTTTATCCGCAAGGCGCAAAATTCCCAACCTCTTCGCGCCATACAAAACTGCCACGACGACTACCAACAAAATTAACATTGCCATCTGCCGACTGACTTCTGTTAAAGCAACTGCGCTGAGTCCAAGCAACGCACTTATCACATACATCAAAAAAACTGCCTGCCGTTGAGTAAAACCGATGCTTAAAAGTCTGTGGTGCAAATGTCCTTTGTCAGGTTTAAAAATTGGTTGTCCGCCAATCAGCCTTCTTATTATTGCAAAAGTTGTGTCGAAAATAGGAACGCCGAGCGCGAGGATCGGAACTACCAGCGCGATAGTCGTCGCAGACTTCACCGCGCCTATTACAGAAATTCCTGCAAGCATAAAACCTAAAAACATACTTCCTGTGTCGCCCATGAAAATTCGCGCCGGGTGCGAGTTGTAAAATAAAAATCCTGTCGCCGCTCCTGCAAGTGCCGCAGTCAAAATTGCGACAAGCAAAAAATTTTGCTCCAGAGCGACAAGCATAATTGTAATTGCAGCGATCGCCGAAACTCCCGCCGCCAATCCGTCCAAGCCGTCAATTAAATTTACTGTGTTCGTCAATCCGACAAGCCAGAACAAAGTTACAGGAATTGCGAACCACCACTCAAGATAAATATAGTCGCCGAAAGGATCGCTGATAAAATCAATTTGCACATCAAAAATTAAAACTAAAATCATCGCCGCAAAAATTTGACCAAGAAGTTTGACTTTCGCCGGCAAATTTTTGTAGTCGTCAACCACGCCGACAAAAACTATAAAACTTCCCGAAACCAATAAGCCAATAATTTCTTTCAAATGTTCGCCTTCGAAGTCAGTCAAAATTGCCATCGCGATGACTGAAACTATACATGCCAAATAAATTCCAAGTCCACCGATTCTCGGAATTGGTCTTTTATGAACTTTTCTTGCGTCGGGCTTGTCCATCGCGCCCGTCGCCGCCGCCAATCTGATGACAGCCGGAGTTATTAAAATCGAAACAATTATTGCTATCAAAAAAGCTGCGCCGCATGAGGACATACTTTTAAAAAATCTCCCTTCGGTCGATTGTTAGCTTTCAAAAAAATTTTTTATCAACTTTTCGAGACATTGAATTTTACAACAGCACTTTTATCACGTCAAGACTTCCGCGCCTGATGTGTGTCTGTTTCATGAATAATTTCTTCTTCGACAAGCCGAAAAACTTCTTCCTGAATGTCGATCGCACTTTTTGCAAAATTATCAGCCGCACAGTCGATTCTTTTCCAGCCGAACTTTGCGGCAATTTCTTTGTAAGTTTTGTAGGACTTCATCATATACGCCGCATCAGTTTCGTGAATGTCCTCGCGTCCGCGAACTTTCCTGAGCATTGCGGCAATTTCCGGCGGCATATCTAAAAAAATTGTCAAGTCCGGGCGTGGCAATTTAAATTTTTTAAATTCCAAATCGTCCAGCCAATTCAAAAATTTTTCGCGCTCGGTTTTACGTCTTATCTTCGCGGACTGATGCGCCATATTTGAACCGACGTACCTGTCCGCCAAAATAACTCCGTTCGATGCGTAAAAATCTTTCCATTCCTGAAAATTTGCGAACCTGTCCACCGCGTAAAAAGTTGCCGCTGCGTATGGATTCACCTCCTCCGCTGTCGCTCCGAAATCTCCGCGCAGGTACATTTTCACCAACGCTGAAGATTCTGATTCATAATTTGGAAAACTCACGCGCAAAACATTTATTCCGAGATTCTGAAGCCGTTCATAAAGTCTTGTCGTCTGCGTCGCCTTTCCCGAACCGTCCGAGCCTTCCAATGCAATTAACTTGCTCATCAACACACCTCCGTTATGTAAAGACCTGTCAAGTATTTTTTGAGGACACGGGGAAAGAACTTCAGAAGGCAGCTCTCGGCATTGCCACTCTGTTATTCGCGGATTGGTTACCGCAGTGGAATGG
>CALEPR010000136.1 GCA_937910665.1 uncultured Selenomonadales bacterium
ATTTAGTATCAAAAAAAATGAAAATATGTTTATTATATATTTTAAATTTTTTATTTATTAATAAATATAATTTATAAATATTTCTATTATTCCCTATATAATAGAAGAAATTATTTGCTTCTTTTTTTTTAAATGCATTTTCTTAAGCTTCTCCACATTTAATTTCTGAAAAATAATCAAACAAAAATGGTCCTAATACCTCACAAACATTATCAATATTATATCTTTTTTTCCTTTCGACCACCAAGCAATTTTCCACTAATTTAATAATATCATTATTTTCAAAATCATTTTCTTTTAACTTTTCATAAGTTCCTTCACAAACATTATTTGCAACAGTAAGTGAATTATCTCCTGAAAAAGGTGGTTTTAATTTTATCATTTCATATATTATACATCCTAAAGCCCAAATATCACTTTCATAAGATATAATCTCATTTTTCATGGCCTCAGGTGAAGAATACATTACACTTCCTTCAAAAACAAATTGAACACTTTGATTTAATATTGTGGAGGCCTTTTTTGTTTTTCCTTCTTCCTCAGTTAAGCCAAAATCTATTAACTTTACATTATAAGAATAATCAAGCATTATATTATTTGGATTAAGATCTCTGAAAATAACTTTAGCCTTTTTATGCATATAACGAAGTCCTGAAACTATTTGAAGTATTATTTTTATAACTAATTCTTTATCCATAATCCTATTATTATCTTTTAAGTAGGATAAATATTCTCCTAAAGAAAGTCCTTCAACAAGTTCCATAACTATATAACAATTTTCTTTTATTAGGAAACTATTATCATAAGTAATAATATTAGGATGATTAAATTTTTTCCATATTTTTATTTCATTTATTGCTTTATACATTTCATTTCTATGCTCTTTAAAATATTTTATTTGTTCTGGTTCGAGCTTTACCATCTTCATTGCAAACTGTCTTTCATCTTTTATATTTTCAACTTTATAAACTGAGCCAAATCCTCCTTTTCCAATCATTTCTAAAATCTTATAATCTCCTACAATTCTTCCATCCCCTGTTTCTGAAAATAAAATTCTGTTAATTTTTTGTATAATTGGCTCAATTTCTTCAATAGATAAAGTATTTGTGCTTTCAGTAAAATGTTGTTCTGTTCCCAATTCCCACCCTAAAGAAATAGAATCAAAAATTTTGAAAATATTTTGAGGTATCATCTGTGTAAAAATATTCCTGTTTCTTTCAAATGAATATATTTGCCTTAATATTCGAACTATATAATATTGTGTATTAATTAATTTTTTTTGGTCTTCGGGATCTTTTAAATCCTTTATCTTTAAGGATAGTAATAGCAAAAAACGGAAAAGTAAAGTACTCCACTTTGACTTTGTTATGACTGCTAATTCAAAATTAGAAGCAAAGTAATAAAAACTTCTTATTAACATTTCTATAACAGCTAAATCTTCTTCATTTGTTTTATTTTCTAATAAATATTCAAAAAAAGCAATAAACGATTTAATATCATCAAATTTTTTATTATCTAATTTTTTGGATAAATATTGAATTATATATAAAGCTTTTTTAACGTTTAATTTACCTTTTTCACTATCATAATGACCTTTAATTAAATCGAATAATATTAAATATCCTTTCAAAGAAATAAATCCATTAATAAATTTTCCATCCTTCTTCATTATATATATAAATAAATCTAATATTGCGAAAGTTCCCAAATTACTTTTGTTATTTGAAATATTAGTATAAGTACTAATATTACTAATACTACTTGCAGGACGAATATTACTATTGATCTTACTATTTAAGAAATATAATAATATTTCTATATTTTGATGATTTGTGAATTTTTGAATGACCATCTCCCTATTTAATATACTATATGGCTCTTTATTAAAAATAGATTCTAATAATTTAACAGTACTCTCATTTTCGCTTGAATACATAAGTATTATATTATCAATTATATCTGAATCAATTATCATATTAATAAATTTTTCATGAACTTCTTCATTTTTTTCAGACATTGAATAAAGATATCTTTGTATTATTGACATGATTTCTGTTATCATACTTTCTATAATTTTTCCTTTTGTTTTCACATTTATAAGTTTTTCTAAACACAATTTATACATTTCTATATGACTTTCTTTATACATTTCATTTTGTATTATTTTATTCCTTGATAATATACGTATCGTTTGAATTGCTTTCCATAGGTACATATAATCAGGTTCAGGATCTAAAATTAATTTAAGCCTTTTTTCGATTATGTCATTAAAAATCTCTATATATATTTTATTTATGGAATCTTGTTCATATTGAAATGAGCTAATTAAATTTGCAAATTTTGTCGGCAGCAAAACTGTCAAACTTTCAGGCGAACAACTTCGCGCAAAATTTTCACTGCCAAGCACACTTTGCGACATAAAAATTTCAGGTGACGAAGTTATTTTTTCAGGTTTCGGGCGCGGTCACGGAGTTGGAATGAGTCAGTACGGCGCAAATAATTTTGCAAAAGCCGGTTGGACTTACGAAGAAATTTTGACGCATTACTACAAAGGCACTGAAATAAAAAAACTTTATTGAGGTTTTAAGGAGGAAAAGTTTATGCAAATTTTTTGTGAAAGAGAAAATCACTGGAAAGTAAATCCCATGCCCCCCCCCTGGATAAGATTTTAACTTTGCGCGGTGAATTTGAAAAGTATTGGTCGAAAATTGAGCGCGGAGAAAATTTTGCGCTTGCACGTTATGCGGACGGCGAAAGAGCTTTAATGACAGGAATGGCTATTAAAGCTGTTGACGGTTGGGAGAGTGGCAATGAGATAAGTTCTTTGGGAAAAGCCTTGAGCGACTCACTGGGCTTTATTCATAAAAATTTTGTGTATGGAATTTCTTGTCCCTGCTGTGATTCGGCGGCTTATTATTGGTACATGGAACGTCTGAAAGGTTGTAATGTAACTTTTTCAAATATCTGGGCTAATTCAAACTTTGCAAAATTTTGGGAGAAATTTCAGAACTTGGAACGCGAGGCAGTTTTAATTACAAATTATCGCGGCAAAGGAAAAACTTTCGGCAAGTTAAAGGTTAAAGCACATTACTTCACTACAACTGATGACAGTATTAAATTTTTTGAACAAGATTGCGAAAATTTAATTCAAAAAATAATTTCAGAAGTCGGCGCGGAGAAAAATTTATTGTTCGCAGTTTCAGCCGGTCCGATGTCTGAAATTTTTATCAAGGCACTTTTTGAAAATAATCCTGAAAATTGTTACATTGACTTCGGCTCGGCACTTGACCAATTTACTCACGAAAAAATTACTCGACCTTACATGATTGAAAGTACCGCCTACGCTCAACAACATTGCTGGATGTTTGACAATAAAAAAGTCAGTTTTGATGTCGATGTAGTTTTGTCGGCATATCGCAGGACAGAAGTTTTGCCCCAACAGCTCGCCGCGATAAAAAATCAAACATTAAAACCGCGAAAAATTTTTCTGTATCAAGATGCTGTAAAGTCCGGCGAAAAAATTGTAATTCCGCAAGAAATTTTAAATCAATTTGACGACTACAAAATTGCTGAAACTAACGGCGGAGTTTGGAAAAGGTTTGAATATGCAGCTGAAATTTCTGACGCAGAATATGTTTGCGTTTTTGATGATGATACAATTCCGGGCGAACGCTGGCTGGAAAATTGTCACATGAATATGCAGGCATTTGGCGAAGGAATTTTTGGAACTAATGGAGTGATAATAGAAAATCCTGCAGTTTATCCAAAATCTATTGTGCATGTCGGTTGGCATACGTCGAACGAACAGACTTTTGAAGTAGATTTTGTCGGTCATTCTTGGTTTATCAAGCCTGAGTATTTGAAGTGGATGCTGGAAAAACCTTACGCTAAAGATTTTAAATATTGCGCTGAAGACATGGCTATTTCTTTCGCCGCGCAAGAGCATGGAGTACAGACTTTTGTTCCGGCGCATCCGCAAAATATTTTGTCGCTGTGGGGTTCCATTCCTAAATTTGGTTTTGAGTATGGAAATAATGCAGTTGCTTTGTGGCTTGGAGAAAATTCTCAGACCATGAAACAGGCTTTAAAAATTATCCACGATGACGGCTGGCAGTATTTGCTTGAAAGAAATGTTTATTATGTTGAGTATATTCGCCGACTGCAAAAAGATAAAATTTTATCAGCAAGGTTGAATACGCTTACAGTAGCCGCAAATTTATTTTACAGATTTTTTGGAAAGAAGCAGCCAATTTTTATCGGTGAAAGAATTTATCAGCAGAAGTTTCAAGATTTATTTAACTCAAAAGACTATTTAGTTTTAGAGTCTGAAGATGGAAGGATTTACCTTGACAGGCTTTTGAAAAAGATGAAAAAAAATAAGCTGAATATTTTTTTCACCGGCATTTATGAAAAGATAAAGCCTGCTTTGATTGCAAACGGCTTTAGGGAAAATGAAAATTTTGTTGACGGAACAATTTTATTGAAATAGGAGAAAAATGTTACTGAATGAATTTGATTATTTTTTACCTGAAAACTTAATCGCGCAGAAACCGATTGAGCCGAGAAACTTTTCAAGGCTGATGATTTTAGATCCTGTCGAAAAAAAAATTACTCACGAACACTTTTATAATTTTAAAAATTTTTTGTCGGCGGGTGACACTTTAATTTTTAATGACACGCGTGTAATTCCTGCGCGGCTTATCGGAAAAAAATCTACAGGCGCGAAGGTTGAAATTTTTTTGTTGAGGAGAATTGATTCGACGACTTGGGAAACTTTAGCAAAACCCGGAAAAAAAGTTCTCGAAGGCGCGGAAATTTTTTTCGGCGATGAATTAAGTTGCAAGATTTTAAGTCGCACAAATTTTGGCGGCAGGATTGTTAAATTTCAGTTCGACGGAATTTTTGAAGAAATTTTGGACAGACTCGGCGAAACTCCTCTGCCACCTTACATTCATGAAAAACTTTCTGACGCTGAACGCTATCAAACAGTTTACAATCGCGAGCGAGGTTCAGCAGCCGCACCGACTGCCGGACTTCATTTCACGACTGAACAGATGACTGAGTTAAAAAATCTTGGCGTGAATTTAGGTTTTGTGACTTTGCATGTAGGACTTGGAACTTTTCGACCTGTGCAAGTTGAAAAAATTGAAGATCACGAAATGCATGAAGAATTTTTTACAATTCCTGAAGAAACCGCAAAGTTGATTCACAACACAAAAGTTTCGGGAAAAAAAATTATCGCGGTCGGCACTACTTCAGTCAGAACTTTGGAGTCGGCAGCGATTGACAATTTTTCCGTGAAAATCGGAAGTGATTCGACAAAAATTTTTATCTATCCGGGTTACGAATTTAAAATTGTGGACGCGATGATTACAAATTTTCATCTGCCGAAGTCGACTTTGATAATGTTGGTCAGTGCGTTCGCGGGAAAAGATTTTATTTTGGACGCATACAAAATTGCTGTGGAAAATAATTACAGATTTTTTTCTTTCGGCGACGCAATGTTTATCGAAAGGCGACAATAAAAATTTTTTTGGAGGAAAAATTTGAGCGAAGAAAGATTGCAAAAAATTATCAGCCGCGCAGGTTTAATGTCCAGACGCGAGGCAGAGAAATTTATTTTGTCGGGAAAAGTTTCTGTGGACGGCAAAATTATTTCCGAACTCGGTGCGAAGGCTGATGCGGAAAAAAATAAAATCTGCGTCGAGGGCAAAGAATTAAAATTCGACGCAGAAAAAATTTATATTTTGCTGAACAAGCCGCGAGGTTATCTTTCCACCGCCAAAGACGACAGAGGACGGCAAACGGTTTTGGATTTAGTTTCGGAAGTTCACAAAAGAATTTTCCCTGTCGGGAGATTGGATTTTGATTCGGAAGGCTTATTGCTTTTGACAAATGACGGCGACTTGACGAATAAACTTTTGCATCCGAAATTCAAAATTGAAAAAACTTATCGCGTAAAATTTTCAGGCGAAGTCACGGAAGAAAAATTAAATTTGCTTCGGCAAGGAATTGAACTTGACGACGGAATGACCGCGCCGTCAAAAATTTTTTTGCTCAATTCTTCGACCGCCGAAATTTCAATTCGCGAAGGCAGAAACAGACAAGTTCGCAGAATGTTCGCGGCGATTGGTTGCGAAGTGAAAAATTTACGCAGAATAAAATTTGCGAACCTGACTTTAAAAAATCTTCCGCTCGGCAAGTTCAGAAAATTGACCGAGCAAGAACTGCGACTGCTGAAAAATTTCTGCCAAATTTCTTGAAAAAAATTTTTACAGTCCGAAGCGTTCAAAAATCATATCGACATTTCTCAAAAACCATTTGTAGTCGAAACAATCTTCAATTTCTTCCTTCGACAAAAATTTTTTAATATCTTCGTCGCTCTCGATATTTGTTTTGAAATCTTCCTTTTCAAGCCAGCGTTTCATAGCATTTCGCTGTACCCATTTGTAAGCGTCCTCGCGCAGGACACCTTTGCCGACAATCGCCAACATAATTCTTTGACTGAAAATAAGTCCGCCTGTTCGATTTAAATTGTGAAGCATCGCGTCGGGATAGACTAAAAGTTTGTCGATAATTTTTGTAATTTTTTTTGTGCAGTAATCGACATTGATAGTTGAATCGGGAAGAATAACTCTTTCGACCGAACTGTGAGAAATATCTCGCTCATGCCAAAGCGTAATATTTTCCATCGCCGCGATTGAATTTCCGCGAACAAGTCGAGCCATTCCTGCAACTCTTTCGCAGTTGATTGGATTTCTTTTGTGCGGCATGGCAGAGGAACCTTTTTGTCCGGGCTGAAAATATTCTTCTGCCTCGCGGATATCTGTCCTCTGCAGGTTGCGAATTTCTGTAGCAATTTTTTCCAGCGTACTTGAAACTATTGCAAGCGTCGTCATATATTCTGCATGTCTGTCGCGCTGAATAACTTGAGTTGCAAGTTTGACAGGCTCAAGCTCCAACTTTTTGCAAACAAGTTCTTCAATTTTTGGATTGATGTTTGAATAAGTTCCAACCGCTCCGCTCAACTTTCCGACGCTGACAATTTTTTTTGCGTGTTCCACTCGCTCAATGTCGCGCTCAATTTCCGCACTCCAGAGTAAAAGTTTCAGACCGAAAGTCATCGGCTCGGCGTGAATCCCATGAGTTCGACCAATGCAAGGCGTATGTTGAAATTCTTTCGCGCGGCGGCGGAGGACTTCGCGGAAATTTTTCAAGTCATCCAAAATAATTTCTGCCGACTGTTTCATCATTAAACAATAGGCGGTGTCTTTCACGTCAGAAGATGTCAAACCTTTGTGAATATATTTTGAATCTTCGCCGACGTACTCGGCAACGCAAGTTAAAAAAGCAATAATATCGTGGTCGGTGACGGCTTCAATTTCTTTAATGCGCTCGACGGTGAAATTTGCCTTTGCGCGAATATTTTTTGCAGACTCGACAGGAATTTCGCCAAGTTCAGCCATCGCGTCACAGGCGGCAAGTTCGACATTTAAAATCGTCTGCCATTCGTTTTCAATCGACCAAATTTTTCCCATTTCAGGCAAAGTGTAACGTTCAATCAATTTAATCCCTCCAAAAATTTTTTTGAATTATACCAAAAAATTTTTAAAAAATAACTGAATCAAATTTCAGTCCGCAACGTTCCAAAAAATATTTTTCATTTTCCTGCAAAACTTTGTCAGAAAAACCTTTATCGGCAAATAAATTGTTCGGCAACATGACAGGTTCGCGGAAATACAAATAATTTTCTCCGTGCGCCAAAGTCAATCTGTGCTCGCTGTTAATGTGTCGCCCGGCGCACTTCAACATTTCCTTCGGATAAAGTTCGGAAAGATTTTTTAAAAGTTCTACATAGCGCGATTTTTCATTCGCATAAGGACCGAAACGCTCGCCCTTCAAAACAAAATATAATCTTCCGAATGCGGGAACTTCTAAATCTTTGCTGCCGACAGAAAAATTATTGGTGTTCGAAGCAGAATTTTTTTTTGTCAAAGAGTTTGTAGAACTTTCAGCAGTTTTTTCAGGAGAAGGCGCAACATTTTTTTTCTCAGGCAATTCCACATCGTCGAGTGCGGCTAACATTTCCTCGATACTTTGATTTTCTTTGAAAGTCGGAAGTTTAATTTTTGCGGGAAATTTTTTCGGCGGCTCGGAAATTTTTTCTTCGGAAATTTTGATCGGTTCGACTGACGCAGAGAAAATTTTTTCAATCTCGGCTTTTGAAATCGGTGGAGCAGAAACTTCGATCGTCATATTGATATTTAAAACTCCGGCTTGCAGAAAAATTTTTTTCAACGCTTGAACAATTTGCAACGGAGTTCTTTTTGTTTCCAGAAAAATTATCGGCGCGATTCTGCGCGGATGTTTCATTCCGATGGTCGTCGTGCGAAGAAATAAATTTTGCGTCGGATCTTTGCTGCAAAGATTATTTATCACGTCGGGAAATTCCATGAACAGACATTTTACGGCGACAAAAAATAATTCCTCCCAGTCGCGAACTTCAAGCCGTCCGAAATAATTCAGCGCGATCGGGATATCGTCGTCATTCAAATCAATTTTCTTGCTACACAAGTCGATAATTTTTTTCTGCGACAAAATTTTTCCACCGCCAATAAAAATTTTTCCAAAACTCTCGATAAAACTTTTCTTGAAAGTATATCAGCGACAATGGATTTTTGCAAAAATTATTCTGCCGCGAAAAAATTTTTAACAAACTTTCACGACAATTTTTCCATTCACTGAACCGCTGTCTTGAGCGATCAAAGCGTCGCGCAAATTTTTGAAGTCGAAAACTTTTCCGATGCGCGGCGTTAAATTTTTTTCGCGAATAAAATTGAAAATGTCGTCAATAATTTTTTGCGTCGGCGTGTTGCTGAAAAATCCTGTCAAGTAAACGCCGTTCGGAATATCTTTTATCGGATCAAAATTTTTCCATTCATAAACGCCGCCCAAAATTCCGCTGCAACAAACAAAAGCATTTTCGCTCGGCTCGGCAATTTTCAGACTGTCGCGCAAAACTTTCGGCCCAACCAGATCCAAAACTTTTGTTGCGGAAATTTTTTTTGCAAGTTCGCCGTCGTCCAAAATAATTTTGTCTGCGCCGACTTCCTCCAACAAATAAAATTTTTTTTCTCTATGAGTCGTCGCCAAAACTTTCGCGCCAAGAGCTTTTGAAATTTGTATCGCCGCATACCCCAACGCACAAGTTGCACCGCGAATTAAAATTGTTTCATCTTTTTTCAAACGCAGACACTCAAATAAACTTCCCCACGCCGTAAAAAAAGTTTCGGGGATCGCCGCTAAATTTTCCCGGCTCAACGAACTTTCAATTTTGAAAACGTGATGCGCGGGCAACAAAGCAAATTCCGCATAACTGCCGTTAAAACTTCTGCCCATTCCTCCCATCAGCGCAATAACTTTCTCGCCGACAGAAAAATTTGTGTCTGATGCGTCAAAAATTTCTCCGACACATTCGATGCCGGGAATCACGGGCTTTTGAATATAATCTTCCAAAATTTCTTCGTGACGCAAAATTTTTTCCGAATGATTTAAACCGAACGCAAAAATTTTTACCAAAACCCAGCCGCTTTTCACTTTCGGGACTTCGCAGTCACTCAAAAAAATTTCTTCTGCCTTCGTCGGTTTATCAATTAACAATGCTTTCAAAATCTTTTTCCTCCTCAAGATTTTATAAAATTTTTCTTCCAATAATTTCTGCAAATAAAAAAAATCTTCCTGTCAAATAAAAAAGTCACTAAAAATTTTTACCACTTGCTTTTCGGCTGATAAAAATTTTTCAGACTCGCAATAAAAACCAGCAGCGCAAAAATTTCCATTCGCCCTACTATCAAAATCATCATGCAAAAAATTTTCCCCGCTATCGTCAAGTTCAAAAAATTTTCCGGCTCGCAAAGTCCCGGCAAATTTCCAACATTACAAAGACAAGCGATCGACATCGCCACGCCGCCGGAAAAAGTTGTGCCGCAGAAACTTAAAATTGCCGAGCAAATAAAAAGCGTCAACGCCGCCAAGAAAAAGAAACTTAAAATGCGCCCGACAATTTTATTCGGCGCAGAAATTTTATTCACGCGAATATTTGTAACCATGTGCGGATGCATAACTTTTTTCAGTTCCGCCGCAAAAACTTTTTGCAAAATTATCACGCGCATTATTTTCAAGCCGCCGGTAACCGAGCCCATGCAACCGCCGAAAAATGCCATCATAAAAATTAAAAATCTGTCAAAGTCGTGTGCGTTGTCAATCGATGCCAAACTTATTCCCGTCGTGCTCATGAAAGAAATTACATGAAAAATTGCGTAGCGAAATGCAATATTTCCGTCAACAATCATATCGCGATTAAATGTGCTGAGAAAAATAAAACCAACGCAGAAAAAAATTATAAAGCCAATCGCTTTGACTTCCGAGTTCGTGAAAAAATCTTTCAAGTTGTCAAAAAAATTTTTCCTCAGCCGACGCAGATAATCCGACGCACGGAAAAAAATATTTTTGTCAGATTTTCTTTCGCCCGGCGGCAAAGTATAAATCAGTCGATGATAAAATAAAAAATTTCCGCAAGCCGTCAGCATTGTAAAAGCCGCCGCATATTCCACAAAAATATTTCCGCGCCCCGCAAAAAAATCTCCGCCGCCTGTCGAAATACATCTCATCGCCATTAAAACTGAATTCCAAAAATTTAGTCCGGCAAGTTTGAAAAGAAAAAAACTTATCAAAGTCAAAGTCGCGTAAACTTTGCCAATTTTTTTTGCCATGAAAAACATTTGCCCGAACATTGGACTAAAATTTTGTCCGCCATGCAAACTTAAATCCAATCCGAAACAGCCGCCGACTTCCGGCATCAAAGTTACCAGCCAAATTAAAAATACCAGCGAGCCGAACCACATCAAAAGACTTTGCCACAGTCTGAAAATGTATGGCGCATTTTGCGGCAAGATTGAAATTCCTGCCGAAGTCAAATCCGAAACTGTTTCCAGAGCTGCGTCGAGCGGGGGAAGCCAACCTGAAATTAAAAATGGCAACGCTCCAAAAATTGCAAGTGCAGGATAACTCAAAATTAAAGTTGCCGCCGACTCCGCGACAGGAAGTTTGCGTTTGTGATTTCTTCCAAGTCTGCCTAAATAAATTCCTGTCGCCGCCGTCAAAATTCCAAGCACAAGAAAAAAAATTGCCATTCGCGGCAATTTGAGTTCGATCACTGAATAAATTATCGGCAGGAAAAAAATCGCGCTGAACGCAACCAACATATTGCCGAATAAACTAAAAATTATTTTTCTGTCCATTTTCGCAACTTATTTTCTGTAAAAATTTTTATCTTCTGTCTTTGTCAATGTACTGATTGTAAAAATCGTCGACAGGCATAAATAAATATCTGATGCCTTCAATAAAACTGATCCAAGTCGGGAGCGTCGTCCAACAAAAAACTAAATACAAAATTCCCTGCAAAGTTTTTCCTTGATAAAATTTATGTGCGCCGAGCGAGCCGAGAAAAATTGCCAAGCCGGACTGAATCAATTTTCGCTGAACAATTTGAGGTCTTTCTTCTTCAGGAAAACTTTCTGCGTGCAAAGTCGAAGGCGTTGAACTTTTTCTTTTCCGCCGCGTACCCATGACAGGAAGATTTTTTCTGTCCACGCCGCCGAGAGGATTGTCCAACAGATCAGTATCAATTCTGACATTTCCATACTCATCTACTTCGCCAATATCGACAGTTTGTCTCCGAATACCTTCAGCGTCAAGTTGTTGCTCCATAACTTTTAATTCGGCATCGGCAGAAATAATCTGATCGTTCAAGACATGTTCAAATTGATCTGAGTAGGCATCGTCGAGTGCGGACAAAGTTAATTTCATTCTGTCCTTCAAGTCGCGAACTTTGTCGGTTGAAAGTTCAGTCGATTCAAGTTCTTGATACTGTTTGACAATTTTAACTGCGCGATCTTGGTAGTAGTCGATAAACTTATAAGCCAGAGAAATTCTTTCAGGATGCTTTTCAAGGTGATTCAGCAAATTTTTTGCAATGCGCTGCATCCTGTTCAGCTGCGCGGCAAGTTCTCTGTCGGAAATATTTTGTCGCGCCTCCTCGATATATTTAAAATCTGTCGTCGCCTTGTTAAAATTTTCCTGCAAAAATTGCGCTCTATCTTCCTCAAGTTCGTCAAGATTGAGTTGCGGCGTTCGATTTTTTTTCCAATCCCAAAAAGCCTTTCCACCAAAAATTACAGTTACCGTCGCCACCACCGTCGCAACTATCAAAAAAATAGAATCCACGATCGACACCTCCCGAAATGATTTTATCATAAAAAATAAATTCTTGCACTATGCAAAAAAAGATAGCGCAGGAATTTATTTTTTTTTCAAGATTGGTTATAATATTTTAAATTTAAAATTGAAAGGAGTTTGTCATCATGAGAATTCAAGGCGCAGTTATTATAGAACAAGGAGTAACTTTCGCAATAGTCGTCGTCAATCAATCAGTCACGAATTATACTTCCAGAATCGTCCGCACACGACATCAACTTCAATATTTTTTTCCACGTATGCCAATAATTTTAATGTCGCAGGACAGCGCAGGAAATCCTCACTATTACGGTCGAAAAGACATTGTGGAATTTTTGAAAACCGTTCGGCTGGATCAAATTCCTTGGAAAACTTACAACATTTATTGAAGTCAAAGGTGTTGAAAATTTTAAAATTTTTACAACTTGGTAAGATTTTTGTTTGCTTCCTACGAATTGAAAAAAATCTCGGCGTTCAGTGGAAAGCTGAGATTTTTTTTGACAAAATTATTTGATGACCAAGACAGGACATTTCGATCTTTCAATGATGTATTGACTCACCGAGCCCAACAAAATTCCCTTGACAACTCCAAGCCCGCGACTGCCCATAACAATTAAATCGGCATTTAAATTTTCTTCAAATTCCAAAATGACTGCGGCAGGCGAACCTGTTTCAGAAAAACTTTCTTTATCAATTCCACTCGGCACCATATTTTCTGCGCGTTCGAGAATTGTTTTTCCTGCCTTCGTCACCGCCTCCAAAATTGCCTGAGAAAGTGCGGCGTTGATTGCAAGCTGGTTGATATTGGCGACGTAGAGAAAATTTAATTTCGCGCCGTAAATTTCCGCCATACCGATTGCCTGAGCAACCGCCTTGTCCGAGCCGTCCGCCATGGCGGCAATGACCCAGCCGTAGATGTTCTCCGAGGCGCAGTCCGCATTCCTGGGCAGGCCGTTGTTGGCATGGAGCCGTCCCCGGATCCCGGCCATGAGCATCACCTTCATGGAGGTCTTGGACTCATTCACATGGACCTGGCTCACCGATCGGAACACGTCCGGCTTGTAGAAACTGATGTCGGTGGGGGTGGGGATGTCATTCCAGGTGATCTTCACCGCGTCATCCACCCGGAGGATCACGTTCTTGGACAGCAAGAGCAGTTTGGATCCCCCCAGCCCCTTGGAGCGGTAGCGGATCTTCAGCATGAAGCGGCCCTTCTGGTTGGGCACCCCGGAGAGGATCTTGGTGTGGTTGTTGTAGGTCAGGCCCAAAGTGTCATGACCGATGACGTTCTCAATCTCAATGTCCTGGAACACATCATTGAAGTTCACCCGGTAGGTCTGCTCCAGGTTGGCCCCGGGCAGCTGGGGCACCCCGTCAGAGCTCTCGTTCTCGTCCATGCGGCTGTCCTTGGCATCAGGCACCCGGATAGTGAGCTTGGCGTTCTTGCTCACCTTGATCATGTCCATGGGCAGACGGACATTGATC
>CALEPR010000137.1 GCA_937910665.1 uncultured Selenomonadales bacterium
TCGCGTTATCTTCTTGCAAGTTTCTTTTTGACAATGCATTGCATCAGCCGTGATAATTTTTCCCTTATAGCAATTTTGTAAAATAAAGGTAGTGACAAAAAAACCAAAATCAGTTATAATAATCAGGGGTGAAGTAAGATGAGTAAAAAAATTTTGAGTGAAGATTCCCGCGAAAGATTGGTCGCGGCATACGAAAAGACAAAAGATGTAAAAAATGTTGCACTTATGTTTGGAGTGGCGGAAAGCACGGTTTACAGACTCGTGTCACAGAAAAGAAAGACCGGTTCATTGGCACTGCAAACTTCAAAACGTGGAGTCAAGTCCAAACTTACTGCTGCAATGCTTGAGCAAATAAAAAAGAAATTTGAAGAAGTGCCTGATATCACGTTGCAAGAAGTGATTGATGAGCTGAAATTGCCGGTGAAAGTCCCGGCTTTATGTCATGCGGTTTTGTATAAATTGAAACTCACGCGAAAAAAAAGATGATTTATGCCGCCGAACAAAAACGCCCCGATGTTATTCGTCAACGCGAAGAGTGGGGAGAATTTATCCGAGATGCAGATGCCGGAAATTTGGTATTTCTTGATGAAAGTGGCGTAAATATCGGTTTGACAAGAAATTACGGACGCAGTCGCGGTAAGGAGCGTGTAAAAGATACTGTTCCTTTCAACAGACCCGTCCGTACAACCATAGTTTCTTCCATCAGATTGACCGGCGAATATGCACCGAAAATTATAGACGGAGCAATGAATGCAGTGCGTTTCAAAGAATATGTAGAAAAAATTCTTTGCCCTACTTTGAAACCCGGCAATGTTGTTATTCCGGATAATCTTTCGGTTCATAAAGTAAAAGGTATAAAAGAGATGATTGAAAGTGTCGGTGCGAGTGTAAAATATTTGCCGCCATACAGTCCCGATTTTAATCCGATAGAGTTAATGTGGTCAAAAATGAAATCCTATCTTCGCTCATGGAAGATTCGCATTAAGGAAAAACTGCCCGAAGCCATGATAAACGCACTATCTTTTGTAACTGAAGACGATTGTCACGGGTGGTTTTGTCATTGCGGCTGTTCTATTGTTATTTAACAAATTCGCTATAAGAACGTGTCTAAAATCTTTTGAGAACTAAAGCAAGTAAAGCAAGAACCGTCATTTGTTTTGAAGTTGAAAGTTTGAGTTCGCAGTTCTTCCAAAGCCTACGATTTTTTTCAAGCCAAGCAAAAGTACGCTCAACAATCCAACGCTTTGGCATTACTTTGAAAGTGTGCAAATCACTTTTTTTGACGACTTCAACAGTGCAACCAAGAATTTGTTTTACGGCATTGGCAAAATTTTCACCGCTGTAGCCTGAATCTACAAGCATATTCTGAACTTTGGTAAGGTTACCACTTGTAGCAATAAACATTTCAATAGCTCCGTTTCTGTCTGTCGTATCTGCTTTTGTTATGTGCATTGCTTGCGGTAAACCCAAAATATCGACAGCAAGATGAAGTTTGATGCCGGAAATTTTTTTACCTGCGTCAAAGCCTTTTTCTTTAGCAGTATCTGTGTTTTTGATACTTTTTGAATCAATGATAACAAAAGAAGTCTGCAAAGCTCTACCTTGTGAATATCTTTCAACCTCTACCAATTTTTTTAAAATTTTATCCAAAAGGCTAATGCTGGTTTCATCGGGTTTTGACCACACTGTAAAATAATAATAAACCAATTTCCAATTTGGAAAATCTTTTGGTAACATTCACCATTGAATTCCGCCGAGAAGAACATAGAGAACTGCACAAAAAATGTCATACAAATCATATCTTCTCGGGCGCGTTTTCTTCTTCGCATTCTCCAAATCTTGGCGAATAATTTCAAACTGTTCACGCGTTATATCGCTCGAATAGTTATGCATAGCAATTCTCCTAATTTTTTTTACCTGATTGTATCACATTTTTTAGTTTTTAGACATATTCTAACACATGTTTGACAATCCAAGAAACACAGAAAAAATTTTTTTCAAAAAGTGTAAGATTGTCAAACATATGTTACAAAAACGTTTGAAGAAATTGGACGGGTGATTTATAACCTAAAGGACGCATTGGCAAATCATTGGTGAAGATATTCCACTGTGCTAGTTTTTGCCTGAATTCCTCAAATGAGGAAAATTTGTTCAGAGAA
The DNA here is from genome assembly GCA_937910665.1 of uncultured Selenomonadales bacterium. Lineage (GTDB taxonomy): Bacteria > Bacillota > Negativicutes > Selenomonadales > Selenomonadaceae > Quinella. Next base: position 2,160 of record CALEPR010000137.1, read on the forward strand.
TAAAAATATTCATTGTCCCGCCTGTGTGAACGCTCCACTTTGCCGTTATGTCTCGGCGTGTACGGTCTTATTTTTTGATGTTCTATCCCATAATGTTCAAGTTGTTCTTCAAAAAGTGTTTTATCGTCCTCCTTTGCTTTCGTGAATCGCTTGGTAAATTCTGTACCGTTGTCTGTTTGAACTTTATGAATCTTAAAAGGAAAAGCCCTTACAAGTTCTTTTAAAAATACCATCGACGAATATGTGCTTTGTTCCTCAAATGGCATCAAAAATCTTATTCTTGTACACTCATCAATAGCAGTGTACTGATAAAATTTTTGTCCGAGTTCTTTTGCTTTGCCGACTATGCAGCTTTGCGGAACTACTTTTACGTCGATTTGAACTTTTTGACCCGGAAATGTCGCTTTCTCGTAAGGTTTTGGAACATACTTCGGATTCTTGTTTTTATCGCGATAAAGCCCGAGTTTACGCATAACTCTGAACAATGAACTCATTGAGCGAGTGTAACCTTCGCATTTGAGTCTGTACCAAAACATATTTAATCCGTCGCAGATAAATTCCCTTCTCATATTTTTAATAAGAGAAATTTCCTCGTCGGTATGCTGATTTGGATGCTGATGAGGGCGACGGGATTTAGGCATAAGAGATTCGGGCGTTCCGTCGTATTTCCATTTCATACGATAAATGAATTGGCGATTTACACGATATTTTATTGCAGCTTTGGTAACTCCATGCAGTAGAGCATAATTAAAAACTGCTTGCCTAAACTTAATTTCTTGTGTTAATCTGTTCATAGAAAACTCCTTTGTGTAGCCGGTATTTCACACCAAGCATAACACAATCAGAGTTTTCTTTCTTTATTTTTTTTGTAACATATGTATTGTAATCCTACATCTGAAAAGAAAATTTCAATCTTTCCCAATGAAAAAAAGTACATCATGGTTACCGACGGTAAAACAGGCAAAATTAAAGGTTGTTTTCCTCTAAAATCCAAAAATTTAGGAAGCGGGTGGATTGCTTTGTACCAAGAAGTTATTTCAGAAATTGCAGATTTGAATTTACCCAATGAGCAATATCGTGTTTTCTTGAAATTACTTAGCAAAGTTGATTTCGACAATTATCTGACTGTGAATCAAAAAGATATTTCTGAGGAGTTAAATATCAAACAACCTCACATTTCACGAGCAATCAAAGGACTTTGCGAACGTCAAATCATACTTGAAGGACCGCGTGCAGGATTGAATAAAACTTATCGCTTAAACCCCTATATTGCACACAAAGGCAAAGACAGGGAACAAACCATTGTAGATTTTGAAAAAGCGGCTGCAGAGAAAGGCAAGAAAACTACGAATTTTGTTAAAGTAGTAGACATCGACGAACTGTAAAAAAA
>CALEPR010000138.1 GCA_937910665.1 uncultured Selenomonadales bacterium
TTGCTAAACGTTTCAATTTGATTTGTGCTATTTTCAATTTCGATTCTTAGTTTCCAAATTTGTCTAATGTCGTCAGCTGAAACTATGGTTAAAATTTCTCATCTTCATCTTCACGCACTTTACTCAATCGATTATGAACCCCCCTTCTAAGAATGTATTTTCAATATTTGCAACAAAAAAGCATCTCCCAAAATCTTATCGAAGATGCTTTTGCTATTTTGTTTTCCAAAATAAAACTCAGTTCAATCTCAAGGATTAACCAATTCTTTGAACGCCTTGCCGGCTTTGAAGGACGGCAATTTTGATGCCGGAATATTAATTTCTTCTCCGGTACGCGGATTACGTCCCTTGCGAGCACTGCGCGCACGATTTTCAAAAGTTCCGAAACCAATAATCTGAACTTTATCTCCTTCAACCAAAGCTCTTTTAATTGCCTCGAAAGTCGCGACAACTGCTCTGTCAGCTTTCTTGCGATCGAGACCAGATTTCTCAGCCACTGTTGCAACCAATTCTGCTCTTGTCATATTAAAAACCTCCTATTATTGAAATACCGTGACACTTTAACAGAAAAGCCTAAAAAAATCAATATTTTTTAAACAGAGATGTCGATGTTGTTGCCAAGCGCAGGATCAAGACTTTCCACTGCCTCCAAAGTTTCCTCCAACATTGAGGTATCAGTTTCCATCGCCATCTTCAGAACAGCAACACCAAAGTCCTGTTGTGTCCTCGCCAAGTGCATATCTACCGACATCGCCGCAATACTCATATCCATTTTTATCAGCCCCTTTCCTTAGTCAAAAGTATATTAGCACAAGGTTTGACGCTATGCAACACTTTTTTCGCGCCACAACGCAATTTTTTTTCTGCGTCGCAGAAATTTTTCAACTGAACAGAAGTAATTTTTGTTTTCGCATGTGAATATTCATTAAAATTGCTATCGCCATAATGTCTGTCGTTAGTGCACTGACTCCGTAACTCATCAGCGGCAGAGGTATTCCTGTAACCGGCATAATTCCTGTAGTCATTCCGACATTGACGAGAACGTGGAAGGCAAGCATCGAAGTTATTCCGACTGCCAAAAGTCTGCCGAAAACATCGCTGGCATTTTTTGCGATGGATAATCCGCGCAAAAAAATTACCAAGTAAAGCAGAAGTAAAATCACCGCTCCTACAAATCCAAGTTCCTCACCGACGACCGCAAAAATAAAATCTGTATGATTTTCCGGCAAAAAGTTCAGTTGACTTTGTGTGCCTTCAAAAAGTCCTTTGCCGAAAATCATTCCCGAACCGATTGCAATTTTTGACTGGATTATGTGATAACCTGAGCCGAGAGGATCGACATTTGGATCAAGAAAAACCATGATACGCATTTTCTGATAATCTTTTAAAAATTGCCAGACCAAAGGCATCGCCGCAATTCCTGCGAGACAAAGTCCAAATAAAATTCTCCAACGTATTCCGCAGACTACAATCATTCCAAGAAAAATTGCCATAAAGACCAAAGACGTTCCCAAATCCGGCTGTTTCAGAACCAAAATAAAAGGAACTCCAATGTAAGCCGCGATTGGCAACAAGTCTTGAAAAGAATTTATTTGTCCAATTTTGTCCTCGAGAATCGATGCCATGCAAATTATCATAATCAATTTTGAAAATTCTGACGGCTGCAAACTTATCGGACCAATTTGAATCCAGCGTTGTGCTCCGAGTGCCGCATGTCCGAAAAACATAACCGCCGCCAACATTATCAGATTAAAAATGTAAAGTTGCTTGCCATATTGTTGCAGTCCTCGATAGTCAAAGTTCATGAACAAAATTGCTACCAAAATGTTTACGACGGCAAATAATCCTTGCCGTTGGACAAACCAATATCTTTCCTCGCCCGACGTATTGACATGGGTCGCGCTGCTTATCACAATCAAGCTGTAAATTATTAGCGCAAGAGAAGCGAACAAAAGTACAAAATCTATTCGCCGCAGAAATCGTTTCCTTTCAGCTGAAATAATTGCCAAAATTATTACCTCCATTCAGCGGAAACAATATACAACAAAAAAATTTCTTGCACAATAAATTTTTTTCTGCGGGAGTGGAATGAATTGCCCGAGTATAATTTTTTTATCTTTTACCTTGTGATGTTACAAAAAAAAATTACCTCTACTCAAGTTCAGACTGTAGACAAAGTCCTTTTCAACTAAGTTTGAGAGGGGCTTTATTTTTAGGACGA
>CALEPR010000139.1 GCA_937910665.1 uncultured Selenomonadales bacterium
TTATATCACATCGGCAGGTGTTTTTCAATTTTTTTCTACAGTCTGAAAATTTTTTAATGTTCGGACAGTTGGATGAAGAAAATTTACAAAAATTTTTGCAGGAATTGGGCTTAAAAATAAATTTAGTTGCGGAGCAAAAATTAAGTCGCGAACAGTTGCAGAGGCTTGGAATAGTTCGCGCATTTTTGAAAAAAAGTTCGATAATAATTTTGGACGAACCGACAGCAGGATTAGATTTAGAAAGTGAGCAGAGATTTTTAAAATTTTTGCGAAAAAATTCAGTGCGAAAGACAATAATAATTTCTACGCACAGGCAAGCAGTGATAAATTTTGCAGATTTTGTAATAAATTTAGAAGTCAGCGTTTGAAAAATTTTCCCCTTCAATGTTGCAAAAACTCCTACCGTACGGAGTGAAAAAAGTTTCACGATTTTAAACTTTTTTCAACTAACAAACTAAATTCCAAAATTTCAGTCAAGCATTGCATTTGCAAGAAAAAGATTTTAAAATTTTCGCCATAAGAAAGTTTTTTTATCGATAGGAGGAAAAATTTTATGTCTGAGAAAAAATTTTCAGTAGTGGTAGCAGGCGGCGGCTCAACTTTTACGCCCGGAATTGTTATGATGCTTTTGTCGCAGAAAGAAAGATTTCCGCTCCGCAAACTCAAACTTTATGACAATGACAACGAACGCCAGAAAATTATCGCGGACGCTATGGAAATTGTTTTGAAAGAACGTGCGCCTGAAATTGAATTTGTTGCGACGACTGACCCCGAAACTGCTTTCAGCGACGTTGATTTTGTTATGGCGCACATTCGCGTCGGAAAATATGCAATGCGCGAAAAAGATGAAAAAATTCCGCTGAAATATGGCGTTGTCGGTCAAGAAACTTGCGGGCCGGGCGGAATTGCTTACGGTATGCGTTCAATCGGCGGAATTGTCGAGCTTGTAAAATTTATGGAAAAATATTCGCCTAACGCTTGGATGTTAAATTATTCAAATCCTGCGGCGATTGTTGCTGAGGCGACGCGCAGACTTTGCCCGACTTCGCAAATTATAAATATTTGTGATATGCCTGTTGACATTGAAGAAAAAATGGCGCAAATTGCAGGTTTTAAATCGCGCCACGAACTTGAATTTAAATATTTTGGCTTAAATCATTTCGGTTGGTGGACAAGTATTCGCGACAAAAACGGTAATGAACTTTTGCCGAAAATTCGCGATTATGTTTATCAGCACGGCTACAATTTAAAATATTTGCAGGGCGACGAAGGAGTTCAGCACATTGACGAAAGTTGGAAAGTTACTTTTGAAATGGTAAAAGATTTTGCGCCGATTGATACAGAAACTTTGCCGAACACTTATTTAAAATATTATTTGTGTCAAGATGAAGTTGTAAAACATTCAGACATAAATCACACGCGCACCAATGAAGTTATGGAAGGTCGCGAAAAAAATGTTTTCGGCGAATGCAAACGCATTAAAGAAGTCGGCACGGCGAAAGATACAAATATTGAAGTCGATGCGCACGCAACTTTTATTGTCGATTTGGCTGAGGCAATCGCTTTTAACACAAAAGCAAATATGCTCTTGATTGTCGAGAACAACGGCGCAATTAAAAATTTTGATCCGACTGCGATGGTTGAAATTCCCTGCATTGTTGGAAATCAAGGCCCGGAGCCGCTTGTTGTCGGAGATATTCCGCAATTTCAAAAAGGTATGATGGAGCAACAAGTTTCTGTAGAAAAATTGACTGTCGATGCATGGATAAATCATTCCTATCAAAGTTTGTGGCAAGCCTTGACGCTTTCAAAAACTGTGCCGAGCGCGAAAGTTGCAAAATTGATTCTTGATGACTTGATTGAAGCTAACAAAGAATTTTGGCCTGAATTGAAATAAACCTTTCTCAAACAAATAAAAAAAACTCCGGCAGAAAAAATTTGTCGGAGGATTTTTTTGCAAATTTTTAATAATGTTCTTCTTCCTGCTGTTCTTCAAAAAAAATTCTGTACTTCAAATACAAAACTTCTACCAACATAAAGAACGGCATCAATGTTTTAAATTGTAAATCGCCTTGAACTTGAAATGTTGCCGGCGAAATGTACAGATTTATAGTCGAAAGACCGGCTAAAGTATTTTCACTAAGTTGTGTTATCGAAATTGTCGGGATGCCTTTGTCTTTCAATCTCTGCGCGGCCTCAATTACAACAGGCGATTCTCCACTCAGCGAAATAAAAATAAAAATATCGTCCTCAGTAAGCGTATCAATCACTGAATCAAGTTCGCCAAGTCCGACAATTTCATAAATAAAAATTTTGCTTTCCAAAAAAATTCTGCGCATTTCCTGGACAACATTTCGCTGAACGTGTCCTGAAGGAAATGCAAAAATTCTTGTCGAGTTAACGATCAATTTAATTGCGCTTTCAAAATCGCGGTTGGAAAGATTTTCAATCGTCCTGTCATAAAACTGTTTCAAATCTTTAAAAATATTATCCTTGTAATCGGCAGGCAAAGGTTTTTCAAAATTTATCGCGGCCTTTAATTCGCCGAAACCGCGAAAACCTAACTTTTGCGCGAATCTTACAAGCGTCGCGCTCGATACCGCACAATTTTTTGCAAGTTCTTTCACAGACATTTTCGCAGATTTTTTTCTGTTATTAAAAATAAATTTCCAAATCGCCATATCAGTCGGATTTAAAATTTTTCTGTGCGTGTTCACCAATTCTTCAAGTTGCATTACAAACGCTCCTTTCAATTAAATTGTGTCAAGGAATCTTCCGGTTTTAACCGGGAGAGGAATTGACACAAAAAAATACCTGTGTTAGAATCGGCTCGCTTCGTAATGATGTGCAAAGGCACTATGCGAGAACCAAGCAAGGTCTTTGCGAAAAGACGTCAGAAGTTTTGTGAGTCACTCGTCGAGTGCAGTCCGTTTGACAACTTGCGGACTCTACCGGCTTTGGTAATTAGCAGACCTCTGCCGGAGATTGGAAACAATTTTTGGTAAGTCAGCCGTATCTAAGCAATTTGGGGTTTCACCCCCCAAGCTCGCGACTTTGGTCGCGGGTAGTTGACAAAAAGCCACGAAGATTTTTTCTCCGTGACTTTTTCTTTTTAGAAAAAATTTTTCCTGTTACAAATTTTCAATCATTGAAGTTTTTCCGCCCTCAGCGTTGCCTAAAACTTTTTTCATTTCAGGAAATTGAGCGGAATTTGTGACTGCAATAATTACAATGTCTTTGTAACCTGCGTCAGCGATAATTTTTCTGTCAAATTTTATCAATTTATCACCGGCTTTTACTGTCGAGCCTTGTTTTGTGAAAACTTCAAAGCCTTTGCCTTTCAAGTTCACAGTGTCAATTCCGATATGAATTAAAATATCTGCGCCGTTCTTCAAGTGCAAGCCGATAGCGTGCAAACTTTCTTCAGCAATCATTGTAACTTCAGCGTCGGCAGGTGCAAAAATTATTTCATCGCTCGGCTGAATTGCAACGCCGTCACCCATCATTTTCTGTGCAAACATTTCGTCTGGAACTTCAGAAATATCTATAACTTTTCCGCTCACGACAGCTTTTAAAATCATTGCGTCTGCAACTTCTTCTTCAGCTTCTGCAATTTCGTCGTCAGGCGCATTCAAAAGATTTTCAAAACGCTCGCGAACTTGCGGAACACTCAACCCGACAATAACTTGAATTGCTCTGCCGTTGTGAACTAAACCGTGTGCGCCGTGTTCAGTAAAAGTTCCGACATCTTTAACTAAGCTGTCATCTTTTACAGTGACGCGCAATCTTGTCGCACAATTTGTAACGTCTGCAATATTATTTTTTCCGCCTAAATCTTCCAAGAAAGCCGCCGCCATAAAATCGCGTTCGTCGCCGACAGCTTTTTTGCCGGAATTTTTTCCGCTTTTTCCTTCGCGAGCTTTATAGTCAGCTTTTGTATAAAGTTTATCGCCGCCTGCTTCCTCGCCGCGACCCGGTGTCTTAAAGTCGAAATGGACAATTAAAAATCTGAATACGAAGAAATAAACTACTGTGAAACACAAACCGATAATAATTTGCGTGACGTAAGTTCCCCAGTGATTTGCCCAAAGCGGTATCCAGTTTTGAAATAAATCTGTGTCAAGTAAACCGCCACCGAAATTTCCTGTAACTCCGAAGAAATACATCGTCGCCGCCATTGTCGCCGCTAAAAATGCGTGAACTGCGAAAAGTGCGGGCGCAATGAATAAAAATGTAAATTCAAGCGGCTCTGTAATTCCGCAACACATAGCAACGACAGCCGCAGGTGCAACCAACGCCGCAATTTTTTTTCTGCGTTCAGGTTTTGCAGTATAATACATTGCAAGCGCGATACCCGGACAGCCGAAAAGTTTACTCATTCCGTGCAGTGCAAATCCGCCTTGAGGGAATAATTCCATAAGTGGTTTTGTTGATTCTGCAAATTCTTGAATATGTGCCAACCAATAAGGCTGTATTCCGTTATCGACAACTGCCGGACCATATATGAAGGGCAAGTAGATGAAATGGTGTAAGCCTGTCGGAATTAAAAATCTTTCCAAGAAAGTGTAAAGCCAAACGCCGAAACCGCCGGCATCTACCAAGAAAATTTGAAGTGACGCGATAGCCAACTGAACTTTTGGCCAAAACAAACAGAAAAGATATGCAACAGGAATCATTAAAGCAAAACCTGCGACAACAACAAGCGAAGAACCTTTAAAAATTCCCATGTATTCAGGAACATTTACATCAAAAAGTTTTCCGTGTAACCAAACAGCGATTGAAGAAATTATAATCGCGCCGACAATACCTGTGTCCAAAGTTTTTATGTTGGCAATCATCGTTAAACCTGTGCCGGCTCCTGCATTTTGTTCAAAATCAACTCCGAAACTCGACCCCCAGAGCGTCAGCATTGATTGAATAAAATAGTTGAAAATCATAAAGATTAAAAATGCTTCCATCGCCGCGCGAGCATTTTCTTTTTTCGCCAAGCCGATTGGCAAACCGATACAGAAAAGTATCGCCATTTGATTAAAAACTGTCCACGCGCCTTGTTCGACGATATACCAAAAATTCCACCAAATAGTTCCTTCCTCAGCGATTGAACCGAGAATCATAGGATTTTTGCAAAGAATTGAAATTCCGACAAAAATACCGAACACGCCGAACATAATAACAGGCGTAAACATCGCACCGCCGAAACGCTGAACTTTTTGCATTATCACATCTTTATCAATCACCATCTACACCTCCTGTTATGTAAAGACCTGTCAAGTATTTTTTGAGGACACGGGGAAAGAACTTCAGAA
>CALEPR010000140.1 GCA_937910665.1 uncultured Selenomonadales bacterium
GCGAACTCCGACGCGTCGAGCCAGTAAAGCTCGTCGCAGAATTGGAACTTTTTTTAAAATTATCTTGGGACTTTTTATTTTTGTTTTGGTGATGGCTGCCGGAATTGGAATCGGATTCATCACAGCGAACATAAATGCAAAGCCGGATATTGCCGGCGACATTCGTCCGCCTGCGTCGTCGCAAATTTATGATTCTGCAGGAAACGAACTTGCGAATATTCACGCGACTGAAAACAGGATGCCTGTGAAGATTGAACAAATTCCCATTCATCTTCAGCAAGCGTTTATCGCAATCGAGGACGCAAGATTTTATGAACATAAAGGAGTTGACCCCAGAGGACTTGCTCGCGCAGTTTACACCAATTTGAAAGACAATGAAATTGCCGAAGGCGGTTCGACAATCACGCAACAACTTGCAAAAAATGCTTACCTGACGCAGGAACGAACTTTAAAGCGAAAGATTCAGGAAGTTTTTCTCGCGCTCCAACTTGAAAAGCAGTACACCAAGCAGGAAATTTTAGAATTGTATCTGAATCAAATTTATTTTGGTCAAGGCGCATATGGAGTTCAGGCAGCGGCGAAAACTTATTTCGGAAAAAATATTGAGGATTTAAATTTGTCCGAGTGCGCCATGCTTGCCGGTATTCCGAAAAGTCCAAATTATTATTCGCCTTTCAACAATATCCGCGCTTCGATTGAGCGAAGAAATACTGTTCTGGATCAAATGCTGAAATATAATTACATCAGACCGAGCGAGGCGGCGGAGGCAAAAAATTTTGAAATTGTTTTGGCTCAACCAAATCAGCCGGAGGAGCAAAAAGATGCGGCTTATTTCCTGAGCTATGTCACTCAACTTGTCATTGACAAATATGGCGCGGATGCTCTTTACAAGGAAGGTTTGAAAATTTATACCACGATTGACATGGACGTTCAGAGAATGGCGGAAGCATCTTTGTTGGAAATTTTGCCGACTTACTCGACAGATTCAAATGGACTTCAACAGCCGCAAGGTGCGCTTGTCGCGATAGATCCAAAGACCGGTTACATCAAAGCTATGGTCGGCGGACGAGGAACAGATCAATTCAACCGCGCAACTATGGCGGAGCGTCAGCCGGGTTCCGCTTTTAAACCTTTCGTGTTCGCCGCCGCATTGGAAAATAATTTCACGCCCGATACGATCATTGAGGACAGTCCGATAAATATAGACGGCTGGAGACCGCAAAATGACAGCGGAACTTTTCGCGGCGCAGTCACTTTAAGACAAGTCGCAACAAATTCCATGAATGTTCCTACAGTAAAAATTGCTCAAAGTTTGGGAATGGACAAGCCGATTTTCTACGCACAGGAAATGGGAATTACAACTTTTGTCCTCGACGGCGAACCGAACGACAGAAATTTTGCAACTTCGCTCGGCGGAATGACTAAAGGCGTTACTCCTTTGGAAATTACAAGCGCATATTGTACTTTTGCGAATGGTGGAGTTTATATGCCGCACATCGCAATTACAAAAGTTTTGGATCGCAACGGCAGAATTTTGGAAGAAGTCACACCTGAAGGAAAGGCGGTTATCAGTCAACAAAGCGCAGCCAACTTGACAAGTATGCTTGAGGACGTTATCACATACGGCACGGGAAAAAATGCAAATATAAATCGTCCTGCCGCAGGAAAGACAGGAACGACTTCAAATTATAATGACGCTTGGTTTGTCGGTTACACTCCCGACTTAGTTGCGGCTGTCTGGGTTGGCAATGACGACAATTCCAGTTTGCCGGGAATCATGGGTGGACAGACTCCGGCTTACATCTGGTCATCTTTCATGAAAAAAGCTCTTGCGAATGTTCCTGTTCATGATTTCGATCCGCTTGTCGTGAATCAGCGTCGAGCAAGACCGACTTTGAAAGATTCGGGAACGGGAGAAAATTCCGAAAATCAGCAGGAAAATCAAAATACTGAAATTGAACCTCCGCGCCGAGATCAACAGACAAGACAGCCTGAATTTTATAATCAGAATGAAAATTATTCCGAGACTCCGCGACAAGATTACAGCGAACCTTCTCCCGAACAAAATTCAACGCCTTACTATCCTTCCGAAACTGAGCCGCACTACAATGATTCTCCCGCACCGACAGAAAATTACGACGCTCAGGGTTACGACGATGTTCCTTCGCCGGGCGGCGGCGTTTCAAAAGGTATTTAGATCAGTAGTTTGCGGATTGATAGTGAATAGTGCTTAGTTATTAGTTGGAAAGGTGAAAAAACTTCAAAACACTTTTTATCTCTTTTCTGATAACTGAAAACTTTGTAACTGACTACTAAACTAAAAAGGAATTTAAAATGTTGAGGATAAAATTATTTTTCTTGCTCGATTTGCTGACGACAGGAATTTTTTCAGGATATATGTATGCAGAGCGCGGACTTGATGCGGCGGTCGCGATTGGACTTTCGATTTTTGTCGCCTTTTCTCCAATCTGTCTCGCTCTTTCCGCGCCTTTGGTTTTGAAACTTGCGGGTCGAGCAATCGAAGCGGAGCAAGTGAGGTTGAACAACTTCGACGCGATTTTAAATTTAGCTTGCGTCGATACAGTTGCAATTCCCATGAATAGATTTTTGACTGACGGAGAATATTTTGTAACTGATTTGGTGCCGGAAGGTTTTTCTCAGTCGTCGCTTTTGTCTTACGCTGCCTCTGCCGAACAAAATGCAACTCATCTTCTCGGCAAAGTAATTTTGGACAGCGCGGAACGCAGAAATTTAAAAATTCAAAGCGTCTCTGCCTTTCGCGAAGTTCCGGGTCAAGGAGTCGAGGCTCTTGTAAACAGTACACCTCTGCGCGTAGGAAATCCCGACTGGGTGACGGCGCAGGGAGTTTCGGCAAGCGCGGAACTTTTGACGAAGGCGGATCAACTTGCGGTGCATGGAAAAATTCCTCTGCTCTTGGGATTGGGAGGAATGGCTCGCGGACTTGTCGCGCTGAGGGACGAAGTTAGATCCGATGCGCGGGAATTTATTTCTTTCCTCCGCAAAAATGAAATTGAAACTGTAGTTTTGACTGCGCTGAATAAAAAAACTGCGAAGTCGATCGCAAAATTTTTTAACTTGGAAAATCTGCGGACAAATTTAACTCCTGAGGACAAAGCCAGAGAAGTTCAAATTTACCGCGCGAAAGGTCGAACTGTCGCCATGATAGGCAATGACTTTCACGACTTGCCTGCGCTGGTCAACGCAGATGTTTCTGTTTTGCTGAATGATGGATCGATTACTTCGCTGAATGACAATTCCGAAATAAAATTTGATTTTGAAATTCCGACGTTGGAAAAATTTTTGCTCTGTCGAGAAATTTCTCTCCGCGCAGTAAAACTTGTCAGGCAGAATAAAAAAATTTCCTATCTGTCTTGGGTTGCGCTCGTGCCGCCTGCACTGATGATGCTTTTAGAAAATCCTCCTGTACCTTTTCATCCGATCGCGGCGGTTGCCGGAGTTTTAATTTTTTCAATAATAATTTTGGCGAACTCGATGCGTATGCAGAAGTTGGAGGAAAAAATTTGAAATCAAAAAAACCGACTCAATGTCAAAGTTGAATCGGTATATTTTTTCTGTTCAAAAAAATTTTTCTCATGCAAAGCTGCCGTAAGCCTGAGCTGCCTTTTGTTGTGCCGAAGTAGTGTTCATCTCTTTGAAAGCCGATGGACTGAACGGAGATTCGTTGCCAAAGTTTGAAACTTCCATTAAGTCATCGTCTCTCTGCATGATCTCGGAAACTTTTTCGAGCGAAGTATCAATCACTTCTTGATTCTCCTGCTGGAAATGACTTGTCCCAAGATTTGTTTCAATGCCAAAGTTTGAAACATGCGGAATACCCTCCGCCATTTTTTCCGAAGTAACTTGTTTTCCAATCAAATCAGTCTGAACATTGATTTCCCTGAATGACCTCGACAAGCCGCCGTCCAAAGGTGCTCCTCCAACTCCTTGAATCGCCATAACAAACCCCTCGCTTCCTTGAAAAACAAAATCCAATTTCTAGTTCAGGAATTATATCACGCTAAATTCTTACTGGCAAGACAAAAAATTTTCTTTCACGCAGGCGTTTCATAAATTTTCAGTAAGAATAATATCAAGCAAAAGTTTGTCATTGAGAAGGCAGGACAAAAGATTTTGTCTGATACTTCGCTTACTTTTAACTTTCGTGGTAGTGTAAAATACAGACGGCAGAAAAGATATTTTGGGCTTGTGGATTCAGGACACCGAGAGCAAAC
>CALEPR010000141.1 GCA_937910665.1 uncultured Selenomonadales bacterium
TTTCGGTTTTGAACTTATTGAATATGTAGCAAGTTTGCACGGTTGCGAAATTGAAATAATCGACAACACAAAAAAGACTGAACAGGAAGAACTGGTAGAGGATTTAGTGCAAATAATCACGGTGTTTAGTTGTAAACTTCAAGGTAAAAGAGCGCATAAAGCAAAGAAATTGATAAAAGATTTGATAGGCGGTGAAGCAGATGGTGAAGAAGTCACACAAGGAAACGCTTGAACCGACATACAAGGCGTACAAAGTAATGCTTGAACCGAATAAATGGCAGAGAACAAGACTTTTTCAATTTGCAGGAAGTGCGCGGTTTGCTTACAACTGGGCGTTGAACAAAGAGATGACGGCTTTTGAAAACGACGAAAAATTTATTTCCAACGAGGATTTGCGTAAAGAATTTACAGTGTTGAGAAATTCAGATGAGTATTCTTGGCTGAAAAAGATTTCAAACAATGTGACAAAGCAAGCAATAATTGACTGCGGCAATGCTTATGATAAGTTTTTCAAAAAACAAAAATCGACCAAAATAAAATTCACGAAGAAAAAACTGGAACATTTCGCAAGAATCGGCAAAACTCCGACTGTGTACGATATGAACGGGCATCCGAAATTCAAGAGTAAACGCAACGGCGACTTTAATTTTTATCATGACACAGAGAAAATAAAAATTACTTCAACGCACGTTAAACTTGAAGCCATTGCCGCAAGTAAAAGAAAAAATCGGCAAAAGTTAAATTGGATAAGACTTGCAGAAATCGGCAGAATCCCTGTCGGCGTAAAATACAAAAATCCGCGAGTCAGTTTTGACGGCTTGAATTGGTGGTTATCGGTTGCAGTGGAATTTAAGCCTGAAAAGTCGGTGGAAAATTTTACTGAAACTTTAGGTATAGATTTAGGAATTAAGGAATTGGCGGTACTTTCTGACGGCACATTTTATGCTAACATCAACAAGACAGATACCATCAGAAAATTGAAGAAAAGACAGCGTAGGTTGCAACGCTCCATTTCGCGTAAGTACGAGATGAATAAAAAGGAAGGAGAAGATTACTGTAAAACTTGCAACATTGTAAAAAGCGAAAAACTTTTATTGAAAATTCACCACAGGTTGGCAAATATTCGGCAGAATTACCGACACCAAATTACAACAGAAATAATCGCTCGAAAACCAAGAGCGATAGTCATGGAAAATTTGAATGTTGGTGCAATGATGAAGAATAAACATTTGTCGAAAGCAATTCAGGAACAAGGTTGGTACAATTTCCGCAAGTTGATTGAATACAAAGCAGAATGGGCAGGAATAAAACTTATCTTTGCTGACAGATTTTATCCGAGTTCAAAGACTTGCATTTGTTGTGGACGAATTAAAAAAGACCTGAAATTATCGGAACGAATTTATCGCTGTGAATGTGGCAATATCATTGACCGCGATTTACAAGCTGCAATAAATTTGGGACGATATTGCGAAAAATAATACCCGTACGTTAGCGGGGAATTTAAGCCTGTGGAGCGTTACAGCAAACGCAAGTAGTTAGTTAGAAATGACGGCGAAAGCGGACGCACTGAAGCAGGAATGAAACATAAAAGTTTACAACTTTTTATAAGTTTTCAGTAACGGTATCTACCGCGTAATTTTAATGAACATTTTAATTTCCGGCTATTACGGCTCGAAAAACGGCGGCGATGAAGCAATGCTCGCGTCAATGTTAGCAGTTTTACGCGAAAGTAACGCCGATTTAAATTTTACCGTCATTTCGCTTAACCCTAGCTATACGAAAAAAAGACATAATGTCGACGCCGTAGGGTGGCTGGATATTTTTTCTATCATAAAAAAAATTTTGAAGGCAGACCTTCTTATTTCCGGCGGCGGTTCCCTACTTCAAAACGTGACAAGTTGCCGCAGCTTATACTACTATCTCGGCATAATTTTTCTTGCCACATTTTTCGGCTGTAAAGTTATGT
>CALEPR010000142.1 GCA_937910665.1 uncultured Selenomonadales bacterium
CAAAAATTATTGCAAGGCATCATTCGCCGCCGAAAAAAAATGATCCGAAAGAATTAAAACTTTTGCGCCTTGCTGATGAAGAAAACTAATTCAATTAGGAACGAGTTCAATTAGGAATGAGGAGTTAGGAATGAGGAATGATTACATAACAGTTGCTTTGCCGAAAGGAAAACTTTTCAGCCTGTCGAGTGAACTTTTTAAAAAAGTTGGTTTCACGGCTGAAGGTTTGACAGAAAAATCCAGGAAACTTGTCATCACGAACGAAGATTTAAAATTAAAATTTATTATTACAAAAACTGCCGACGTTCCAACTTTTGTGGAATATGGAGCGGCTGACATTGGAATTATCGGCAAGGATGTTATCGAGGAGTCCGGCAAAGATATTTATGAACTTTTGGACTTGGGCTTTGGCAAATGTCACTTGATGATGGCTGTTCCGAAAGACAAAAAGCGCGACAAACTTGAAGATTATTCGCACACCAGAGTTGCAACAAAATTTCCGCGCACTGCTGAAAAATTTTTCACTTCGCGCGGTATGCAAATGGAATATATCAAACTCAACGGCTCAATCGAGCTGGGGCCAATTATCGGACTGTCTGAAAGTATTGTTGACATTGTGGAGACAGGGACGACGCTGCGCGAAAATAATCTTGAAGAAATTGTTTCGATTATGGACGCGACGGCAAGACTTATTGCAAACCGCGTCAGTTACAAATTGAAGTTCAACAGAATAAATAAATTAGTCACGGACTTGAAAAAAATTTTAGATGAAGAGGAAAAAAATGATTGACGTTCAGAACCAAGAAGACAAACGCAAAATAAAAATCCAGCAAACAGGAGTGACAGGAGTTTACCTGCCGCTTTTTATTTCAGACGCTGGAAAAGTTCAACAAGTCTTGGCAAAAATAAGATTTACAGTTTCGCTGTCCGACAAAATTCGCGGCACGCACATGAGCAGGTTAATGGAAATTTTGCAGGAAAATATTTCTGCGCCGCTGTCGATCTCGGAATTGAAAAAAAATTTACTTCAGGCGATTGAAAAACTTGAAACAGATTTTTCGGCGATTAAGTTGGAATTTAAATTTTTTGTCAAAAAATTTTCACCTGTCAGCAAAAAAGAATCTCTCTTGGACATTGACGCTAAAATTTGCGGAGAGCTTTTTAAAAATTCCAAGCTGAATTTAAAATTAAATTTGTCCGTTCCATTCACTTCGCTGTGTCCATGCAGTAAAGAAATTTCAGACTTCGGCGCACATAATCAGCGTTCAGTTTGCCGCGTGAAATTAAATTTTGCCGACGCTGAAAAACTTTCAGACTTCGGAATTGAAAAAATTGTTCGGCTTATCGAGTCGCAGGGGTCGAGCGAAATTTATCCTCTCCTCAAGCGCGAGGATGAAAAATTTGTAACTGAGGCGGCTTATAAAAATCCAAAATTTGTTGAAGATATTCTGCGCGACGTTGTAATTGTTTTGCGCGGCGTAGAAAATCTTTCTGCTTTTGAAGTCGAATGTGAAAATTTTGAATCTATTCACAGCCACAACGCTTTTGCAAGTCACAAAGAAAAATTTTAACCTCAAAAATTTTTTCTAAAACTTTTTCAACAAAAAAATTCCGACAGAGAAATTTTTGCCGGAGAAATTTTTTTTTTGCAACAAGATTTATTTTCTATCTGCAATCATATCTTCAACCAATTCAGCTTTCAAAACTTTTTTCGGAATTTCCAATCTTTTCGCGGCTTCCTGATTCAAAAAAGTTGTGAAGGCTTTTGTTTCGCTGAAGTAAGCGACTGTTTCCAAAATATTTTGTTCAGCCTCGCTCCAATTTTGAGAATCGTCACTCAACGCCGCCTGCGCGATTTGCTGAACAAGACCGGAAAGATTTAAAGTCAGTGCGATTGTATTCCAATTTTGTTTGTTGACCGACCAAGTATACCAAATTTCTGAATTTCTAAAACCGTTTTCTAAATATTTTGTCAAACTTTCGTGAAAAATTTTGTCGTCGGCGGTTCCGTTGTCAGCGGGATTTTTTTCAGACTCGGCTTGCATCTCATCAGCAATTTTTTTTCCGTCGAGTTTGACCAACATTGTGCGCTCGGTTTCTGTTTCGCGAAGGAGGGCTACTTCCTTAATTTCAGAAATAAATTTTTCAATTTCTTCGGAGTTTGGGGTGGCGATAATGTCAGTAGCAACCGCCGCCAAACTCGGCGACTGAAATTTTTTCCACTTGCCGTCAAAAGAAAAATAAATTTGCATATCCTTCGCAGCTTGAGTCAGATAGAAAGGAATTTTCAATTCCGAGAAATTTCCGCTGTCATTATTAAGAACCCAAATATTAAAATCTCCTGTGGCTTTAAAATTTTCTCCGTCCCTCTGTCCGATAAAATCCAATTCGCTCTGCATCGTCGGCACAACAAAAAAAACATCTTCATGAACAACTCTGTTCGAGTCGGAAGATTTTATCATCGCCTCGCGAAAGGCTTCCATCGCGTCAGGATTTTCAGCCGCAGAAACTGAATTTATTCCAAGCGCACAAATTAAAAATGCGCCGCAAAAAAATTTCCCGACTTGATTAAAAAATTTTTTCATAAAGTTTCACGCTCCAAAAATTTCTAAAAATTATTTTTTAATTTTCTTCCAAAAGTCATAGAAAAAAGAACTGCACATACGCCCGAACATTCCAAGTTGAGCTTTCGGATCTTCGCGATTGCGATCGTCCTCGCGACCAAAAACCATTTTTCCTGTTTTCGCATCGTAAACTTCAAAATTCACAACTAAATCCGAAGTGTCCACTCTGCGCGGAGGATAGGTGACGGGAACAGTTATGTAATATTTTTCTTCATATTTGTTGCCGTCACGATCTCTTTTCGTTCGGTACATTGTTTTCTGTTCCCAAACTGTGTGTTCGGGAATTATGTAGTAGTCGTCCTTCCATTTTTTTATTTTGCACTCGATATATAAATCTCCTTCGCCTTCGGTCAAAATTTCGCATTTCAATTTTTTTGCGCCGTCGAGATAACTGCTCAACATTTTTTGTTTCTGAATCTCGCCTAAATTTTTCAATCCTGCCTCGTCGCTGATGTCTCGCAAAACAATTTTTTTTACAGACCTGAAGTCAAAAGAATTGTCTGCCCAATCTGTTTTTTCTGCAAAAACATTTTGCGAAACAAAAAAGAAGCAAAAGAGAAAAACCGCTCCAAAAATTTTTCTCAACAAAAAAATTCCTCCTCAAAAAAATTTTAAAATTACTCACGGCAAATCCGGCAAATCTTTTGTAATTGCCGAATTATGAACAATTTCTTCAATGCGCTGATCAAGAGCCAATTCCTGTTTATGCAAACTTTCAGCCGTGAAAAAAGCCGCCTGATCATCCTCAATCAAACCGCGAGAATAATTTTGCCAAGCCTGAATTGTAATATTTGTGGACTCACGTCTCAAATTTGCCAAGTAACTCGCGCCCTGCGGCACATAAATTCCATCAAGTTCCGCCTGTCGATATTGCAACATCGGAATGATTGTTTGAGCGATATAATCTGCGACCTGTGCGCGTTGGTTGCTGTTCATAATTCCGTCTGAAGTTCGTTGCAGAGAAATAAATTGACTTTGCTCCGCTTGAAAAGTTTCATTGTATCTTGAAATAATTTCTGCCGTGCTGTCGATGTATTCGGCAACATCTCGGCGCAAAGTCGGAGCGGTTGAATCGAGATATTCTTTGTAATTTTCCACTCTGATAACTTTCCAATCGCTGTCACCCAAACTGAAACTCAATCCCGGAAATTTAAAATTCAATCCAAAAAGTTCAAAATTTTTCCGGGCGACGTGCCAACTTGCGCTACCGAAATTTTGCAAAGTGACTTTCAGCGTAAAAGGCGTTTGTGAATAATCTTCAACAACTTTAACATCAGCCGTCGCAGTTTCGCCGAGATTCTCAACATTTTCCACGCCGACTATCGTCGTGTGTCGAATCAAACTTCTTTCCAAAAACAAATCGAAATCAATTCCAAGTTGTCGACCTTTCAACATTTCTTCCGGCAAAATCCACTTGCCCGTGTCCAGTCGAGCGTTAATAACTTTTATTGCGCCGGCGCACATTTGCGAGCGAATTAAAACATAAAAATTTTCAAACAAGGTTCTGTCATGCGCCGAAAGTTGAGTATCATATTTAAACATATCAACAGTTAAATCGTCGTAAGCCTTCGCGGTTATCGCGCCTAAATCCAATCGACTTTTGAAATTTTCAGCGTCGCTGTTTTGCAATTCTTCCAATGCGGTCGTCATGGCATAGAGCGGAGTTTTTGTGTAACTGGTGAAATACCAAACAAAAAAACTCAAACCAATCACAATTAAAAAAGCAAGGACAGAGCGTTCGATCTTCCTCCGTCTTCGCCGCGCCGCCAGTCGTCTTCTCCATGTATAATCGTCCATTGAAAACCTCGATTCAAAAAAATATTCGGCTGATTATAACTTATAAATCTGAAACTAAAAAGAAAAATTTTTGCAAAATAAAAATGCTGTGCTATAATTGCCAGCATAGTGCCAAAGCTGAAAGGCGGGGCGGTTAAATTCTAAGCCTCCAAAAATGAGGTGACGCTTATGAGTATCGCGAAGTTCATCATCACCGTAATTGTGGTGACAACAATCGTGCTCATGGTAAGCACAAAAGTAGCCGCCTAAGCATAAAACTTAGCGGCTAATCACGTTTTTTTTCTGTTCATTAACTCAAAAATACATGAGAGGCTGACCGTCTCACTGGCACGAAGTCCGACTGGCAATCGGACTTTTTTATTGCCGTGACTTTCAACTTCCACGCAAATTATACTTGTCAGAAAAATTTTTTGCAAGGAATTTATTTCAACAAAATATTTACCTGCTCCCAGTTCAAACTTTCGACGGCAGATTTTATTTTTTTGAACTTGTCAACTTCAGCGTCCGGCAAGCGATATTCTTCCAAAGACTGCAAAATAAATTTCGCGTTGTCGTAGTCGAAAGACGCAGAAATTTCTTTCAACGCCTCATAGGCTTCGGCAAGCTCAGCCTCGTCAATCAAAGGCTTTGTAGAATCATCTTGCTTCGGCGTTTGCAAAAATTTTAAAACTTCGTCAAAACTTCTGTAAAGTTCCAAAAGTTTAGGCGTGGAATTTTTTATTTCAGAAATATTTTCTGCGTTGCCCGCATCCTCAAGATTTTTTGCAAGTTCCGAAAGTTCAGCTGCGCCGATAATTCGCGAAGTTGATTTTAAAGCGTGAACTTTTGTTGTGTAGTCTTTCCAGTCGCCTTCGTCAAAATATTTTTCAATCTCCTCCGCGCCTGTCAAAATTGAATCGGCAAAAACTTTCAGCGCATTTCTGTAGACGTCCTCCGAGCCGCAATTTTTTATTCCGACTTCTGCGTTGATTCCTTGCAAATTTTGAAATTCTTCAGGAACTTTAATTTCTTCGACTTCGGCAACTTCATCAGCTTTAGTGATGTGAACTTTTTCCGGCGGCAAATATTTAATCATAACTTGTTCAAGTCGGTCGCTGTCGATCGGCTTTGTCAGATAATCTTGAAAACCTGCAGCGATATATTGTTCGCGTGCGCCGGACACAGCATTTGCAGTCAGAGAAATTACAGGAGTTTCAACATTTTTATTTGTCGGCATTTCTTTCATTTCGGCGAGAGTTTCAATTCCGTCCATGTTCGGCATCCTGTGGTCGAGGAAAATTATGTCGTAATGATTTTTTTCCACAAGGTCAAGACATTCAGAGCCGCTGTCCGCAGTGTCGATTTGAACTTTTGTTTGACGCAGGAGACCTTTCACGACAGTTAAATTCATTGGAGTATCATCGACGACTAAAATTTTTGCGTCAGGTGCGGTGAATTTTTCTTTGTACTCTTTCCTCTGCGTCAAAGATTTTTTGTAATTTTCCGCGAAGTCGCCAATTGGTTCCCAGCTCACAACTTTTTGTTCAATGTCCGCAGAAAAAGTTGAACCTCTGCCGTAAATACTTTGAACTTTCATGGTAGAGCCCATCATATTCAGCAAATGTTGCGAAATATTCATACCAAGACCTGTGCCTTCGATTGTGCGATTTCTTTTTTCCTCAATGCGTTCAAATGCGTTGAAAAGTTTTTCCATGTCTTCTTCCTTGATTCCAATTCCTGTGTCCGTGACGCTGAAACAAAGCAAAATGGTATCGGAAGATTTTTTGTGGAAGGTAACTTGCAAAGTTATGGAACCTTTTTCAGTGTACTTGACTGCGTTCGTCAAAATGTTTGTAATAATTTGCTTGATTCTGATTTCGTCGCCAAAAAGTTCTGAAGGCAATTTTTCATCAGCCAAGACCAAAAATTCCAGTCCTTTATCCTCAGCGCGTTTTTCAATCATATGAAGTAAATCATTCAGCAAGGAACTCAAACTGTATTCGACAGGAATTATTTCCATCTTCCCTGCTTCAATTTTTGAAAAATCTAAAATATCGTTGACAATTCCCAGCAAATTTTTTGCGGCGTTCTGAATATTTCCGGCATATTCTAAAATTGTTGTGTCGAGAGCGTCGCGCAAAATCATTTCGTCCATTCCCATAATCGCGTTGATTGGTGTGCGAATTTCATGCGACATATTGGATAGAAAATCTGACTTAGCTTGATTTGCGCTGTCAGCCAAAACTTTTTCATGCGCCAAAGTTTTACTTTCATAAGATTTCCAAAGGTAGCGACCGAAAACAAAAACAAACAAAATCAAAACACCAAAGCCAATAAGCATAACCAAGTAAATATAGTTAATTCCGACGGCAACGGCTTGCCAAGCTGCATAACCTGAAATACCGAAATTAAATTTTTTGTCAATGTTGGCGAAGTACATAAAGTAACCGCCTCTGCTAAAATCTCCGAAAGGATGCTCATAATAAATTGCAACGTCATCATGTTTTTTCATTTCAGCTTTCAATTGTGTCCAGCCCGGATCCATTTTTGGATCTTCGTTAATCAATTCCGCACCTTCAGAAAGAACTGTCCATTGATCCCTGCCGTGAAGTAAAATTATTGTACCTTCGCCGTTGTAACTCAAGGCTTTAAAAGTATGGCGTAATGCGTCATCCTCATAGCGTTCATAAAGCATATGAGTTCGGTCGCCCAAGTGAACAGGCACGGCAAATAAAAGTCCGCTGTCAGTGCGATAATTCATTACCGATTCGCCGAGAAAAACTCCCTTCAATGTTTCAAAAACTTCAGGTTTTAAACCTTCGCCGGCAAAAACATTTCCTTCCGCCGAAATAATTCCCAACGTTTTGCCGGGTACATCCATTGTGGCAACTTTGAAAAGTTCCTCAGGTGTAATTTGTCTGCCTTCCAAAACAATCGAGGCAGTTTGCAGTTGATAAATTTCTTGATCAAATTGTTGTTTCAAGCTGAAAGCTATTGTTTGACTGTGCTTTACTACAGATTCACAAAGAGCTTCCTTTATTTTTTCATCAATTTTAGTGTAAGCAAAAAAAGCCGCCAAGCCGACAAGTAGTGCGACAAATAAAAATTCAGTTATCAGCCTGAGTATAGATTGTTTTTCCTTCAAAAATTTTTTCATTACTCCAACTTCTTCCGATAAGTTTGAAATCATTATAACAAAAAAATTCTCGCAGATAAAGTAAACAAAAAAATTTCTCGCAGAGTTACAGAAAAATTTTTCCGAAAAAAAAAACTGAGTTCAGGAAAAAAATTTTTTCTGAACTCAATCAAAAATTTTATTTCTGCTCGGTTGCAAAAATTATTTTCGATTCAAACATTCTGTTCCAAGGAAATTTAACTTTTAAGTCGCCGACAATATTCGCCGACTGCAAATTATTTTTTACGAAGTGATTCAACATTTCGGAAGTTTCATCTGTCACGATGTCAATTTTTTCGTCCAGCGACTCATAAACGCCATTTCCGCGCAGCCATTTAATTTGTCCCGCGACAACATTTCTGACATTGGATTGATAAGCCCAGTCGTCGAGGTACCTTGTCGTCAGCAAATTTTTTTTGTCTGAGTAAGTCATCCGCTTTGACAAAATTCCGGAACTTAGAGCAAAACCTGTGGAGTTTGTCGCCGTGTTCCAACCTGAATAGGCGTTGAGTCTGAAAAGTATTCCGCGCTTGTTCAAAAGTTCCATAAGCGCATTATCCGAGCCGTTCGCGAAGGAAATATCTGCCAGCGCGACAGATTTATCAGAATTTAAAAATTCTTGGATAATATCGACAAAAAATTCTGTGCCGGGTCTTTCTTTACTGCCGTTCAGAGGACTTGTAGCCGCCTCGTGAGTTTGTCCGTCCGAGTTGGTATTCACTGCCAAGATTAAATCTGCGCTGCCTACGTCGTAAACTTGCCGACCGCCGACCGCCAAAATTTCCGCGCCGATTGTGTCGCCTATTTTTTCGTCAGAATATGATGGAACAGTTTCCGCGCCGCGACCGAAATTATATTTCACAAAAACTGCGGGAATATTTTTTGTCCTGTCATTGACTGCTCGAGTTAAAAGCATCAATCCGACTTCATCAATTCCTGCGATAGTTTGAAATTTATTTTGCTCCAAACCTGTGCCATATTTTTTCAGGTGACGACTTTCCATGTGAGTTTGAGAATAAGGCGCATTGTCGTCGCGACCCAAGAGCAAGCAATTAAAATTTTTTGCCCTCGCCAAGTCGATTAACTTTTCATTCGCGGAAAAATTTTTTTCATGTCGCTCCTTCCAATCGCCCAACGCTTTTTTTGGAATCAATTTTTGCAGAAAATCAATTTCTTTTTGCTCTCGCGGATTTAATCCTTCGACTTCCTTCTTGTCCTCGAGTGCGGTGTATCGAAAAATATTTGCGCCGTAATTTCTGTAATAATCCGGCTCCTCGTAACCGGATGCTTCAGCAGAGCGCGGCGTTCGCATTATTGAACCAAAAACATAAATCGGCAACTTTTTATGTTTCTTCCTAAACTCCTGAAAAAGTTCCACGCGATCCAAAATAACTTGCTTGTCAATGTTGTGTTTCCTCGACGCGACCAAACTTCCATACAACATCGAGTCCGAAGAAATTATTGCTGCGCGAATATCTTTTTTGCAATTTTCTTCCAACCATTTCCAAAGTTTGTCAGGTTCGCCAAACTTTTCTCGATTTCCCAAAAATTCTTCCGGCGGAGCGACAACTTGATAACCGACTTTTTCAATGACCGCGATTGTCTGTTCGTCGACTATCGGTCTGTTGTCGTGAGGAATATATAAAATTTTTTCCGGCTGAATTTTTTTCTTCGCCTGAACAAAATTTGTCGGCAAAAAAAATGTGCAGGTGAAAAGACAAAAAAAGATTAAAAGGTGGACAGTAAAATTGAAAATGCGCTCCATCTTTTCACCTTTCAATCTTTCAATCTCAAAATTACTTTTTCTTTTCATTCTTCTGTTGCTCACGCACATCGCCCCAAAGATCGCGAGCCTTGTCATAAATTTTCGGCTCTCTGGAGCGGACAGACTGATCACCAATAATTCTTGAGAGATGTTGAGCGCACTTTTCATAATCGCCGAGTCGATAATAAATTGCTCCGACAAGATACATCGCGGCGTTGTCGGTCAAATTTCCAATCGGGTAGCGCTCTGTTGTAATCGACTGATCATAATAATCTGCCGCCTTCTGCATGTATTCCTGTTCATTTTCAGTTTCGCCGGCAAAACGATAAATCCAAGCAAGCTGAAGATTGAGTGAACCTCTCTTTGACGGCGGAGCTTTGATCAAATCAAGATAACTGATCGCCAACTGATAGGAAGCAACTGCATCGGGATAGTCGCGCTCTTCCTTAAATTCAAACTGAATTTCTTTGTTGGAAAGATAATCCCAAAGTTCTTTGCGTTGTTTCGGACCGAGCGGAGTCAAAAAAGTTTTTTCGTCCGCCGCATATCCGCAGTGTTCACAGACCCAAATTTTGTAATAATAAGGATTAAAACCTTTGTAGTGGACGCAATAATCTTCGTCAGTTTTTTCGACCAGAAGGCGTGAACGAGTTTTAATAATTCGCGTCTTCTTCATGCAAACCGGACAAGGTTTCTCAACCAAAAAGGTATGTTCATCCATTTTCACAATCTCCTTTACTAAAAAAATAAAAAATTTTGAATGTATAATTGCTTCCTTTAAATTTCTTTTTAAGTTTGAAAAATCCTTTGCAAACATCAATAAAATTTTTTGTCGAAGATTCTTTGCAGTAAAATTTTGCAGACGATTACTTTTGTGTGCTATAATCTGAAAAAATTTTTTGGGGGGAGCTGTCGAGATGAAATTTGTTGATACGCACTGTCACTTAACTGACGAAAAATTTTCTGCAGACTTGATTGAAGTTTATGAACGCGCAAAAAATTCATGCGTGGACAGAGTTATAAATTTCGGTGCGACGCTGAAAGATTCTGCAGAAGTCGTCGAACTTGCAAAAAAATTTTCAGGAATGTTTGCAGGCGTTGGTATTCATCCGGAAGAAGTTCAAGATTGGGACGGAAAAAATTCTGCAGAAAAAATTTTTGAACTTGCCAAAAAAAATAAAGTTGTCGCGATTGGCGAAATTGGTTTAGACTATCACTGGGAAAAAAGTTCTGAAGGAAAAATTTTGCAACAAAAAATTTTTGTCGAACAGTTGGACATCGCAAGGCAATTAAATTTGCCTGTCTGTATCCATGAACGCGAGGCGCACGGCGACGCTTTAAAAATTTTGCAGGCTGAAGGAAAAAATCTGCGCGGAGTTTTGCATTGCTATTCAGGCAGTTTGGAAATGGCTAAAGAAGTTTGGAAACTTGGTTGGCTTATCGGAATTGATGGACCACTAACTTTTAAAAATTCTGCAAAACTTCCTGAAATTGTCCAAGCTGCGCCGAGTGAAATGCTTTTACTGGAAACTGATGCGCCTTATCTTGCACCGACTCCATATCGCGGCAAGAGAAATGAACCAAGTTACTTGATTGAAATTGCGAAAAAAATTTCCGAACTGCGCGGAGAAAGTTTAGAAATTGTCGCCGAGTACACGACGAAAAATGCCGAAAATCTTTACAAAATTTAAGGAGGAAAAAAACTGTGGCTAAAATAAATTCAAAAATATCGCTTTTAAATTCCTACACGACTTCAGAAAAAAATGTTGACTTCAGGAAACTTCAACCGCTGAACGAGGACGAACTTGATTCTTGGTGGCATACAGTTCCCGGCGCGAGACATTTTATAAACGCAGTTGCAGAAGCCGCCGACAAAAATTGTGCAACAGCCGCACATTTGCCGACAGTTGACACGACAGGTTTTTTGCAGGTGCTTGAGAAAAAAATT
>CALEPR010000143.1 GCA_937910665.1 uncultured Selenomonadales bacterium
AGTTATGTTAAGATGTTGGTAACTCATAGATTTCCCTGCCTTTTTGATTGTTGGGCTACAGACATTTTAGCAGAAATCTGTGAGTTTTTCATTCGTTGCACTTCACTTGACAATTCAAGACACAAAAAAAATAAATTTCCGTTTCTTCTACCTTGAAGTTTAGCGTCGAGAAAACTTCGCCACTACTGAATTTTCAGGCAGAAACGGAAATTATTTTTTACGATTCATCAGACAACTTTTTAAAATCGTTATTAAAATCAGCTTGTCTTTCTTGGCTGAAAAAATGAAATCCCAAAATTTTATATTCTTCGTCTTCACTGACAGAAACAGCTTCAGCTTTGTCCTGTAATTCCAACAAAAAATCTTCTTTCCAACTGTCATGTTCAATTAAATGCTTACCTTTCGGTTCTACGAAAATTTGCCGTTGCTTAGTTTTGTCATTGCTTTTTTTCTGCATCAAGAGTAAAAAATCCGGCTCAAATCGCTTGCCGTCTTTGAATGAATACACTTTAAATTGTCGCTCATTTCTCACAAGATAAATTTTGCTGTAGATTTTTTTCAACTCGGCGTAATGTTCGCTGAAATATTTTACAAATGCCTTTTCCTCTGAAGTTCCAAAATTGTCTGTATGGGCAAACCATTCCGCTGACGACAAATCCATTCTATAACTTGATTCAAAACTGTTTTGAGACTTTCCAAGTTCGCCATCTGTGTCTTTTGTATATGCAACTGTTTTATCTGCAAAAATTTTGCTGATGTCGTACTCCAAAAATTCTTCTGTGCCTTCATACTCCTTCTGCGGCAAAGACAAACCTGCAGAAATTTCTTTCAAAGTGTCACTGACTGCCGAATATAAATCTTCCACTGTCAAATTTTCTTTCCGACTTCTGATACAAATTTCGACATTGCCAAGAAATTTTTCATCTGTAATAAATTCTCGCATAGTCGTCAACTGCGGAAATATCTTTTGTAGCTGATTAAATTTTAACGCTGAAAATTTTCGTAACGCACTGTGGACAAGTGAATAATTTTGCGCCGCAATTTTTTTTAATGTTCGGCGATAAATATTTTCTGTGCTACTGATTTTAATATCTGCAGAATCAGTTTCCGACATCAAATTACTTAACCCTGATGAGCCGACATCAATTTGAATGTTGTAAATTTTTTCGCGCATTGAAGTTGGAAGTTCTTTTGCAAGTTCCGGAGTTTTTTCTTTTCGACTGTTCAAAAAAATTTTCCCACACTTATAAAAATCACTGTCCTTGAAACTGTCTTTTAATTTGTATTCGCGCTTAATAACTTTATCCATATCAAGCCCAATTTCTTTCAGCGCATTTTTCAATTCACTAATGTAACGCGAATCATTTTGACAGTGATAAAAAAGCGTTTCACAAATTCGCATTTTGTATCCTTCATCGTAATCAAATTTTCTTTGAAATTTTGGCTGTTCGTCATCAAGTTGAAAAGGACAGTACCTCGCTCCACGTCCAATGAGTTGCGCTTCTGAAATTGTTGTCGCTGAAATTTTTCTGCCTGATTGGCGCGTTTCATACAGCCGAACAATGTCAAACAAATTTAAAACGTCCCAACCTTCATCAAGTTTTTTCACTTCAAAAATTGCGCGGTAAGGATTTTTTTCATCTTCCAATGAATTTAATGCAGTCTGATTTTTTTGCATTTCTTTTTCGTCGTTCATCGAAATGCAATGACTTGCAGAAAAATCTTCCTGCAGATCTCTTGCCAACATTTCACAGGTTATTTTTTTTTCAGCAAAATATTCTTCAGCAACTTTCATTGCCTCGTTGTCACATTTTGCAAAAAAATTTTCCAAATATTTGCCGTCAAGATTTTTCAGCATTGCAAAAAAATCTGTCTTGAATTTATCGCTGTCTGAAATTTTCGCCGACTTAAACAAAACTATCGGCTTGATATTTAACCTGCTGTCTTGAAAAAGTTTTAATCTGTACTGACTCAAAATAATTGCCTGCAACGCCTTTTCCTCTGCAGGAAAATTTGAGCGCAAACTGACAATGTCTTTGGAATATCCGGCTTTATAAAATTTCAACAAGGAATAATCAAAAATTATTTTGTCCTCGTACTCGGCTTTTATCTCCGGCTTTTCAATATTGCAAGTCGCAGTAAACTCCAGCAAAATATTTTCTGCATTGCTTTTAAAAAGCGTCTTAATTGTCTGCTCCCAAGTCTGCTGATTGTCTGAACTGCCGCTCGTGTTCGCGTTTAGGTGATGCGCCTCGTCCGCAATGAAAACTACTTTGTAATTTTCAAAATCCTCGCGTGTAACGGAATTTTCTTTCGCAAAAAAAATGTCTTGGTGAAGTCCCTGCGTCGTTTCAAAGCAAATGTTAATTGCATTGTCGTCGATTGATTGAAAATTTTCCACGACGTTAATTTTTATCTTCTCGCCGTCAAGCTCAATTTCTTCAGCAAACAAATATTTTGCCGATGTCGAATCAAGAAAATTTTCCTTCGTCTTGTCAAGAATGTTTGTCAGGTTCACGAAGAACAAAAAATTTCTGTAGCCTTGCTTGTAAAGATAAATCATCAGCCCAGCCATTATTAAAGTTTTGCCGCTGCCTGTCGCCATATGAAACAGAACCTGCAACGGTCTCGGCGAAATTTTATTTTCAAAATATGCAATAAAATTTTCAAACGCTTGAATTTGATATTCGCGCAGGTCGAACTTTGCATTTAAATTTTTCGCAATGTAGTCAGGAATTTTTTTTACAAATCCACCTTCGCGCCAGCCATCAACTTTTTCATACAACAAAATTTTTCACCTCCAAAAATTTTTTCAATCGCCATACAAACTGCGCGTAAATTTTTTATCTGTGTCTGAAATTTTAAATTCTGCGTCGTCAATGTCGCTGTAATTTACATATAACATATTTTTATCCAAAATCTCCAACAAAAATTTTTTCTGATTATCCAAACTCAACTCCTCAAAGTCTGAAATATTTTCCTCAAACTTCTGCAAGTCAAATTTGTAATCTACAAAACCTGTCTCAACAATCTTGTCAAAAATTTCTTTCAGCGTCGCAGCATCTTCCGCAACTGCAATTTCCTCAACAAAATTTTGATTCAACTTCGCAAGTTCGCAATAAATAAAACTGCCTCCGCCTTGCCACTCGACATTTTTTGAAATACCGCCCTGCTCGCCTGAAATGACCTTTTTAAGCCTCTCAACCGTCACTGTTTTAATGTAGTCCATCTGTTCCACACCAATGTATTGACGCTTCATTTTGTGCGCTACAGCCGCTGTTGTGCCACTGCCAAGAAAATTATCTAAAACTATGTCACCTTCCTTTGTAGCAATTTCCAAAATTCTAGCTAAAAGTTCTTCAGGCTTTGGAAAATTAAAAATTTTTTCTCCAAACAATTCGCGCAAGTGTATTGTTCCTTTTTGCGAACTAACATCGTTATCATACCAGACAGACCTCGCCATTTTACTTTTTTCCCTGTATTTTTCAACGATCATAAAACGACCATCTTCCTGCATTTTTTTGCCTACTACATTTATGTTTAAATTTTTCGCCGACTTTTCTTTTCCCCAACGCCAAACAGTTTGGATTCCCATTGACTTAGCAGGCATAACTTCTACAAATCCATCTTTTTTTTCTAAAGAAAGTTCTAAAAATTCATTGTCAGTTGTTTGGTTAGGATTAACATAAAATGGATAACACAAATTTGGACGATTGCCAATATTGAAAGTTGTATTTCTATTTCGTAATTCTCTAACTTCAAAACCTCCTAAATCATCTTGATATGGAAACTCTTTATTTTTATCAACGAGATTATACAAAGCATCATCACAAATTGTTTTTAAATAAACGTGAATAAATTCGTGCATATTTGCAATTCCGCCATAATCACGACCTGCAGGATTGTTCACCACAGTTATAGTCTCAACAAAATTATTTCTGCCAAAAATTTCATCCATTAAAACTTTCAAATATGCTTGCTCGTTATTATCACAATGAACAAAAATAACGCCTTTTGAATTCAAAAGTTTTTTTGCAAGTTCGAGGCGATTTTTCATAAAGACAAGCCAAGTTGAGTGATTGAACCTGTCATTGTAGCCGAAACTGTCACTGCCTGTGTTGTAGGGTACATCAATGTAAATGCACTTGATTTTATTTTGGAAAACTTTTTGCAGACTCGACAGAGCGATTAAATTGTTGCCTTTGATAATCAAGTTGTCATTGGCAGAAAAATTTTCGCAGACTTCTTCACCTGCGGCAGAAAATTTTTTTGCATTGGTGAAAACTTTCGGCGCAAGCAAGCAGTCAATTTCATCTTTCGCCAACGTTTCATTGTAAAAAATTTCTGTGCGCTTTTGGTCGTCTTTAGTCTGTCCGCCTTCAAGTACACAATCTTTGTAAGGAAAGACAATTTCAACTTTGCCGGACTGCGAAATAAAATCTCCGCGCTCATCGACAAGACCAATTTTATTTTTAAAACTTGTGTAACTGTTCGGCAAAAATTTTTGGTTGTTTATTATCCAAGAAAATTTTCTTTCGTCAAAAAATTTCACGCCGTCAACGTCTTTAAAAAATTCTGTCGCAACATTTTCATCAGACAAAAGCAAGTGCAAAAGTTCAGCGTCAAAATTTCTTGCCGCGTCTCGAACTTTATCACGCAAAATAATTCCGTCGTCCGTCACAAACTTTTTATTTGACTTCAACAAGTTCTGAAGATTCTCATAAAACTTAAACAAAAGTTACACCTCCAAAAATTTTTTTACTGCTTCGTAAAATTCCACAGCGTGATTGTATTGAATTTCTGCGTCATCTCTTTCAATGTTCACAAAATAAGTGTAGTCGCCATCATTTCTCATATCAAAAGCGTCGCCGATGTAATCCGAAAATTTCTTGTCGAAAAAACCTGTCTTGACATAATTTTTGCGGAAGTAACTCATCACAGCAGAATGTTTAGAAAAATCCATCTCATCACTTGCAACAAGAGCGCGGGCGGAATAAAAAATTGCGTAGTAAGACCGATTGACAGAGTCCAGATAATATTCGTCATCAAGTAATTTTTTAGACACAATCAATCTTTCCTCCGCCAACTTCAAGCTAAACACTGCTCGCTCATCCAATTTTTTTCCCCTCCCTGAGAATATTTTTGTAATAAGCCAAAAAATTTCTATGCTTTTCAAATAAATCTGCAGGAATAATACCGAAAGAAATTACAACATCATAATCAAGTTCAATGTCAGTTAAATAGTCGCGATTTTCTCTGCGTTGTTTGCGAAGGGCAACCTGTTCACCTTCGACAATCGCCGCAAAGTCAATGTCGGATTCTTCATCGAAGTCGCCGCGTGCATAACTGCCATAAAGATAAACTGCGCGAACTTTGTCACCATAAATTTTTTTGTAAGCGTCAACAACTTTGTCGCAGATAATTTTTAAGTTCGGCATCGCATTCATAAAAAACACCTCCGCAAAAATTTTTTTCTCAAATTATAACAAAATTATTTTGCAAAATAAAATAGACAAATTTTGAAACTAAGAACTTGTGTTCACAAGTTCAGGAAGAAAGGGTTAAGGGAATAGGGTTTGCTGCAGAAAATTTAAACAAATCCCGAACCCCTAGTCCCTAAATTCTAGCCCCTTAGAAACTGTGAATACAGCTTCTAAGAATTGAAATTTCACTCTCCCCCATCGAAGTCTTGATGGTTTTGGGAGAATGATTTTCTGTCATTTTTTCGCCCTTGTCGTTGGATTCGTAACCGAGATAGCCTGTCAATTTGTATTCGGCTATTATTGCCTCCGCAATTTTTCTGCCGGGTGTGTTTCGATTTTCTCTCATTTCACTCACTCCATAAAAAATAGTTTGCATAATCTCACTTACACAAACTATTTTACACTACCAGTTTTTGAAAAAATTTTCCTTGCCAAAGTCTAAAATAAAATTTCTGTAACTTCACTTGAAAAATTTTCAGGCGAAGATTTTTTTTCGCCGCTGACTTTTTGCAAAGTTTGTTTTGCGCATTCAATCATCGCCTTAACTTTTTTAACTTCCTCCTCGTCGCACCAATTATTTTTAACTCCTTCTTCGCACTCTTCCAAATCTGTCTGCAACAAATTCATAACGAATTGAACATCGGCAAAAGTTTTCGCC
Organism: uncultured Selenomonadales bacterium; assembly: GCA_937910665.1. GTDB lineage: Bacteria > Bacillota > Negativicutes > Selenomonadales > Selenomonadaceae > Quinella. The sequence goes on from CALEPR010000143.1 coordinate 6,142, forward strand.
GCCGCAAGTTGTCTTTTGCGTTTCGATTCATTAAAAGTCACTGTAGTTTTTGAACTTTCTACAATCATATTTCCTTCGCCGTCGATTTTAATTTTCATAGTTTGACCTTTTTCAAGCGATTCAAAATTTTTCTCGGCGGCTTGCAAATTTTCAAAAAGTTTTTGTTGCTTGCCTTCATCTTTCAGACATTCGCGCAAATATTTTGAAGAAATTTCCGCTGAGCCGCTCGCCACGACAGAAAAATTTTTTTGCAAATATTTCATCAAGTCATTTGTGTTTGAAATTTTTTTTTAGAAAGTTCGACAATCGCCGCAGGAGAAATTTTTTTATTTTCCGGCAAAAGTTTTTGAAGCCAAGATTTTTTATTTTTTTTGTCGAGCGCGGAAATTTTTCTGTCATTTTGCTCAGAAATTCCCCAGCCGCGAAGTCCACCGTCATCTGTGATAATAAATCCATGTGACTTCAGACTGGGTTGAGAAATATTTTGTCCGGCAACGTCATAAATCAACGCCTCATACTCAATGCGCTTGTCGGGATTTTTCTGCATTTCCTGCAAAATTTTCGGCGAAATTGAAAGATTATTCGTGCCGCTGCCGGAAAAAGGCGAAGTCCCGACGCTGATTTTTAAGTTCGGAAATTTTTCCTGCAAATTTTTTAAAATATTTTCGTCGCCGTCCGCAGAATTTTTTGCAAAACTCAACGCCGCTTCCGAAACGTAACTTTGACCGACTTTAACTGCCATTTTAATCACTTCCTGAAAAAATTTTTTTCTTTGCAAAAAATATCGACGCAAAAAAATTTTGGTTATAAAAAATTGGCGTGAATGACTGAAATTTTGTCGCGAACTCCTCAGAAAATTTTTAATTTTTTTCTGCGAAGTCGCGAAAATATTTTCGGTGATGAAGTTGAACAGAAAAATTTTTCCTGCGCTGATAATTTTTTGGTTGTTGGTTGTCGATGTTTTTTTGTTTAATGATTTGACGCTTGAAAACGAAGTAAAAAAATTTCCGAACTTTTCGACTGTCAATCTTGAAGGCGAATCGATTACCGAAAAAATTTTTGCGGATAAAATTACTGTTCTTTGTGTGTGGACGACTAATCAGGAAATTTGTTTTGAAGTTTTGCGAGAACTTGACACGATGCAAAAAAATTTTCCTGCCGATGTTCAAGTTGTCGGGCTTGTCGGAGATCTTCGCGCTGATGATACTGAAAAATTTTTTGTGGCGAAAAATATTGCAAAAAAATATTCGCCGCAAATTTTGCAACTCGCAGTGAATGATGATTTTTATTCTGTTTTGTCGAAAATAAAATCTGTACCAACTACAATTTTTGTGGACAAGCAAGGAAATTTGGCAGGACAACCTGCAGGAGGCGCGAACGTGAAATTTATTCGCCGTGAACTTGAATACATTTTGGAAAAAGATTCGCCCAAATTTTCTGCGCTGAAAAAAATTCAAGATACAATTTTATTTCGCTGAAAAAATTTTTACTCAGTTTCTAACGCCGCAAAATAATTTTTCAAATTTCTCGCCGCAAGTTTATTCATTCCTGAAACTTTTTCCAATTCTTCAAGCGACGCATTTTTTATTTGCTTCGTCGAGCCAAAATATTTTAAAAGTTCTGTGCGGCGTTTCTCTCCAATTCCGGAAATTTCGTCCAGTTCGGAGCGCAAATTTCTTTTCCTACGCAATTTCCTGTGATATGTTATAGCAAATCTGTGAGCTTCGTCGCGGATTCTTTGCATTAAGAACAATGACTGACTTCCGCGCGGCAATTCGACCGGCTCGGAAGAATTTTCTACAAAAATCAATTCAAATTGTTTCGCCAAACCGACCACAGGAATTTTTATTCCAAAGCCGCGAATTATTTCCAGCGCAGAATTTAATTGTCCAATCCCGCCGTCAATTACTATCAAGTCAGGCAAATTTTCTGCATTTCCATAGCGTCTTGAAGTTACCTCGCGCATTGACAAAAAATCGTCCGGCTTGCCTTCTGTCGAATTTATTTTGTATCGGCGATAATTTTTTTTGTCAGGCACACCATTTTTGAACGCGACCATTGACGCAACTGTTTCCGCGCCTTGAAAATGCGATATGTCGAAACATTCCATGCGGCGCGGCAGTTTCGGCAGCTGTAAAAATTTCTGCAAGTCCGCCACTGCGCCGATTGTCTGAGCCGTCTGCAGTTCCGAACGTTCGGCGCGTTCCTTCAAAAATCTCAGCGCGTTCTCCGCCGCCATTTCTACCAGCGAAAATTTTACGCCGCGTTTCGGTGCCGAGATTTTCACGCCCAGCCATTCCGACAGAATTTTTAAATCTTCGTCAGCGAGTTCGACCGGCAGCAAAATTTCTTCCGCAAGCACTTGATGCATTTGCGCCGAAGACGCAAACGTCAATAATTTCCTATAACGCAACAAGCCCACGGAATTCAGTTTTTGAAATAATCTTAAAAACTAACGAA
>CALEPR010000144.1 GCA_937910665.1 uncultured Selenomonadales bacterium
GACGAGTTAGTGCCGCCGAATCCGAAAGAGTTGGACATCACATGTTTGATGGCAGTCCTTTTTAGCTCCGATTGCGGAACTAATCCCGTTTCGGGCAACATCGTTTCAAATCCAAGGTTGGGTGGTATGAATCCTTCTAAAATCGATAGAATCGAAATGACGGCTTCGACGGCTCCCGCTGCACTGGTCGTGTGTCCTGTGTTCGATTTCGTCGATGAAAAGGGCGGAATTTGTTCTGCGAACACTTTTTTTATTGCTATGCTTTCATGAAGGTCGTTGTCGTCCGTTCCTGTGCCGTGTGCATTGATATAATCGACCTGTTCGGGCGTTATACCGGCATCATCTATTGCCTCTTTCATGACGCGTGCCGCCCCTTGTCCTGCGGGGTCCGGTGCTGTCATATGAAAGGCATCAGCGGTAGATCCATAACCGACTAATTCGGCATAAATCTTCGCTCCGCGTGACTTGGCATGCTCATATTCCTCAAGCACCAGTGCGCCTGCGCCCTCGCCCATGACAAAACCGCTGCGATTTTTGTCGAAAGGTCTGGAGGCATGCGCGGGGTCGTCGTTGTGATCGGAGCAGAGAGCTTTCATTGCGCCGAAACCTGCAACGCCTGCCGGAGAAATTGCCGCCTCAGTTCCTCCCGCGAACATTATATCTGCCTCGCCGCGCTGAATTGTCTGAAATGCGCTGCCGATACAATCTGTTCCTGTCGCGCAGGCGGTGACGATACAAGCCGAAGGTCCATGCAATTTTAAATCAATGGCAACTTGTCCCGCCGCCATATTCGCCAGCATCATTGGAATAAAGAAAGGACTGATTCTCGAAGGACCTTTTGCAAAAAGTTTTTCATACTGATTGTGGAGCGTCTGCATGCCGCCGATACCTGCGCCGAGAAAAATTCCTGCGCGGTCGAGATTTACATTTTCTAAATTAAGTTTTGAATCTTCCAACGCGAGTTTCGCCGCCGCCATAGAAAAGTGCGTGTAGCGATCCATTTTCTTAATTTCTTTCTTGTTTACAAAATCTTCAGGATTAAAATCTTTCACTTCGCCTGCAATTTGCGAAACATATTCCGACGCATCGAACTGCGTGATTTTTTCAATTCCATTTTTTCCGTCGCGCAGTCCGACAAAAAAATTTTCCTTCCCGATACCAATCGGAGTGACCGCTCCCAAGCCGGTGATGACAACTCGATTTTTCAATTCAAATTCCTCCTCAAAAATAAAAATGCGCCTTGCGTAAACAAAAATAAAATTTTTTTACGCATCACGCATTTGTAATTTTTTAATTGCTATAAATTTTTTCTGCCTCAGTGACAAGTCCGCTCATAATTTCCTTGACGGACAAAATTTTTTCAATGCGCGGCATATATTCTCCGGTAAAAACCAAACCTGTTTCCACGTCGCCTTGCTGCGCTCTGGTGAGTGCGCGAATGATACAAAATCTGTGGTTGCAAGCCTTCAAGCAAGAATCGCAAACTTTAGGCGGCACAGGTCCGGCTAAAATTTTTTTTGAAAAAGGTGTCCGCACTGCTCGACCGGGCAAACCTACAGGACTGTGGATAACTACAACATCATCTGCGTGCGCCTTCAAATAATATTCTTTCAAACTCGGCGCAGCATTTGATTCCTTGCTCGCCGCGAAACGCGAACCAAGTTGAACTCCATTCGCTCCCATTTTGAACATATCGACAATATCTTTTCCGCTCAAAACTCCGCCTGCCGCAATTACAGGAAGTTTCACCGCCGCGCGTATCGGCTCAATCAATTCGCGAACAGAAACGTCCGTTCCTAAATGTCCGCCGGCCTCTTTGCCTTCGACGACGATGGCAGACGCACCAAGTTTCTCAGAAATTTTTGCAAGTTTTACTGAGGAAACAATAGGAACTATCGGCGTACCGGATTCTTTGCCGTAACCAAAAATATCGCGCGAAAAACCTGCGCCGGCAACTATCAAATCAATTCCAGCATCAATCGCAGTTTTTACAATTCCTGCAAAGTCAGTCGCCGCCACCATAATATTAATTCCAATTATTCCGTCCGTGAGCGAACGCGCCAATTTTATTTCATAACGCAACTCAGGATGACTCATTCCCGATGCCGCGATTAAACCTATTCCGCCTTCGTTGGCAACCGCTGCCGCCAATCTCGCAGTCGATAATCTGATTGCCATTCCGCCTTGAACTATCGGCACTCTTGCAATTTTATTTCCAATTTTAAGTTCCGGAAGTTTCACAGGCAAATCCTCCAATCCCTCCGCCTTCAAAAAAAACCGCGAAGATTTTTTCACTTCACGGTTCACTTCGCAAGACTTTAAACTTAATTGGAATTTAGTAGCTAAAAAAACTCCTAACTACTAATTCCTAATTAAGTTTAGCCTTCTCCGCCGTCTATGTACTTAACAACATCCTCAACAGTTTTAATCTTCTCCGCCTTTTCGTCAGGAATTTCAATATTAAATTCCTCCTCAAAAGCCATAATCAATTCTACAATGTCGAGTGAATCAGCTCCAAGATCATCAACAAAAGTTGACGACATCTGTACCTCGTCAGGTTCTGCTCCAAGCTGTTCGACGACAATTTTTTTTACCTGTTCAAATGTTGACACCGGTAATTCCAGCTCCTTTCTAATAGTCAGGAATGAGGAGTGAGTAATGAGGAATTTAAATTCCTAACTCCTAATTCCTAATTAAATCGCCATACCGCCGTCCACACAGATAACTTGACCTGTGATGTAGGCGGCTTTATCTGAAACCAAAAATTCAACTGCGTTTGCAATATCGTCCGGCTCGCCAATGCGACCGACGGGAATAGTTTTGGCAATTTCCTCTTTCACCTTGTCGGAAAGTGCGCCTGTCATATCTGTCGAAATAAATCCCGGCGCAACGGCGTTGACTGTAACATTTCGCGAAGCAAGTTCTTTAGCAGTTGACTTCGTGAAACCAATTATCCCAGCCTTCGCCGCAGAATAATTTGCTTGGCTGATATTTCCTGTCAAGCCGACGACAGAAGACATATTCACAATTCTGCCGCTCCGCTGTTTCATCATCAATTTTGTAACAGCTTTTGTGCAGTTGAAAACGCCTTTTAAATTCGTCGCGATAACATCGTCAAAATCTTTTTCAGTCATCTTGAGAAGTAAATTGTCGCGAGTGATACCAGCGTTGTTCACCAAAATATCAATCCTGCCCCAAGTGTCGACAACTTTTTGAACAATTTCGCTCACAGTTTCAAAGTCTGCAACATTTCCTTGAACTAAAATTGCCTCGCCGCCGAAAATTTCAATTTCAGATTTTGTATCTTCAGCCTTCTCGACATTTCCGGCAAAGTTAATTGCAACCTTCGCGCCGTTCGCCGCAAGTCTGACGGCAATAGCGCGACCGATACCGCGTGAGCCGCCAGTAACAAGAGCAATCCGTCCTGCAAAAATTTTTTCGTCACTTGCCATAACAATTCACCTCCTGCGAAGAATATATCACAAACACTTTTGCTTGTCTATAAATTTCTGAAATTCAATCGACAAGTTCAATCAAAACCATCGGCGCGGCATCTCCGCGACGACGATCCAATTTCAAAATTCTGGTGTAACCGCCGTTGCGCTCAGAAAATTTTTCGGGAATTTCTTCAAAAATTTTATGAACAACTTCGACATCATCAACAGCCTGAATTGCTTGACGGCGAGCGTGAAGGTCACCGCGTTTTGCAAGTGTGATAACTTTGTCGGCAACTCTGCGAAGCGTTTTTGCCTTCGCCTCAGTCGTTTCAATTCTGCCATGAGTGAAAAATGCGGCAAGCAAACTTTTTATCAAGGCTTTTCTCGCGCTGCTGTTCCTGCCGAGTTTACTGTAGCTCATTTTCTTTTCCCTTCTTTCCGTTTCAAAATTTTAAATTTCTTCGTCCTCAACATTGACTCCGGGTTTAAAAGCCAAACCGAGATCCTCAAGTTTTTTCCGAACCTCGTCCAAAGATTTTCTGCCGAGATTGCGAACTTTCATCATTTCGTCCTCAGTCTTGACAACCAAATCGCCTACGACGTTAATTCCTGCGCGTTTCAGACAGTTGAAGGAGCGAACTGACAAATCCAAATCCTCAATGGTCATATCGAGAACTTTTGCATTTTCATCGTCCTGCGCCTGTGCCGCCGCGATCTGCGGAAATTCTTCCACTTCGTAATCTTCTGAACTGTCGGCAGCTCCGTCGACAGTTTTAAAAATTTTCAGCTGATCAATCAAATTCGCAGTCGCCTTCGCAACAGCTTCCGCCGGATTTAATGTTCCATTCGTCCAAACTTCAAGAATCAACTTGTCAAAGTCCATTTCGTTTCCTACGCGAGTATCTTGCACTTCATACTTCACGCGGAGGACAGGAGAGAAAATTGAATCGATCGGAATAGTTCCAATCATATCGTCAGGCTTTTTATTTTTATCTGCCGAAACGTAACCGCGTCCGCGCTCGACTTTCATTTCAATGTGCAACTTGCCATTTTCATTCAGCGTCGCGATATGCAGTTCAGGATTTAAAACTTGAATATCCGCGCCGCAGAGAACATCTGCACCTGTTACTTCGCGCTCGCCTTCCACGTCGATTGAAATTATTTTCGGTTCGCCGTTGTCAGGAATTTCACTTTCTTCCATTCGCAAATAAAGTTGCTTTATGTTCAAAACAATATTTGTGACATCATCTTTAACGCCGGGGATTGTGGAAAATTCATGGAGTACGCCGTCAACTTTGATCGAAGTCACCGCTGCGCCTTCCAGGGAAGACAAAAGCATTCTCCTCAAACTGTTTCCGACGGTGTGTCCGTAACCACGATCCAACGGTTCGCAGACAAAACGTCCGTAGCGTCCGTCAGGACTTATCTCAACTGTTTCGATTCTGGATTTCGGTCTTTCAAATTCTGCCATACTTTTACATAACCTCCTGCCTTTTCAATGCGTAATGCTCAATGCGCAACGAAAAAAATTTTTTCAATTTATCATTCCGCATTCCTAATTCCAAATTGAAAAAGACAGACTGTTATCTGGAGTACAACTCGACGATCGACTGTTCATTGACAGGAACATCAATGTCTTCGCGGCTGGGAAATCTTGTAACGCTGCCTTTAAGATTTTCTCTGTCAGCGTCAAGCCATGCAGGTGCGCTGAGTGCGTTGCCTGATTCTTTCATGGCTTTGAAAAGTTCACTGCCGCGACTTTTTTCTTTAATCTCGATAACGTCGCCGACTTTAACAAGCGCGGAAGGAATATCCAAACGCTTGCCATTAACTGTAATGTGTCCGTGAGTGACAAATTGACGTGCTTGGCGGCGAGTATTTGCAAGTCCCAAGCGATAGACAACATTGTCAATTCTGCGCTCCAAAAGTATCAAAAGATTTTCACCGGTGACGCCGGGCATCTTTTTTGCTTTTTCATAATAATTGCGAAAAGGTCTTTCCAAAACGCCGTAAATAAATTTTGCCTTCTGTTTTTCTTTCAACTGAAGACCATATTCGCTGACTTTGCGAATCGTTTTGTGCGCCTGACGTTTTGACTGACGCGAACGACCAATAGTCGCCGGCTCAATTCCAAGAGCGCGGCAACGTTTCAAAGCAGGAGTTCTGTCTATTGCCATAAAAATTTCACCTCCAAAAAATTAAACTCTGCGACGCTTAGGCGGACGGCATCCGTTGTGCGGAATCGGAGTTACATCTTTAATCATATTGACTTCCAAACCTGTCGCCTGAAGTGAGCGAATAGCCGCCTCGCGTCCTGCGCCCGGTCCTTTGACGTAAACTTCGACCTGTTTCAAGCCATGTTCCATTGCCGCCTTCGCTGCAACCTCTGCCGCTTGCTGTGCTGCAAACGGAGTAGATTTTCTTGAACCGCGAAAACCTAAACCGCCCGCGCTTGCCCAAGAAAGAGCGTTGCCGCTTTTGTCGGTGATCGTGACAATAGTATTATTAAAGGTGGAGCTGATATGCGCCACGCCAAATTCAATATTCTTGCGAACTTTTTTCTTAGAACGAACCGTTCTCTTTGTTGCCACCTGTTTAATCCTCCTCTTCTATCAATTAGGAGTTAGGAGTTAGGAATTAGGAAATAATTCCTCATTCCTCATTCCTCATTCCTAATTACTCATTGAAATTATTCTTTCTTCTTGCCCTGAACAAGTTTCTTCGGACCTTTGCGAGTGCGAGCATTATTTTTGGTGTTTTGTCCGCGAACAGGAAGACCGAGACGATGGCGGCGTCCGCGATAACAGCCAATATCAATGAGTCGCTTGATGTCCATCTGAATATCACGACGCAAGTCACCTTCCACAACAAAATTGTGCTCGATAACGTCACGAAGTTTAGCAACATCGTCTTCCGTGAGATCCTTTGCTCTGATATCGGGATTGATTCCTGTCATCTGCAAAATTTTTTGCGACGAAGGAAGTCCGATTCCAAAAATATAAGTCAAAGCATATTCAACGCGTTTGTCACGGGGCAAATCTACACCGGCTATACGTGCCATAATTTTTCCACCTCCTTAAAAAAATTTTTATCCCTGACGCTGTTTGTGCTTGGGATTTTCACAAATAACCATAACGCGACCTTTGCGCTTAATAATTTTGCATTTGTCGCAAAGACGCTTAACCGACGGTCTGACTTTCATAAGTTTCCGCCTCCTTTTAAACAGATTGATAATTTACCACTTTTTTTTATAACTGTCTACAAAAAATTTTTCGCCAACAAAATTTTCGGCGAAAAAAATTTTAAAAATTGTTTTGAAAAATTTTTTCAGAAGTTTTTTTCCTCTGCGTGAGACAAAAAATTTTTTCCTTGCTCATGCCAACTTTTTTTTCAAGAAACAATTTCACAAAAATTCCCTCAAAAAAATTTTTCACTTGAAACGATAAGTAATTCTTCCGCGAGTCAAGTCGTAAGGCGTGAGTTCGATTGTAACTTTATCTCCCGGCAAAATTCTGATGAAGTTCATTCTGATTTTTCCTGAAACATGCGCCAAGACTGTGTGACCGTTCTCCAATTCAACTTGAAACATTGCGTTAGGCAGAGCCTCCAAAACTTTGCCCTCAACTTCAATTACATCTTGCTTTGACATTGCTTGTCACCTCTCAACCTAAAATCCTGACAAGGTCTTCAGTGACTTTTTCAATCGGTTGTCTGCCGTCAATTTCGACATAAATTCCAGCTTTTTTGTAGTAGTCGATAAGCGGACGCGTTGAACTTTCATAAGTCGCCAAGCGCGTTTTCATAGTTTCTTCGTTATCGTCGCCGCGCTGATAAAGTTCGCCGCCGCAACTATCGCATTTGCCTTCAGACTTCGGCGCATTAAATTTTACATGGTAAGTCGCACCACAATTTTTGCAAATTCTTCTGCCGACCGCACGCTCAATTAAATCTTCTGCAGGAACATGGATATTTAAAACTTTTGTCAGTTTAATTCCAAGTTCGTCCAGAATTTTTGTAAGCGCATCAGCTTGCTCGACCGTGCGCGGAAAACCGTCCAGCATAAAACCATTTTTGCAGTCGTCTTTCGCAAGTCTTTCGCGAACAATTCCGACCGTCACTTCGTCCGGCACTAAAGTTCCTGCGTCCATGCAAGCCTTTGCTTTTTTGCCGAGTTCAGTTCCTTCCTTCACCGCCGCGCGAAACATATCGCCGGTTGAGATTTGCGGAATTGAATATTTTTTTACAAGTTCAGCCGCCTGCGTACCTTTTCCGGCACCAGGAGGTCCCATGAGAATTAGGAAGTAGGAGTTAGGAATTAGGAATTGGTTTTGCATTTTTTTATCGCCCTTTCTTTTGTTGTTTTTGTTATCGAAGATAAAATTTTTATCAACTCGTTGCAATCGTCAAGTATGCTTTTACTCTGAGTATGCGTTAAATATTCAGTCCTCTCAAGCAATTCAATCCAATAAGCAGATTCAGCAGCTTCTTTGAAAGCAATATACATTTTTGCAAGAAAATCTGCTCGCGACTGTGCATATCCAGCCTCTCTAATGTTTGCACCGATGCTTGTGCCACTCCTCAATAATTGTTTCGACAGCACATACTCCGAATGATTCTGAATGAGATACTTATACAAATTTACAATCCTTACGGCAAATTCCATGCTCTTATTATCCACCGGACTAAACTTTTCATTACTCATTCCTCAATCCTAATTCCTCACTTCATAAAGCCTTCATAGTGGCGCATAACGACCATTGCTTCTATCTGTTTCATTGTGTGAAGACCGACGCTGACGACAATCAACAGCGCAGTTCCGCCGAAGTAAACGCCTTGAATGTTTGTCGCTCCTGCAATTAAGTTCGGAAGGACTGCGACAAACGCCAAGAAAACTGATCCTGCCAAAGTCAATCTAGTCAAAACGTGATCTATATAATCTGCCGTCGGCTGTCCCGGTCTAATTCCCGGAATAAAGCCGCCATATTTTTTCAAGTTGTCAGCCATGTCAGGAATTTTGACAGTGACCGCTGTGTAAAAATATGTGAAGAAAATTATCAGCGCGACATAGATTGAAGTTTGCAACGGCGTTCCCCATTGCAGATAAGCCGCAATACTTTTTATTGTCGGATTGTCGATAAATTGAACTACAGTTATCGGAAACATCAAGACGCTTGACGCAAAAATTATTGGAATAACTCCTGCTTGATTTACTTTCAGCGGAATGTGACTTGAATGTCCGCCGTAAGCCCTCGCGCCTACAACTCTTTTCGCGTAAGTGATCGGAACTCTGCGGTAAGCTGCCTCAACATAAATTACAAAGACAATCATGGCGACCGCGATTATTCCGAAAAGCAACACGCTGAAATAATTTATTGTTCCTGCCTGCAGATATTGATAAATTACGCCGATATTTTTTGGAAGTGCGGCGACGATTCCTGCGAAGATTATTAAAGAAATGCCGTTGCCAACTCCCTGCGCTGTGATCTGCTCGCCGATCCACATCAATAAAACTGTTCCTGCCGTCAAGGTTATCGCGATTATTAAAATGTTCACAGGATTTGGATTTAAAACTGCCGCCTTCAATCCTATAGACATTCCGACTGCTTGAAAAAAGGCGAGGGCGACAGTTAATTGTCGCGTCACTCGCGTAGTTTTTTTGTGACCTTCCGCGCCTTCCTTCGACCACTGTTCCAAAGTCGGAACGACGACAGTCAAAAGTTGCATAATGATCGCCGCGTTGATGTATGGCGTGATACTCATTGCGAAGATTGAAAATTTACTGAACGCACCGCCGGAAAATAAATCCAACAGTCCGAATAAACTTCCGTTGTTGAAAAGTTGTTCAATCGCTGAAGGATCTACGCCCGGCACAGGAATATGCGTCCCCATTCTGAACACGGCGAACATTATCAGCGTAAAAATTATTCTATCCCGAAGTTCAGGAATTTTAAAAATGTTTGAAAGTGCCGATAACACTTTTAATTCTCCTCAGCCTTATTTTCCGCGACTGCAGAAAGATTTTCGACTTTTCCGCCGGCGGCTTCAATTTTCTGAACAGCCGACTTTGTAAATCCCTGCGCTTTGACAGTCAATTTCTTTTTCAATTCGCCGTTGCCCAAAATTTTGATGCCGTCACGAACATTTTTCAAAATTCCGGACTCGACGAGAGCAACTGCATCGACTTCTGCGCCGTCCTCGAAACGGTTCAAAGTCTCAACATTTACTTCAGCATATTCTTTCGCCCAGATATTTTTAAAACCGCGTTTAGGCAGACGACGATAAATTGGCATCTGTCCGCCTTCAAAGCCCGGGCGAACTCCGCCGCCGCTGCGAGCTTTCTGACCTTTATGACCTTTGCCTGAAGTTTTGCCGTTGCCCGAGCCGACTCCGCGACCGAGACGAACTTCTTTCTTGCGAGCACCTTCGGCAGGTTTAAGTTCATGCAATTTCATTTCCTAACCTCCCTCAATTACTCGGCAACTTCTTCAACCGTGACCAAGTGTTTGACTTTAAAAATTTGTCCGCGAATTGTCGGAACGTCCGGCAAAGTCGAAGTTGAATTTAACTTTCTCAAGCCGAGCGAGCGAACAGTTTTTCTCTGCGTTTCAGGACGACCGATAAGGCTTCGCGTTAAAGTAACTTTCAATTTAGCCATCTTCGTTCCTCCTTACACAAAAAGTTCCTTAACTGATTTGCCGCGAAGAGCCGCGACTTCCTCAGCGCGTTTTAACATTTTCAAACCTTCCAACGTGGCACGAACCATGTTGTTAGGATTCGAGGAGCCGAGCGACTTTGTTAAAATGTCATGAACTCCTGCAAGTTCCAAAACCGCACGCGCCGGGCCACCGGCAATAACTCCTGTACCTTTTGATGCCGGACGGAGCATAACGCGACCTGCGCCGAACACTCCGACTACTCCGTGAGGAATTGAGCGTTCCTTCAGCGCGACTTCAATTAAATTTTTCTTCGCATCGTCAACGCCTTTGCGAATTGCTTCAGGAACTTCAGCCGCTTTTCCGAGACCGACACCGACTTTGCCATTTTTATTTCCAACGACAACCAATGCACTGAAGGAAAAGCGACGACCGCCCTTAACAACTTTTGCGACACGATTTATAAAAACAACTCTTTCCTCGAACTCAGGATTTTCATTTTCATTTCTGTTGTCTCTATCGTTTCTTTCATTTCTTGGCACTGCTTTAACCTCCTTCGCTTAAAATTTCAATCCGCCTTCGCGAGCTGCCTCTGCCAATGCAGCGACGCGACCATGATAAATATATCCGCCGCGATCGAAAACAACTTCGCTGATACCTTTTTCAAGTGCTTTTTTTGCAATAGCCGCACCAACTTTTTTTGCGCCTTCGACGTTGCCGCCGCTGCCTTCAAAATCTTTTTCCTTTGAACTTGCCGCCACCAATGTCACGCCTTTTTCATCGTCAATAACTTGGGCGTAAATATTGGCAAGACTGCGGAACACATTCAAGCGCGGACGCTGAGCCGTGCCTGAAATATGCTGCCTAATGCGCAAGTGTCTTTTCTGGCGCGTTTTATTTTTATCTGCCTTACGAAGCATTCCAGAATCTCCCTTCAAATATTGAAGAATCAGAAAACAAGAGTTAGGAATTTTTTAATTCCTCTTTCCCTTCCACTAATTAGAATTTGAGAGTCAAGAAATTTTTTTTAATTCCTCTTTCCCTTCCACTAATCAGAATTTGAGAGTTAAGAAATTTTTTAATTCCTCTTTCCTCATTCCTCACTCCTAATTATTTTTTGCCGCCTGCCTTGCCTTCCTTGCGACGAATATGTTCGCCGGCGTACTTGATGCCTTTACCTTTGTAAGGTTCAGGTTCACGCCAGCCACGAATATTAGCCGCCACCGCGCCGACAAGTTCTTTGTCAATGCCGTGAACTGTAATTGTTGTGGCAGTCGGAGCTTCAAGAGTAATTCCTGCGGGCGGTTCAATGATAACAGGATGAGAATATCCCAGCGCGAGATTTAAATTTTTTCCTTGCTTAACCGCGCGGTAACCTACTCCGCTGATTTCAAGATTTTTGGTGAAACCTTCAGTCACGCCGACGACCATGTTATTTATCAGCGTTCTTGAAAGTCCATGCATGCTCCTGTGCATTTTATCATCTGAAGGACGTGCAACCGTAAGTACTCCGTCCTCGATGCTTATTTTCATATCCTGATGGATCTTTCGGGAAAGTTCTCCCTTCGGACCCTTGACTTGCACCAAATTATCCTCGCCGACTTTTATTGTTACACCGGCAGGAATTGTTATCGGTGCTCTTCCAATTCTTGACATTTTTGCACCTCCAATTTTAGTTGTCAGTTTAAAGTTTTTAGTTTTTAGTTTTTAGAATTTCTAACCACTAAGCACTAACAACCAATAACTAACTCACCAAACGTAAGCGATAACCTCGCCGCCGAGTCCGGCTTTCCTAGCTTGCTTGTCGCTCATAATTCCCTGTGAAGTGGAAATAATCGCGATACCGAGTCCGCCCAAAACTCTGGGCAGATCTTTTTTCTTGGAGTATTGACGCAAGCCCGGTCTGGAGATGCGCTGAATGCCTGTTATGACTTTTTCGCGATCCACGCCATACTTCAGGAACACAGTCAAGATACCTTGCTTGTTGTCCTGAGCAAACGTGTAATCTTTAATGTAACCTTCCTGCTTGAGAACTTCCGCGATGGCGGTTTTAATTTTCGAGCCGGGAATTTCAACTTTGTCGTGATTGACGGAATTAGCATTGCGAATCCGCGTAAGCATATCCGCAATAGGATCAGTCATTGCCATTGCTAATCGATATCCTCCTTTCGATTTTGTTACCAGCTTGCCTTAGTAATTCCGGGAATTGCGCCGGCGTAACTCTGTTCACGGAAACAGATACGGCACATATCAAATTTTCTCATGTAGCCGTGCGGACGACCGCAAATTTTGCAACGGTTATACCTGCGAGTTTTATACTTCGGTTCCTTTTTCCACTTTTCAATTAAACCTGTCTTTGCCATTTAGTAATCACTTCCCCTCAATCATGCGTTGGCGAAAGGCATCCCCATCAGTGACAAAAATTCGCGAGCCTCTTCGTCAGTCTTCGCCGTAGTCACGATGATAATATCCATTCCGCGAATTTTATCAATCTTGTCATATTCAATCTCAGGGAAAATAAGTTGCTCTTTCACGCCGACAGCATAATTTCCGCGACCGTCGAAAGAATTTCTGTTCACGCCTCTGAAATCGCGAACACGAGGCAAAGCGACGTTCATGAACTTGTCGAGAAATTCATACATTCTCTGTCCGCGCAAAGTAACTTTGCAACCGATCGCCATCCCTTTACGCAACTTCCAAGCCGCCAAAGATTTTTTTGCGCGAGTGACGACAGGTTTCTGTCCTGAAATAATTGTCAAATCTCCCAACGCCGACTCAAGTGCCTTCGAGTTTCCGACAGCATCGCCGACCGCCATGTTGATGACAACTTTTTCCAGTTTCGGAACTTGCATAACATTCTTGTAGGAAAATTTTTCTGTCAATGCGCCGACAACTTCATTTTTATATTTTTCCAAAAGTCTGTTCACGTTCATCCTCCTTTCAAAAAATTATTTTGCTTGATCTACAACCTCGCCGCATTTTTTGCAAACGCGAGAATTTTTTCCGTCCACAAGTTTGTGACCGATTCTGGTAGGTTTGTTGCAAGCCGGACAAATTAACTGAACTTTGCAAGCGTTGAGCGGCATTTCTTTATCCAAAATTCCGCCCTGCGGAGCTTTCATGCTCGGTTTTGTGTGGCGTTTAACTTTGTTCACGTCCTCGACAATGACCTGACCTTTGCTCGGCATCGCTTGGATAATTTTTCCTTGCTTGCCTTTATCTTTACCCGAAAGAACAACGACGGTGTCGCCTTTCTTAACGCGCAACTTTGTCAGTGACAATTTCGACACCCTCCTTTATTACAAAACTTCCGGTGCAAGAGAAATTATTTTCATAAAATCTTTTTCGCGGAGTTCCCGCGCAACCGGTCCGAAAATACGCGTACCGCGAGGCGTTTTATCCTCTTTAATCAGAACGGCTGCATTTTCATCAAAGCGAATATATGAACCGTCAGGACGACGAAGACCTTTGCGACTGCGAACGACGACGGCTTTAACAACTTCGCCTTTTTTGACTTGACCGCCGGGCGAAGCTGACTTCACCGATGCAACAATAATGTCTCCGACATTTGCATAGCGACGGAAAGAGCCGCCCAGTACGCGAATACATTTAATATCTTTCGCGCCGGTGTTGTCGGCAACATTCAACATTGTTTCTTGTTGAATCAATTTATTTTCCTCCTTCCTGAAGATTTAAAAATTTTATGTCCAACAAATTTTATTTTGCTTTCTCGACAATCTCAACCAAACGCCAACGCTTTTCTTTCGACAGCGGACGAGTTTCCATAATTAAAACTCTGTCGCCGATGTGCGCCTCTTCCTTTTCGTCGTGCGCTTTAAATTTCACTGTGCGCTTGACTGATTTTTTATAAAGTTTGTGCTGAACAAGTTCCTCAATCGCAACGACGATAGTTTTTTGCATTTTGTCGCTGACAACTTTTCCAACTCTTGTTTTGCGCTCGCCGCGTTTTTTTTCTTCGCTCACTTTCTCAATTTCCTCCTTTCAAAAAAATAATTTTCACTTCGGCAATTCGATTAAACTTCAGCTTAACTAATCGCAGAAATAAATTTTAAAAATTTTCTCGGCTTAATCGTTGCCCGACTTAAAGAATTATTTTCTGATTCCGAGTTCAATTTCGCGCTGAACAGTTTTAACTTGCGCGATAGATTTTTTCACTTCGCGGAGGCGCATCGGATTTTCAAGCTGACCTGTTGCGTGCTGAAAGCGAAGATTGAAAAGTTCTTCTTTCAGCGATTGAAGTTTCTGAACCTGTTCGTCCGCGCTCATATCGCGAATTTCATCAACCTTCATGAGCTTCACCGCCTTTTTCTTTTTCAGCTTCTGCCTCAGCTTCAGCTGCCGCTTCCTTAGCTTCCTCGACTGCCGCCGCATGTGCTGCCTTCTTCGCGTCCGCTAAACTTTCATTGACGACAGGAACATAAACATCTCCTTGACCTTCGTTCTCGATGAACTTGGTTTTAATCGGAAGTTTATGACCTGCAAGACGCATTGCCTCTGCTGCAACTTCACGCGGAACTCCAGCCATTTCAAAAAGCACACGACCGGGTTTGACAACTGCAACCCAGTACTCCGGCGAACCTTTACCTGAACCCATGCGCGTTTCAGCAGGTTTCGCAGTGACAGGTTTGTCAGGAAAAATTTTAATCCAAACTTGTCCGCCGCGACGAATGTAACGCGTCATTGCAATACGCGCCGCTTCAATCTGTCTGTTTGTGATCCAAGCAGGTTCAAGAGCAACAAGACCGTACTGTCCGTGAGCAATTTTGTTTCCGCTGTTCGCTTTGCCTTTCATGCGTCCGCGAAATTGTTTGCGGTATTTAACTCTCTTCGGCATCAACATTATGCGTCACTCCCTTCGACAGGCTGAACGCTTTCGTCTTTAGTTTTTCTTTCGGGAAGAATTTCGCCTTTGAAAATCCAAACTTTAATTCCAATTCGTCCGTAAGTTGTATTAGCCTCAGCAAAACCGTAGTCAATATCAGCGCGGAGAGTGTGAAGTGGAATTGAACCTTCGCGGTAAGATTCCGAGCGAGCAATTTCTGCGCCGCCCAAGCGACCGCTGCACATGATTTTAATTCCCTTCGCTCCCAATCTCATCGTGCGACCGACTGACTGTTTCATTGCGCGACGAAAAGCAATTCTGCGCTCCAACTGCGCCGCAATATTTTCAGCAACCAAAGTTGCATCCAAATCCGGCTGCTTAATTTCGCTGATGTTAATATCTAACTTTTTATCTGTGAACTTTTTCAAGCTGTCCTTAATTTGTTCGATTCCCGAACCGCCGCGCCCGATAACCATTCCGGGCTTTGCGGTGTGAATAGTCAACTTGAGACGGTTTTTAGACCTCTCGGTTTCAATGCGCGAAACGCCGGATGCCATGAGCTGCTTTTTGAGTTCCTTGCGAATTTTAATATCTTCATGGAGATTTTTTGCAAAATCTTTGTCGGCGTACCATTTCGCGTCCCAAGTTTTTACAATTCCAAGGCGTATTCCGTGCGGATGTACCTTCTGACCCAAACCGCTTACCTCCTTTTTAATTTCAAATTTTTTCAGTTCAAATTATTTTTTATCTTCGTTCAGAGTTTCCTCAGCCTGTTCGGCAACCATAACCGTTATGTGTGAAGTGTGTTTCAAAATTCCGAACGCCTGACCGCGTGAGCGCGGATGGATTCTTTTCAGCGTAGGACCTTGATCCACAAAACAAGTTGACACATAAAGTTTGTCGGTGTCCATATCAAAATTATTTTCAGCGTTAGCGACGGCTGACTGCAAAACTTTTTCAAGCAGTCTTGCACCGCGTTTAGGCGTAAATTTCAAAATTGCAAAAGCGTCGTCAACTTTCTTGCCGCGAATTAAATTCATGACAATCCTGACTTTGCGCGGAGCGATTCTGACATATTTCGCAACCGATTTAATTTCTTTAATCTCTGCCACTTGAAAACCTCCCCTCTTTTCAATTAGGAATTAGGAATGAGGAATTAGGAATGAAATAATTCTTAATTTTTTATTCTTAATTCTCAATTATTCGTGCAATGCCATCGCTTCACATCTTGAACGACACGGGGACGACAAACAACGTCCGGCATGGCTGGTCGTCTTGATAGCCGGGTTTCCACTTTGGCATGAGCTTCATCACCCTCATCACCTCCTGCGACATGCGTGGCTCGTCGCTCTTCTCTATTTTGCAGTCGCTCGTGGGGCCGTCCTTGTTTATCACAAACGAGACGACCACCTGCCCCTGGATGTGATATTTCGACAGCAAATCGGGGTATTTCAAGTTTGACGTAAGCCATCGTGTGAAGCCTCCCATGCCGCCAGGGAACTCGGGCACCTGCTGCACTTTCTTGAAATGGATGGGATCGTCGTCGTGAACGAGAGGCACCGTGTTGGTGTCATCCGTTTTTGTTGAGTCGGCCGCCGATACCTCTGCCTCGATATGAGCCACCTCGACACTCGCCTCAACACTCTTCACCACCTCGGCCACGGGGTCGTCGACGGCAACTACCACTATCTTCACTTCGGGCTCAACCACCGCCGACGAAATCATGTCTTGCGGCTCAGGCACAGGCAGTTCGGGCAATTCCTCGACGAAAAAGTCGTCGGCAGGCATGTCAGGGGCAATGCTCTTCTCGCGGAAAGGAAGATGAAGTGCTGCCACTAACAACCCCACCGCAACAGCTCCACCCAACAGCAAACGCCATCCACGCGAGTGCTCAAGGTCGGCTTTATGTGATTTCTTAATTTCCACCCTTTGTTATACTAAAACGCAAAACATTGCGTTATATTATCATAATCAGTCACAAAATTAGCACAGATAATTAAAAAATTATTACCTTTGCGAAAGTTTTACAGAAAAAAGTAGATGAAAAAGACATTTTCAGTGATTATAGCGGTGATAATCTCCATTGCTGCCGCCAACGCCCAAGAAAGCCAGACGGAATACAATTTCCTCCGTCTGCCTATGAGTGCACATGCCGGTGCCCTTGGCGGTGACAACATATCGATTATCGAAGACGACGAGGCTCTTATCTTCAACAACCCTGCCCTGCTTTCAACGGTGAGCGACAAGACGATAAACCTCAACTATCTGAACTATATGTCGGGTGCGAACTGCCTCAGTGCGGCATTCAACAAGATAATAAAGGAGCGTGCTTCGGTGGCTGTTTCGGCTCAATATGTCGATTATGGAAAGATGAAGCAGACCGACGAGAACAATGTGCAATGGGGCGAGTTCTCGGCTAAGGATATTTCCATTGCGGGTTATTTCTCGTATCTACTCACCGACCAGCTGGCAGGTGGTGTTACGGCAAAGTTCATCACGTCGTACATCGGCGACTATAACTCCATTGGCGTGGGCGTGGACCTTGGACTGAACTACTACAATTCCGACTTAGACCTCTCGGCATCGATAGTTGCAAAGAACCTCGGCGGACAAGTGAAAGCCTACGACGACAACTACGAGAAGATGCCTATCGACATACAGATTGGTGCCACAAAGCGACTCTCGCACACTCCATTCCGATTCTCGCTGACGGCGGTAGACCTCAATCATTGGAACTATAAGTTCATCAACCACTTCGTCATCGGAGCCGACATCATCATCACTCCAAACATCTGGGTCGGAGGTGGATATAACTTCCGCCGTGCTAACGACATGCAGATTTCCGGTCTCGACGACAAGAGCAACCATGGTGCTGGTCTGTCGTTTGGCGCTGGTCTTAATCTCGAGCGATTCAAGGTGAACGTGTCGTATGGCAAGTACCACGTCTCATCGGCGTCGATTCTCATCGGCGTGGCGTACGCTATTTAATGCATAATGAATAATGCACAAATTATAATACTATAGTTCGTTAAATTTTGAAAAACTACGCCGCATTAGCGACGCCATAATATAAGAGTTCTTTGAAATCG
>CALEPR010000145.1 GCA_937910665.1 uncultured Selenomonadales bacterium
TAAGTGGCGAATTCGGTTATGACCCCATTAGTAATTTGCCTAAGTTCAGCGTCTCATTAGGAGCAATACACAATCCGGAATATACATTAGATGAGATCTTCAAATATATAGACTTAGCTGACAAACGATGTGTCATTGCCATTGATGAGTTTCAACAGATAACTCGATACCCGGAAAAGAATATTGAAGCCATTTTAAGAACGCACATACAACAATGCAAGAACGCTAATTTTATTTTCGCAGGTTCAGAGCGACATATTCTTGCTGATATGTTCAACTCATATTCCCGACCTTTTTATGCAAGCACAACAATGATGTCGCTGGAAACAATCAAATTAGATGTTTACACCGATTTTGTAAGAAAACATTTTGAAGAGTTTAATAAACATATTGAACCTGACATTGTTGAGAAAGTATATAATCTGTTTCAAGGAAACACATATTGTATGCAGCGAACATTCAATGTTGCTTTTGAGCATACTTTTGTTAACGAATGTTGCCAAACCGACACAATAAGGCTCGCTATCAACCAGATACTTGAAGAATTAGACCATTCGTATCGCCTTCGATTGTCAATCTTAAATTCCAAACCTAAAGAATTACTTTTTGCTATTGCCAATGAAGGTGAGGCAACACATCTCACCTCAGGAGCATTCGTAAGAAAACATCACCTAACATCCTCAAGTTCAGTTCAATCAGCATTAAAACAGTTGCTCAATGAAGATTGGATTACATTTTCAGTTAAAGACAATACTCGCTACTATTCTTTATCCGACACATTCCTGCGATTATGGATTTTGAAAAACAATAATGCAGATTTTGATTTTCTTTGATAAAGAATTGTAAAAATGAGTAATTTTTATTAAATTTGCAAACAAAACTAAAAACATCGCAAAGACGGCGGCTAATAATTTTTTCATCTCGCTCACTCCCGAACATAAAATTTTATTTCAGCAATTCTAAAACATAATCATTAGCAAAGTCAAAAAATTTATTGGAAAGACATTAAAAAAAATTTTTTCAAAATCCCAAGTTCGGTGCGGCGTTTAAAGTAGGCGGCGCAAATTTTTTTTCCAACGACTGATAATATCCGCGACAAGCAATCATGGCGGCGTTGTCGGTGCAAAGAATTTTGCTTGGATAAAAAAATTCCAGATTTTTTTCCGAGCAAATTTTTCTGAGCGTCGATTCAAGAGAAGAATTTGCCGCGACTCCTCCCGCGAGGACAATTTTTTTCAGATCAAATTTTTCAGCCGCCGCAACAGTTTTATCAACCAGAGAATCAATCACCGCTTTTTGAAAACTTGCCGCAATGTCTGCCGGATTAAATTTTTCGCCTTTCATCTTCGCCGAGTTCAAAAAATTTAAAACTGCCGACTTCAAGCCGCTGAAACTGAAATCGAAGTCGGAAACTTTTGCGCGGGGAAAATTTATCGCGTCCGCATTTCCAACTTTCGCAAGTTTATCAATCTCCGGTCCGCCGGGATATGGCAAATTCATGACGCGAGCAATTTTATCGAAGGCTTCGCCCGCCGCATCGTCACGAGTTTGTCCGAGAAGTTCAAAGTCGTTGTAATTTTTTTGAAAGATAAGTGCGCTGTGTCCTCCGCTCACTACCAGAGCTAAAAATGGCGGCTTGAGTTCGGGCGAACTTAAAAAATTTGCAAAAATATGTCCTTCCAAATGATTGACTGCGATCAGCGGAATTTTCAGAGCGAAGGCTAAAGTTTTCGCCGCCGACACTCCAACCAAAAGTGCGCCGACAAGTCCCGGTCCGTAAGTCACGGCGACTTGATTTATTTCCGAAAGTTCCACTCCTGCTTTTGAAATCGCTTCGTCAATCACGGGCATAATATTTACAATGTGCTTACGCGAGGCAATTTCCGGAACTACTCCACCGAATTTTTGATGAATGGGAATTTGTGTTGAAATTATGTTTGATAAAATTTCTCTGTCGTCGCGCAAAACTGCCGCCGCTGTTTCATCGCAACTTGTTTCGATTCCGAGCGTTAAAATTTTTTCCAACCCCTTCCAAATTTCTGAAATTATTTTAACACAGAAATTTTTTATTGCGAAATATTTTTTCTTAAATCTTGGCTAAAAAACTTGCAGATAATCGCGGCTTGTGATAAATTGTCGCGAAAGGGAGGAGATAATTTGAAAAAAATTTTTTTGCCCGGTTAATACTCGTCAAGCCCTGTTGCTTCGGCTTCATCCTCGGTCAGTGGTTCGGGGTCAACATACACGTCGGGGTCACGCCCACAGCCACAGGAGAAAGCAGCACCGATTTCCTCGGCGACTTGTCGTCGAGGAAATCGGTGCTGATGTCTATGTATATGATAATTTTTCCTCCGGCAAACGCAAACACTTGCAGGAAATTTTGGATAATTCTCGCTTGCATATTGTAGAGGGAGAAATAAGGGATACGGAAAAATTGGAAAATACGATGGAGGGCGCAGATGTTGTATATAGTTTTGCCTCCAATCCCGACATCGCGAAAGCAATGACCCAGCCGGATATTGATTTTTGGGAAGGAACATATCTTATCAATAACATTGTAGAAGCAATGAGAAAAACGGGAACAAAAAAACTTTTGTACGCATCGGGTAGCGGAGTTTACGGAGATGTGGGCGAAACCGTGACGGATGAGGATTTTTCGCCGATGTTGCCGTCCTCAACTTACGGCGCGAGTAAACTTGCTTGTGAGGCGTTGATTTGCGCATATTGCCATATGTTTGACATAGAGGCGGCGGCTTTTCGTTTCGCAAATGTGGTGGGACCTAATCAGACGCACGGCGTAGGGTATGATTTTTTGCGACGATTGAAAGAAAATCCGAAAGAGCTTCGCATTTTAGGTGACGGTACGCAAAGCAAGTCATATATTTAT
>CALEPR010000146.1 GCA_937910665.1 uncultured Selenomonadales bacterium
TTAAACTTTCTGGCGATTGGTCATAGCGAATTTGTTCAGCAGTTCGCAAATCTTCCTGAATTTTATAATTGTTATCAAGAATCGAAATTGTTTTTGCAAAAATTCTTGCGTCGTTCAGATTTTTGAAAAAAAAAATCTCCTGTACATTTTTTTTATAGATTTTTAGAACCTGTCTAAAATTTTTGTAAAAAAATTTTGCCTTTAGTCAAGATTTCAATAACATTTTATTTCCAAAATTGAGCAGAAAAAAACTTCCGAACTTTTTCGACAGAAATAAAATTCAAGTTCAAATATCTTCCGCAGAAATTTTTGTCCTGCGAATGAACATTATCGCCGTAAAGACTGCGACGACTGCAAGCAACAAATAAACTGCCGTGAAACCGATTAAAGTCAACCAGACTTCTCCGCTTGTCAAATTCGGACTGACTGCCTCTGCTGTTTTCTGAAGTCCGACGACAATCCAAGGTTGCCGCCCCGCCTCAGCGATGTACCAGCCGACTGAATTTGCAACGAACGGCAGCGGCAAAAGTATCGGCATAAATTTCAGCACACAACAATTTTTTAATCTGTCCTCGAAGAAAAAAACTGCAACGCCGGTTACAAAAACTATGAACAACAGTAAGCCGCCAATTCCAACCATCGCACGGAAACTCCAGAACATTCCCTTCACGTCGGGAATATAATTTCCGTTTCCATATTCCGCAGCATATTTTTTCTGCAAGTCGTTAATGCCTTGAACTTCTCCGCTGAAAGAATTATGCAACATGAAGGTGAAAAGTTTCGGAATTGCAATTTCAAAATCATTTTTTCCTGCGTCCGAATTTATTTCCGCATAAACTGCAAAAGGCGCAGGGTCTTCGGTTTCCCAAAGTGCCTCGAAAGATGCAAGTTTCATCGGATTGGCTTCGGCAAGATATTGAGTGTGCAAATGTCCCGAACCCATGACTCCGAAAATTCCCAGCAAGGTGAATAAAACTGCGCGGCGAATTGTCCGCAAAAATATTTCTCTTGAAACTTCGTCGGTTGCAATTTTCCATGCGCTGACAACGATAACCAAAAATCCTGCCGTCGTGATTCCCGCGAATAATGAATGTAAATATTCGCCTACGACATAGCGATTAGTAATTAAATCGAAAAGACTTGTCATAACTGCGCGACCGTCCTCAATTTCATAGCCGACAGGATGTTGCATAAAACTGTTGGCGACCAAGATCCAAAACGCCGACAAATTACTTCCAAAAGCTACCAACCAAATGCAAAGGCAGTGCATTTTTTCGCTCAACTTGTCCCAACCGAAACCCCAGATGCCTATGAAAGTCGATTCAATGAAAAATGCCGTCAAAGCCTCCAACGCGAGCGGCGCACCGAAAATGTCTCCCATAAACCGCGCATATTCCGACCAGTTCATTCCGAAATGAAATTCCTGAACAATTCCGGTGACAACTCCCATCGCGAAATTGATCAAAAAAATTGTTCCGAAAAATTTTGTCAACTTTTTCAGCTTGATGCGTTCTTCATAGTGCTCGCCGTTAAGATACCAAGTTTCCAAAAGCGCGACAAAAATTGACAAGCCCAAAGTCACCGGCACAAACAAAAAATGATATACTGTCGTGATTGCAAATTGCAGTCGCGATAAAAATAATGCGTCCATGAAAATCCCTTCCTTCAGTTTAAAATTCTTACTACATTTTTATAACAAATTTTCTATGACGTCAATAAAATTATTTTACCGATTATTTCTACGGCAATTAAAATTCCAAAAACTTTTGTATTTCTTTGAGTAAAGACAAAAGTTTTTACAAACATACTTGTACTTATAGTTGTCGTCGTGGTAATATAATGCAAGAGTTTCAGAGGTGATTTTTTTTTGATTAAAGAAACTTATGACGTCACAGGGATGAGTTGCTCGGCTTGCAGTGCGCGAGTTGAAAAAGCTGTTGCAAAAATTGTCGGCGCGGAAAATGTCAGCGTAAATCTTTTGACAAATTCAATGCAAGTTAAGCGCGACGAAAAAATTTCTGTAGAAAAAATTATTGACGCAGTCGTTAATGCGGGTTACGGTGCAAGCCTGAAGGCAATGAGGAATGAAAAAATAATTTCTAACTCCTCACTCCTCACTCCCAATTTAGTCAAGTGGTCGATAATTTTTCTGTTGCCTGTGATCTATTTGTCTATGCACAAAATGTTTCCCGAGCCGCAAATTATTTCCGAACTTTTTGACGGCAGGGAAAATGCTGTGACTTTTGCCTTCGCGCAATTTTTGTTAATCTTGCCGATAATGTATCTGAACAGAAAATATTACATCAGCGGCTTTAAAAATTTATTTTGCGGCGCACCGAATATGGACAGCTTAGTCGGACTTGGTTCAATGGCGGCGGCAATTTTTGGAGTGTTTGCGCTGTTCAGAATTGGGCAGGGACTTGGAACGCAAAATTTTTTATTGGTCGATGAGTACAGCCAAAATTTATATTTTGAATCTGCGGGAATGATTGTAACTTTGATTAGTGTCGGAAAATATTTTGAAGCGAAGGCGAAAGGCAGGACGACGGCGGCGGTTGAAAGTTTGATAAAACTTGCGCCGAAAACTGCAAATGTTATTCGCGGCGGAGAAGAAATTTCTATCGCAGTTGATGAACTTGTTGCAGGCGATGAAATTTTAATCAGACCGGGCGAAAGTTTTGCGGCGGACGGAATTGTTATCGAGGGAGAAACTTCAGTTGATGAATCCGCGATTACAGGTGAAAGTTTGCCTGTCAATAAAACTGTCGGCGACAAAGTTACAAGCGGAGCGATTAACAAGAGCGGTTTTGTAAAATTTCGCGCGGAAAAAGTTGGAGCTGATACCGCGATAAGCAAAATTATTTCTTTGGTCGAGGAGGCGAGCGCGAGCAAAGCTCCAATCGCGAAACTTGCTGATAAAATTTCCGGCGTTTTTGTCCCCGCTGTGATTTTTATTTCAGTTCTTGCCGGAGGAATTTGGCTGGCGAATGGTGCGACTGTCGAGTTTGCATTTTCGATAGCAATTTCAATTTTGGTGATAAGTTGTCCGTGCGCTCTTGGTCTTGCTACTCCTGTTGCGATTATGGTCGGCATAGGCAAAGGCGCGGAGAATGGAATTTTAATTAAGTCGGGCGAGGCATTGGAAACGGCAGGGGAGATTGATACAGTCGTTGTAGACAAGACAGGAACTTTGACTGAAGGAAAACCATTTGTCACGAACATTATAACTTTCGACGTTGAGGAAAAATTTTTGTTGGAAATCGCGGCGAGTTTGGAAAGTAAATCCGAGCATCCATTAGCGAAGGCAATTTTAAATTATGCGTCGGAAAAAAATATTTCACTTCGACCTGTAGAAAATTTTCAGGCGATTTTTGGAAAAGGAGTTCAAGGAAAAATTTCCGGCAAAAATTATTTTGTCGGGAAGATTGAAAGATTGAAAGGTGGACAGGTGGAAAGTAGCGTTGAGGAATTAGAAACTGAAGGCAAGACAATTATTTTTGTTATGCAGGAAGAAAAAATTTTAGGCTTAATCGCGATGGCTGACGTTGTGAAAAAAACTTCGATCGACGCGGTGAAAAATTTTCAGTCACTTGGAATTGAAGTCGTAATGCTCACCGGCGACAATAAGTTTGCCGCGAAAAATATTTCCGACGAAGTTGGAATAAAAAATTTTGTCGCGGAAGTTTTGCCGGAGGACAAGGCGAAAGAAATTTCAAAACTTCAAGCGGCAGGAAAAAAAGTTGCAATGATTGGCGACGGAATCAATGACGCTCCCGCTCTTGTTCAAGCAAATTTAGGAATGGCAATCGGCGCAGGAACAGACGTAGCGATTGAGAGTGCGGACGCAGTTTTAGTCAGGAACGATTTACTTGACGCAGTGAGCGCAATAAAATTATCTCGCGCAGTGATGAGAAACATAAAACAAAATTTATTCTGGGCATTTTTCTACAACATAATTTGCATACCGTTGGCGGCAGGAATTTTTTATCCAAGTTTCGGAATAAAACTTTCGCCGATGATAGGAGCGGCGGCGATGAGTATGTCAAGCGTCTGCGTTGTATTGAATGCGTTGAGATTAAAATTTTTTGAAGTCACTCGGCAGGAAATTTTTTCCCCGAAAAAAAATATTACTGAAGTTCAAGTAGAAAATTTTTCAGTCGAACAAAATTTTGGAGGAGAGGATAAAATGAAAACTACTTTAAAAATTGAAGGCATGATGTGCCAACATTGTCAAAAACATGTTCACGACGCATTGGCGAAAATGGACGGCGTGACAAATGTTGAAGTCAGTTTGGAAAATAATTCTGCAGAAGTCACTTCGACGAAAGAAATTTCCAGCGCAGATTTCTCGAAAGTAATTTTAGACGCAGGTTATAAACTTGTCGCTTGATTGAAAAATTTTTTTGTCGCTCGGAGCGGCAATTTTTTTTGTCTGATTATCGACGTAAAATTTATTTAGTGATATAATTGCAGAGATTTTTTTTGAAAGGAAGTTTACTTGTGCAAAAACAAAAAACTCTGGCGCACGATGTCGAGATAACCGGAATTGGTTTGCACTCCGGCGTATCTGTGAACTTGAAAATCAAACCCGGCGAAGTTGACAGCGGAATAAATTTTGTGCGAATAGATTTGCCCGGCAGTCCGAAAATTCCAGCGACGGCAGACAAAGTTACTTCCGTTCTTCGCGCTACGACGATTGAACAAGGCGGCGTGAAAGTTTTTACAATCGAACATTTGATGAGTGCGTTGAATATTTCGGGAATTGATAATTGCGTTGTCGAACTCGACGCGGAGGAGCCGCCTGTTTTAAATGGCAATGCGGAAGATTTTTACAAGGTCATAAAGTCTGCCGGAACTGTCGAGCAAGAAAATTTTCGGCGCGTGATTGATATTGAAAAAGTTTATCGCGTTGACGGCGAAGGCGGAAAGTTTATCATTGCTCTCCCTTACGACGGTTTCAGAATTAGTTTTACTTCCGTGAATCCGCATCCCGCAGTCGGCACTCAATTTGCAAATTTTGAAATTACTCCTGAAGTTTATGAAAGTGAAATTGCTCCTGCGCGGACGATTGCTTACGAAAAAGAAATTGAACAACTTCAGAAAATGGGACTGGGGCTCGGCGGCACGATTGAAAATGTAATTGTCTACAACGACGAAGGCTGGCTGAATGAATTGAGATTTGCCGATGAACTTGTGCGCCATAAAGTTTTGGATTTGATCGGCGATTTGCGTCTGGCAGGTTTTTTGAAATGTCATGTTATCGCCTTCAACTCAGGTCATGCGCTGAACACTCAGCTTGCTAAAAAAATTTTTGCTGACTTCGAGGGAGAAATTTAATGAACAAAAATATTACTCCCACAGTCGAAGGAGGTTTGTTGACTGCGATAGCCGTGATACTCGGTTTAGCGTCAACTTACTTGCCGATTGTGGGCGTTGCGGTGGAATTTTTTTGTCCTGCGCCTTTTGTGGTTTTGACAGTCAGGCGCGGAGTAAAAATTGGTTTGGCGGCACTGTTTGTGTCATTTGTTTTGCTTACGCTTTTTACAAGTCCGATTTTATCAACAAGAATTGTTTTGACTTTAAATCTGTGCGGAGTGGTTTTAGGTTACTGCATTATAAAAAAATATTCCACAGTGAAAAGTTTGTTGGCAACTTTTATATCTGCGGCAATTTCGCAAATGTTGTTGGTAGGATTTTTGGCGGCAGTCATGGATATAAATTTCGGCGAATTGGAAATTTCGACAATGAAAGAAGCGTTTGGAGAATCTTTTCAAATTTATGAATCAATCGGAATGGAGCAAGCGGCGATAAATCAGATGCGCGAACAAATTTCAAAAGTTATTGAATTGATGGCTTACTTGATACCGCTGATTTTAATTTTGCTTGCGCTGATAAATTCCGTCGCCTGTTATTTAACTTCGCAGTGGATTTTCAAAAAGTTGCAAATTGAATTTCTGCCGCCGTTGCCGAGTTTCACGGAGTGGAGATTTCCTGTAGCTTTTTTATATGTTTCGGCTTTCGCGATTATCGGAATGTACTGGGGCGGCACACGCGAATGGAATTTAATTTTCACGGTGTCGATTAACATTTTAATTTTGTCAATGGGCGTTGGACTTTTGCAGGGATTTTCGTTGCTGTCCTTTTTAGCCGACAGGTACAGAGTTTCAAAATTTTGGCGGAGAATTTTTTATATTTTGATTCTGCTGAATGGATTATTGACGCAAATTTTAGCTTTTGCAGGATTGTTCGATATGCTTTTCGATTACAGAAAAAAGTTAGATGGATAGTTAGGTAATTTTTTTTCTATCAATCTGCCAATCTAAAAAATTTTGACTGAAAGGAGAAATTTTAATGCCCCGAAGTCTGTCCGCTTGGTCTGATTTAGTCATACACTTGTCAGTAATGTTGATTATGGTTGCAATTTTGTCACAGTACAACAAATATTTGGCGGCAATAGCTTTTTTGGTTTGGTTTTTGTTGGCACTTTTTGCGCGTGAGCGTTGCCGGGTTCGTGAAAGACAGTTTGAGGAATATTGTGAAAATGTAGTTGTCGGCGGCAGGGATTTAATGAACTACGCCGTTACAAATCTTCCTCAAGCTGTAATTATTGTCGACACTAACGGTCGTATGCAGTGGATAAATGAACATGTCAAAACTTATTCGGACGTTGAGCCGGAGCAGGGAATGTTTGTCGAGGAATTTTGGAAAGGCATTTTGAAGGAAGATGTTTTTTCTCTTGCTGAGGACGGTCAACCGAAACATGGCAGATATTTTGCAAAAACTGCTTTTCAAGTCGTCAAGGAAGAAGGCGACGACGAGAGGGAAATTACAATCGACAGGCAATTTTTAGTTCATTACAAGCAAATGAAAATTCGCCGCCCGGACTATCCGATTTTGACTGCGCTGTTTATCTTGGAAATTACGGCGTACACAAATTTGAAAACTGAATACAAAAACAGTCGCACAGTTTTAATTTATGTTCAGGTTGATAATTATGATGAAATTATGCAGGGACTGAACGAGGCGGAAAAAACTGCGTTAATGTTGTCGGTCAGCGAGGAATTGGAAATTTGGATGAAAAAACTTTCCGGCTTCATGCAGAGAGTTTCAAATGATTTATTTGTTGTAGTTTTGGAGCGTTACGCGCTTGACAAAGCTATTCAGGATAATTTTTCTGTGCTTGACAATATCAGGAGAATTATCAGCAAAAATGGAATCCCCGCAACTTTGTCAATGGGTGTGGCAGTCGCTGAAAATTCTTCCGAAATGCAATCTATGACTGAACTTGGAACGATGGCGCAGGAAAGATTAAATTCTGCGCTTTCTCGCGGCGGCGATCAGGTTGCAATAAGTTTGGAAGGCAAGACACAATATTTCGGCGGCAAGGCTCAGGCAGTTGAAAAGCACAATCGAGTTCGGGCAAGAGTCACGGCAAATTCAATTCGTGAACACATGGAGGATGCAGACGAAATTTTTGTCATGGGACACAATCGCGAAGATTTTGATGCTTTTGGTGCGGCTGTCGGCGTGGCGGCTATGGCGAGACATTTGAAAAAACCTGTTCACATTGTTTTGAGTTCGTCACTCGACGCGATAGAAAAAATGATTGAACAATTTCGGAAGGAAAAAGACAAGACAAAAAATTATGAAGATGTTTTTGTCAAGGCGGAAGATTTCACAGTTCCAACTGCGATAAATCCTCTGTTGATTGTCGTCGATACACATATTCCCTACCTTGTGGCGATGCCGAGTTTATTGGAAAGAATTGAAAAAGTTATCGTTATCGACCACCACAGAAAAAGCGACAAGGTTATCAAAAATCCTGTAATTTTTTATCATGAACCGTCGTCAAGTTCTGCCTCCGAACTTGTCACGGAATTGCTGATGTATTTCGACGACAAAATTTCTGTCGGAAAACTTGTAGCGACGGCTTTGTACTCCGGAATTGTGGTCGACACAAAAAGTTTTGTCGTGCAGACCGGCTCCAGAACTTTTGACGCAGCGGCGTACCTCAGGCGCAAAGGTGCAGACCCTGTTGTCGTCCGCGAACTTTTTATGTCGGACTATGACACAACAGTTGCACTTGCCAGAGCAAAGGCTCAATCAGAATATTATGAAGGCGGCTTGGTTGTCACCGCGATGACCAGGTTAATGCCAAATATTCAGGCAATGGCAGGACAGGCGGCTGACGCACTTTTGACTATCGAAAATGTTAGGATGACAATAATTTTATTCCAGATGAAAGATGACACCGTCGGAATCAGTGCGCGGTCGAATGGAACTTTAAATGTGCAAGTGCTTATGGAAAAATTCGGCGGCGGCGGTCACCAAAATGTTGCGGGCGCACAAGTCAAAGGTACAAACATTTTGGAACTTGAAAAGCAAGTTGTCGAAGTCGCGCAGAAATATATTTCAGAAAACGATGCAGAGGAAATAAAATACAATTAAAAACTCTCAAGCTGAAAAATTTTTTGAAGGAACTTGAGATTTATTTTTGTCGGTCGAACTCGGAAAACAAATTCGCCTGTCGCAAAAATTTTATAAAAAAGAATCATTTTTTGAAATTGAAAATATCCAAAAAAATATTTAGTTTGTGACTAAAAAAATTTATAAAAAAAATCTGCAAAAACTTTTGAAGTCCATGCAGATTTTTTTGTTGGCAGAAAAATTTTTCATGCGTTGAAAATAAATTTTTCCAACACTTCAGAAACTGCATTGTGATTGCAATCAGCCTCGCAAATATAATCGCAGTCACCATGCATTTCCTTCGCGACATTTGCAACGCCTACGCCAAGCCCTGCGTCGCGAATCATTGCCAAGTCATTAAAGTTGTCGCCAATAGCAATAGTGTCTTTAATATCGACATTTAAAAGTTCAGCAAGTCTTTTAAGTCCTGCGCCTTTGTTCACGCCGAGCTTGTTGAATTCAAGATAGCGATTCGAGGAATAACTTACATCAACATCGCCGCAAATGTCTTTGACTTCCTCAGAAATTTTGTGCAAGTAATTCATATCTGTACTTGAATAAAGGCATTTGACAATTTCCTGACCTTTCAAGAAGTCGAGATTTTTTTCAAAAGTTTCCTCAACGTCCATTCTTCCTGCAACATAATTACGCTCATTTTGGAAAAAATTATAGGCGTAAACTTTTTCTAAAGTGTAAACGTGGATACAAACATCATAATTCAATCCGCGCCTGTAAAATTCTTCCGCAAGTTCAAAAGGTATTCCCTCGAAATGCAGGAGCTTATGATTTTTATTTTCGGTAATCGCACCGCCGTTAAAAGAAATTACAAACTCATTCGCCAAGTCATACAAGTTCAAATCTTTCAGAGTTGCATCGATGCTGATATAATTTCTTCCGCTTGCAGGGACAAACTTTACGCCGAAATCTTTCAGCCGCGCAATATTTTTTTTATCGGTTTCGGAAATTGTCCTATCAGTTCTGAGTAAAGTTTCATCCAAGTCGCAGGCAACAATTTTATACATGTAACTTTCCACCTTTCCACCTTATTCTCTTTCCAACTGAAAAATAAAACAGGCAACGAAGATTTTTCTTCGTCACCTGCCTTTTCTAAAAATTTTTTTCGATAAAATTTTACTTGTTCGCGAGTCTCTTGTAGAGATCGATAAACTCAAGTGCGATAGTTTTGAAACCTTCCGCACTCATCAGCTGATCTTCAGCGTGAAGGATAATCAGCGAAACTGCGCTGCCTTGTCCGTGCTCGGCTTCATATTTGAGAAGTTCGGCGTGTGCGTGATGACCTTCGACAAACATATCGTCGCCTTCCTTAATCATCGCGTTTGCGCCGTCGAAGTCGCCGGTTTTTGCTTTTTGAATTGCTTCAATGTAATTGCTGCGAGCCGTGCCGACTGCCGAAATAATTTGGAAAGCATTGAGTTCTAAACCTTCCATTTTGACACCCCCAAAAACTTTCGGTTTAAGATTCCGGAGCAAAAAGATTCAAGAAAAATTCTTACCCCTTAACCCTTAATCCTCTTAGATGCCCATCATTTTCTTCGCAATAGCAAGAGCTCCCTTGCCGTCCATGCGTCCATAAATTTTCATGTCGATAGCGTCGATCGGAACGCCGGGGCAAGCCTCTGCAACTTTATTTTTTGCAAAGCGAATCTGCGGTCCGAGCAAAATTACGTCAGCATCGGATGCTTTATCTTTTGCATCAGCCTGAGGATATGCAGCGATTTCACATTCAAGTCCTTCAGCCGCAGCTGCTTCCTGCATTTTTTTGACGAGCATACTCGTCGACATTCCGCCTGCACAGAGAAGAATAATTTTCTTCATAATACTACACACTCCTTAAAGAAATTTGTTATAACTTTCCAGTCAGCGACAGAGGCTTACATTTGAAGGACGGTATCGAAAAAAATTTTTCAACTTCGTCCAAGCCCCTGCCGTGACTATTTTTAGCAAATTAAGTTTATTAAGCTGCGCCTTCGCCTTCGCCTTCCATTTCTTCTTTCAAGAAAGCACTATCTTGTGCCTTCATGAATGGGAAGTAAATTGCAGCTGATGCCGCGAGGATAGCAATTTGCACAATCGCGCCGGGAATACCTTTCAACAGCAAACCTGCAATAATTGGAGGTGTCGTCCAAGGAACTTGAACTGCGCCGAAAGGACTCATAAAGCCTGTTGCGATTGAGAAATAAGTTATAAGCATCGCTGCCCACATTGCCAGCGTGAAAGGTGCAAGCATGTAAGGATTGAACACGATCGGAAGACCGAAGATAATAGGTTCGTTAATGTTGAACAGACCAGGAGCAGTTCCAAGTCTCAAAATAGTTTTCATCTGAGTTGACTTCGCGAAAAGCAAACCGACAATCAAGAGACCGAATGTCGCGCCGCAACCGCCTGGTTTCATAAATACATCGAAGACCTGTGCTGTCAAGATGTGTGCGCGGGGATCTGTCGCCAAATCTACGCCTGCTTCAATTAAATTTTGGTTTTCAAGGGAGTTAGCCAACATAATCGGGTTCATAACGCCACCGACGACGTTAGGACCATGAATACCTGCCCAGAACAAAATTGTCTGCAACCAGCTGAAGATTGTACCTGCAACGATTGTATCGGAAAGACCTTGCAACGGAGTCTGAATGACATTGAAGAGTAATTCCGGAAAAGTAGTATTGCCAACAAATTTGCAAAGACCAAAAATAATAGCTGCGCCTGTGAAAAGGAAGAACGCAGGTGTCAAAGCCTCAAACGCTCTTGTAACACCACTTGGAACGGACGGCGGCATTTTTATACCGATATGATTTTTTTCGCAGTAGCAAGAAACCATACCTGTACAAATAGCGACAATAAGACCAGTGATAATACCGTTACTGCCTGCCCAAGCCTTAGGAATAACGTCACCGCCGGTAACGCTTTCAATGGTTATAGTTGCAGGCATGAGAATGATGAAAGTTGAAAGTGCAAGGAATGAAGCCATAGCCGCGTTACAACCTTCAGCCTCAGTGTACTTGTAAGCAACACCCAAGCAGCAGATAAGACCGAGAACACTAAAAGTTCCACCGAAAACTGCGTAGCACGGCGCAGCCCAATCTGCACCAAAAGCTCCAGCCATAAATTCGTTGTAACCTGGAATAGGTAAATTTGCAATAAGCAAGAAAAGTGAACCAATAATTGTGAACGGTGTAGTCATAATGAAACCGTCACGAAGGGCAGCGACAATTTTAATCTCTGCGAAACTCGCCATAATTTCAATAAACTTGTCAAATGCTGAGTTGCCCATCATTAAACCTCCTCAAAAAATAAAACAGATACCAACAACGACCCGCGACCTTTTCAAGTCGCAAAAGTGCGCCGCAGAAAAAAAATTTTTTTCAAGTCGGTCATCAGTCAAGAAAAATATTATTGCTTTCAATAAAAAATGAATTTTCTGAAAAACCGATGCGCACTTCTAAAAAAATTTCTACTCGCCACTGCAACACCTCACTTCGCGATTTGACTAATTTTAATGTATGACACCGAAAATGGCAAGCAAATTTTGTTTCAAACTTTAACAAAATTTTTCGCCGTTGAGAGTGAATTTTCTATATTCAAAAAATTTTTCCTTCACGCTTGAAAAATTTTTTAGCTTTTTACTCTCTCGGAACTTAGCAAATAATTTAGCTCATTGATTTGCATTTGAGAAGCTGTATTCACAGCTTCAGAGAATAGGGTTAAAAGAAAAGAAAACTCTTATCTCTTATCCCCAGAACTTTTGAATACATCCTCTTACATTACAGAAAAAAATAAAAAATCTCAGAAATACAAAACGACTTCTGAAGATTTTTAAAAAATTTTATTGCACCTGTTGAGGTTGATTGTAACCTGGTGGCGGACCTTGATAATTTTGTGCATTCTGTTGAGCGTAAGAATATTGCGCCGCCTGTTGGTTCATTTGTATCTTTGCTTGCTGAAGTATCTGACGCGCCTGTTCAAGCCCCTGCTGCGCCGTTTGAACGCCCTGAAAGGTGCTTGTGACGTGAGTAATCAGTTGGTCGAAAACTTGATTGGCATATCTGTCAGCGTCCTCTTGAAGTTGTTTGGATTGTTGACGCGTCCGCTCCATAATTTCAGATTGTTGTTGTTGAACTTCGGTCAAGATCATTCGCGCTCTGTCTCGCGCCTCGAGCACAAGTTCATTTTCATCAACAAGTTGTTCAGCTTGAAGTTTCGCCTGTTTTATAATTTTGTCGGCTTCATCTTGGGCAATGCGAATTATGTTGTCTTTGTCCTGCATAATTTTTTCTGCCTGCTCCAATTCTTGCGGCAGGTCTCGGCGAAGTTCTTCAACCAATTTGACCAGATCTTCTTCCTCGATCACCGCTTTACCTGTCAGCGGCAAATGCGACGCACTTGCCACCAAATTTTCAATTCTGTTTAATGTGTCACGCACAGCCACAGACTTTCACCTTCTTCATCAAATTAGTTATCAGTAAATTTTTTGGACTTGATCATCATTTCAACGCACTTAGGCACAAGTCCGTGAACATCTCCGCCAAAAAGCGCAAGTTCACGAACAGCCGACGAACTTATAAACAAATATTCGGGAGCAGTCATCAAAAAAATTGTATCTGCCTCCGGCGCAAGGTGCTTGTTCATCTGTGCTTGATTATATTCGTACTCGAAATCAACTGCCGACCTCAAGCCGCGAATTATAACATTGATATCGCGCTCCTTGATATAGTTTGCAACAAGTCCGTCGTAAGAATCAACAGTAAGATTGTCAATGTGTAAAGTTGCCTCTCGCAAGAGATCTACTCTCTCCTCGATGTCGAAAAGGCATTTCTTTTTCTTGTTCACAAAAACGCAGACAGTCAATTCATCAACCAAATTTGCCGCACGTTCAAAAATATCAACATGACCGTTTGTGACAGGATCGAAAGTTCCAGTACAAATTGCGCGTTTCATTTCATTTCCCCTCTCAATAACTCAAAAATTTCAGTCTAAATAAGTTTGCATAAGTCATCTTCAAATTTTGCGGCAAAAACATTTTAGCACAAATATAATTTACTTATCAAGGTGAAATTTTAAAACGCCTACAATTTTAACTGAAATTCTTTGCTGATTTATGCAAAAAAATCTTACAAGAACATTTTAAAATTGCAAACTGAAAGTAATCTGATATAATCTGCAAAACAAAGGTCACAGGGTGGTCGACTTACCTCTCAGGTTTAATCTGGAGGTGATAGCTGTGGAAATGATTATTGTCGTTTGCACGGTAATTCAGACCGTCGCTATCGTTTACTCAGTCATTTTTTAAGGTTAGTAAATAAAAAGCCTCCCTAGCCGGCGGCAGGCTGTAGACAAAGTCCTTTTCAACTAAGTTTGAGAGGGGCTTTATTTTTAGGACGA
>CALEPR010000147.1 GCA_937910665.1 uncultured Selenomonadales bacterium
AATATTCTTGCACTGGCGGTCACTCCTTTTTTGAAGTGTAGCATTTTTATCTAAAATTTTTATGAAACGCCCGTGGAAAGTTGCTCTAAGTGGTTGACTTTGCAAAATAAATTTTGTAAAATCAGCGAAATATTTTTTGTGGGGATGTAATGGTTTCGACGGGGATAGACGGGGTTTGATAAGCGAGCACCGGGGTTCTCGAACCGGTTCAGTAAGGGAAAACTTTGCTTTAAATATAAAAGCAGACGAAGAATACGCTTTGGCAGCTTAAAGCCACCTTCGCCAACTGATCTCCTGCTAGGTTGGGTCGAAGGTCAGCGCGGGATACAAAATTGTCATTCGCCTAAACAATTTTGGAATTCTTTTTGGCGATTGGTTTTCAAAAGTTTTCAAGTGTACTTTTCAAAACTGAAATTGATCACTTGATGCGCTCGGAGAAAGTCAGATAACGATATTTTCGGACAGGAGTTCGATTCTCCTCATCTCCACCAATTTAGAAACTAGCAAGCCCGAGCTTAAAAAATTGCTGGGGCTTTTTGATTCGCAAAGTAGAATTTTTTGAAAGGTTGATTGAGATGAAAATTTTTTTTACAAAGTTAATCTTCTCGACGCTGATTTTAATTTTTGCAACTTCAACAATTACTTTTGCCAAAACGTCGCCCGATGAAACTCGCACAAAACTCAAACAGATGTCCACCGAAGTTCTTGCGCGAATGTATGAAAAATATCCCGAGTCGAAGTCGGCTGTAGAAAATTCTTACGCTTATTCCACAATCAGTAGCTCAAGCGTCAAGTATGGATTTTGGGGTAGCGATCGCGGTCGAGGAATTGCTTACAACAAACAGACTGAACAACTGATTTATATGAAGATGCGCGAAATGACTGTCGGATTAAATTTCGGCGCGAAAGAATATGATTTGCTTTTCATAATTCAAAACAAAAATGCTTGGGACAGATTTATTTCCGGAAACATAAAATTTGGAACGGAAGTCTCCGCGCAAGCTACTGACGGAGTGAATGGCGACGCTTTCGCCGACGCGACTATCGTGGCTAATGGCGTTTGGGTTTATCAGCTTGACAAAAAAGGTCTGGCATTTGAATTGACTTTAAAGGGCGCGAGAATTTCCCCGTTCAGAACTTTGAACTGAAAAAAATCAGCTCAAATTCAAAAGATGCAGCGGAAAGGATTTTAAGATAAAAAATGTTTGACTTTAAGAAAGAGTTCAAAGAAATTTATTCGGCTAAAAAAATTCCTGCGATTATCACTGTTCCGAAAATGAATTATGTCGCCGTCAGAGGTTCGGGAGATCCTAACGAAGAAGGCGGTGCATATCAGCAGGCGGTTGGAATTTTGTATGCAATTTCCTACGCTTTGAAGATGAGTTACAAAACTGATTATAAAATTGCAAATTTTTTTGAATATGTCGTTCCGCTTTGGGAAGGTTGCGAAGGAAAAATTAAAAACTGTCATAAGGCATCCCATAAAAAAAATCTTGCGGTTAAAATTTTTTCAAGTTATCGAGGAGAAAATTTTGTGAGCGTCAAACAAATTGCAATTCTGGTTAAAAATTTTAAAGAAAAAAATCTTGTAGTGGCAGGTTTCGATCTCGACACAAAAAAATGGTTGCGTCCAATTTCAAGCAATTCAAAAAATAAAGATGCCGTGATTTTTGAGGACGCAACTTATTTGAATGGCGAGGAAGTTCACGAAGCAAAAATTTTTGACGTTGTTGAGATTCAGGCTGAAGATAAAATTTCTGACAATCCAATTCAGCCTGAAAATTTTTATTATGTCGAACATTCACGTTGGAAAAAAATCGGCGAAACTACTTTACAAAATATTTTGAAGTGGCGCGGCTATGATGAACGCGAACAAATTTTTTTCAGCGACGACAGAACAATTTCACCTGCCGAAGTCAAACTTCAAGACAATCGCGAATCACTTTTGCTTTTGTCTGCGAAAAATTTTGTCATTCGCGTCGAAGGTTCAGATCGCAAAAAATTTTACGCACATTTTGATTACAACGACAAAAGATATTTGCGTTTCAGCATCGGCGACATTAAAATTCGCGAACAATTTGAAGATCACGACGAAGGCGAATATTTTCTTGCTGATGAAGTTTCGATAATTTGCAGTTTGACAAATCCATTTTTTGAAACTAATCTTTGCTACAAAATGGTCGCGCAAGTTTTTAATTGACAGGGAAGAAATTTTATGACTGAAATTGAATTTGCAAAAAAAATTGATGAACTCGGAGGAACTGCTTACTTGGTCGGCGGAGCAATTCGCGATCAACTTCGGCAAGTTCCCGAACACGACAGAGATTATTGCATCGCAGGACTGGAGGAAAAAACTTTTGCTGAAAATTTTCCTCGCGCCGCGAAGTTCGGAAAAAATTTTCCTGTCTACTCGATTTTGATTGACGGAAAAATGCGCGAGATTGCCTTTGCGCGGACTGAAAAAAAAATTGGCGCAGGTTACAAAGGTTTTTCCGTGAACTTTGATCCTACCGTCACGATCGAGGAAGATTTATTTCGGCGCGACACGACGATCAATGCGATGGCAAAAAAAATTTTGACTGACGAACTTATAGATCCTTTCGGCGGCGAAAAAGATGTAGCAGAAAAAAAAATTCGCGCAGTGTCGAAACATTTTGTCGATGATCCTGTGCGAGCGTTGAGAGCGGCAAGACAATCCGCGCAATTTGATTTTGAAATTACGCCTGAAACTTTGCAGGCGATGAATCGGTGTGCGAAAGAAATTTCTGCCGAACCGCATGAAAGAATTTTTGCCGAACTTGAAAACGCTTTAAAAACTGACAAGCCGTCAAAATTTTTTCGCAGTCTTGAAAGCGCGGGTTTACTGGAAATAACTTTTCCTGAAATTTATCAACTGCGCGGAAAAATTCAGCCGACTGCATTTCATCCTGAAGGCGACGCTTATGAACATTCGCTGAATATTTTGGACGCGGTTGCAAAAATAAATTCTAAACCTGTTGTGAGATTCGCGGCACTTGTCCACGACATTGGCAAGGGAACGACTCCGCCGGAAATGTTGCCGCATCACTACAATCACGAAAAGCGCGGCGCAGAAGTTTTTCAAGAAATGTGCTCGCGCTTGCCTTTGCCGAACGACTGGAAAAAAATTGCTGAATTTGTAATTGTCGAACACATGCGTGCGCCAATGTTCGCGAAGGCAGGAAAAATTACAGACTTTTTACTGCGCCTTCACAATTCAAAAATTTCTGTTTCAGATTTCAACGACATAATCCGCGCAGATCATCACGGCTTGCCAATTTATTTGGAAAAAGCTGAGTTTTTAATTTCTGAACTTTTGAAAGTCACCGGCAAAGATGCTCCGTCCGAACTTCAAGGCAAAGAAATCGGCGAGTGGATTTTTCAGGAGCGAATCAGATGCTTTATACAACTTCGGAAAAATTTTTGATTAAATTGAAAAAAATGCTCTGACTTCGGCAGAAAAATTTTGTCGGAGTTTTTTTGTGCTATAATGTGGGGGAAAAAATTTTTTGCGGAGGAATTTTTTTTGGTGAATAAATTTTTTTCAGCTCTCGAACTCGGTTTGAAAATTTTTTTATTCTGGACAGGAATTTTTTTCTTGCTGAGATTGAGTTACATTTTTTTTCTGCGCGAATTTTTATCTGAAGTTTCAGCGCAAGAAATTTTCACGGCAATTTTTTTCGGCACGCGATTGAGTTTTCAAACTTCCGGAATTTTCACGCTGATAATTTTGCTTGCGAACTTAATCGGCAAAAAATTTTCAAAAATCATCACGGCAATTTTAATCGCGGCGACAATAATTTTGCACTTCGCTGCAATTCCATTTTACAAACAATTTCACGCGAACTTTAATCAAATGATTTTCGCGGGGCTGAACGACGACTTTTTTGCCTTGCTTGTAACTTTTATCCAGGAATTTCAACTGCTGCAAAAAATTTTTGTCGCGCTGATTTTAAGTTTTGCAACTTATAAAATCGCCGTCCGAATTTTCAACTTTCCATCTTTCCACCTCAACAAAATTTTTCTGTTGTTCGTGACAATTTTTTTGACAAATATTTCTTTCTATGGCGGAGGCTTGAACTGGAAAACCGAATTGAATTTTGAAAATATCGGCGTGACAAAAAATAATTTGCTGAATGAATCAATTCTCGACAGTTTCCAAGCGATTCACCGCGCAGAAATTTTGCAAGACAGAATTGTAAATTCGCAAGGATTGAACTTCACTGCCGACAATGTTAAAAATCTTGCAAAAAAAATTTCCGGCACAAATTTTGATTCCGAAAACCTCGACGACTATTTGAAAAAATCTGCAGGCGGCGCGAAGATTCAAAAGCCGAAACAAATTTTTGTAATTGTTTCCGAAAGTCTTGCAAACTGGACAATTTTAGAAAAATATTCTGAACTTCATCTTGCCGACGGCTTGAAAAATTTTATTGCGAACGGCGCATACTGCGAAACTTTTTTGCCGAACGGAGCAAGTACAGTTTCTGCCGTGACAGGAATTGTTACAGGATTTGCCGACGCGAATTTATATTTGACGACGCTGCCTGAAAGTTACGCAGAAATTTTTCCGACTGCCGCCGCGCCGCAGATGAAAAATTTGAACTACAAGACAAAATTTTTTTACGCAGGTTCGGCGACTTGGGAAAAAATTTCAGACTTCACTCAAGCTCAAGGTTTTGAAAAATTTTTTTGTGAAGGCGACATAAAAAATAAATTTCCCGACGCGAGCGGAAATGTCTGGGGCGTTGACGATAAATTTTTGTATGAGTTTGTCGAGGAAAATTTAAATCTGCAGGAAAATAATTTTTGCGTGATTTTGAACACGTCGAATCATGCGCCCTACACAGTAGATTTGCAAGCTGAAAATATTTTTGACGACGACGAAAAAATCGGTCACTGCAGATATGCAGAGCGAGAACTTTGCAAATTTATTTCCGAAATGCAAAGGCGCGAAACTGAAAGTTTGTTTGTGATTGTCGGAGATCATGCGGACAGATTCAACACAGAAAAAAATCCTTCGACTTACGAAAGATTTTGTGTGCCGCTAATAATTTTTGGTTGCGGCGTTGAACAGAAATTTTTTTCAAAAAATTGCGCCGGAAGTCAAATTGATATTTTGCCGACAATTATTGAACTGATCGCGCCGAAAAATTTTGAATATTATTCTGTCGGAAAAAGTTTGACCGAAAATATTTTTGGCGTAAATCATTTGCTTTTCATCACGAAAAATTTTATAGGCAACGCGAATAACTTTCCCCTGCAAGCTGAAAAAATTTTCCCCGACGCAGATGTAAAATTTGATTCGCAAGGTCTGGAAGATTATATAAATTTTGTGCGGGGCGTTTCATTTTGGCGTGTGAAGAATGGAAAAATTTTGCGCGATTGAAAATTTTTTGCAGAAATTTTTGCAGGTGAATTGCAAAGTTGGAAGAAATTAAATTCAGGAAGCAAACAGATGTTGCTATCCAAAAAATTTTTAAAAATATTTTTTGTAAACTGCTTGTATCCTTTGAGAACGAGACAGGAGGTAATTTTATGCAAAACAAAATGACTGAGGCGCAAAAATTCAGTCTGATCAAACGCGAGGCAATTTATACAGGTCTTGCGCTTGTCGGGCTGATTATTTTTTGGCTTGTCGCGGGTTTCGGCACGGCGGGGATCGACGCAAAAATTTTTCATCTGCCGCTTTGGGCTTTTCTCGGCTCGATTGGAGTTTGGATTTTTGCAATCGGAATAAGTTTCATTTTAAGTCGCAAACTTTTTAAAGACATTGACTTAGATGAAAATTTAAATTCCTCGCTCCTCACCCCTAACTCCTCATTGAAGAAGGGGGGCAACGGCGATGACTGAAGGAAATTTGTCCGCACTCCTGCCGCTTTTAATTTTCATGGCGTTCATGGTTGGAATAAGTATTTTTGTCAGGCACAAACAAGCTGAAAAAAATTTTGTCGGAAATTATTTTATCGGCAATCGCGAACTTG
Organism: uncultured Selenomonadales bacterium; assembly: GCA_937910665.1. GTDB lineage: Bacteria > Bacillota > Negativicutes > Selenomonadales > Selenomonadaceae > Quinella. The sequence goes on from CALEPR010000147.1 coordinate 6,003, forward strand.
GCGGTTTTGTTTTGGCGATGACGACAGTTGCGACTTACAGCAGTGTATCGAGTTTTGTCGGCGGACCGGGAATGGCTTTTCAAATTGGTTTCGGCTGGATTTATATGGCGGTCGTCCAAGTCACGGCAATTTTTTTGGTGCTGGGAATTTTTGGAAAACGCGTCGCGCTCCTTGCCAGAAAATTTAATGCGGTGACAGTCGTCGATATAATTCGCGCAAGGTTTCAGTCAGATTTTTTGGCTGCAGTCAGTGCATTTGTAATTGTTTTATTTTTCTGCGGAACAATGACGGCGCAATTTGTCGGCGGCGCAAAATTATTTTCTGCAGTGACAGGTTACAGTTATGAAACAGGTTTAATTTTGTTCGGCTTGGTCGTGGTAGTTTATACTTCGATTGGAGGATTTAAGGCTGTCGCGCTCACAGATACCTTCTGCGCCTTGATTATGATGGTCGGAATAGTTTTACTCCTGAATTATGTTTTGGACGCAGGAGGCGGCTATTTTGCGATTATGACGAACTTAGAAATAAATCATCCTGAAATGTTTGAGCCGTTCAGTTTTGGAAATATGCCGTGGGGAATTTATTTTACTCAGTGGCTGTTGGTTGGAATTTGCACTATTGCACTTCCTCAATCTGTCGTTCGCGGAATCAGTTACAAAAATACTCAAGGACTTCACAGCGCGATGTTAATTGGAACTGTTGTAGTCGGTTTCATGAACATTGGAATAAATTTTACAGGAATTTTGGCGCACGGAGTTTTGCCGGGAAATCCTGCAGATTATGGCGGAGTTGATAATATTATCCCGACAACTATTGTAACGGTTATGCCGCGCGAACTTGTCGGCTTAGCGATTATCGGTCCGCTTGCCGCATCAATCTCAACAATTTCAGGACTTTTAATTGTTGCGTCGAGTGCGATTGTCAAAGATGTTTACCTGCATTACAAAGAAAAAAAATCTCAACCTGTCGAAACTTCAAGATTAAGATTTTTGTCAATGGCGACGACTGCTATTATCGGCGGAACAGTTTTTGTAATTGCATTGACTCCGCCAAGTTTAATCTGGCTGATAAATATGTTTGCATTCGGCGGATTGGAAACTGCATTTTTCTGGACGCTTTTGCTTGGACTTTTTTGGAAGGGAGCAAACAAATTTGGTGCGGAACTTTCCATGATTGGCGGGACAATAATTTATTGTGCGGCTCAGGCGACGGGATTTAAAATTTTAAATCTGCATCAAATCACAATTGGAATAACAGTGTCGCTGATTCTATTTTTGCTCGGCTCATACTTTGGAAAACCTTCCGACAAAAAAGTCTTGGACATTTTCTTCCCACAAGATTGAGAACTTGTATTTGCAAATTCTAGGAATAAGGGGAAAGTAAATCCTATTCCCTATAAAAAATCCTCCACCGATTTGGTCGAGGAAATTTTTTTTTGCAGGAAAAAAAATTGTCGCGCAGAAAAATTTTTTCTGTAAAAATATTTTTTGAGGAGGAAAATTTTCTGTGAAAAATTTTAATCGAAAAATTTTGTTTTTGATTGTCGGAATTCTTATTTTTTGCAACTTTGAAATTGTTTTGGCTGAGTCCGAACTTGTCGGCGAAATTTCAGATAATGATATTCACGACAACTATGAACTTCAGCTTGAATATCTTTCCGGCATGGCTTTTTCAAGTCGCAACGTGAATAATTACAACGTCCACATTTTCCGGAAATCAAAAGACAACGGCGCATTTTCAATTTCTTACGGCGGAACTTTTACCCGCGCAGTCGGCGCAACTAATCCGCGTCAAGAAGGAATTTGGAAGGACAGCAACGGAGTCGGAATTGGTCCGGCGGGACTTTTGCGTTGGCGTAAAAAAGTTTCCGGAAATTTTTATGCGGCTTGGGATTTCAGCGGAAGTTTTATGTTTTATAATCGCGCTCATCCTGCAGAAGGTCGCGCCTACGGTTTCTTGTGGAGAACCGGTCCGCGTTTTATTTGGCAGTACGGCGAAAATAATTCTGTCAGTTTAGGTTATTCAGTCAGTCATTTTTCCAACGCGATGAAGAAACATAATCCCGGTTACAACACTCTGGGATTTTCTCTCGGCTTGACACACAAGTTTTAGGGATAAGGGATAAGGGGGAAAACTAAATCCTATTCTCTGAAGTTGTGAATACAGTTTTATAAAAATAAAAAAAATCCGCCTGAACTTTTTCAAAGCGGAAATTTTTTTATCACAAAACTTTTTGCGAAAAATTTTTTAATAATTTTTTTTAATCTTCGGCGCGAGGAATTAAATCTTCAGGTTTTAAATTTTTTCGCTGAGAAAATTCCGCAGTCGCCGTGAACAAAACGTCGCTTGAAGAATTAAGAGCAGTTTCACAAGAATCTTGCAAAACTCCGATAATAAATCCAACGCCGACAACTTGCATGGAAATGTCGCTCGGTATTCCGAAACTCGAACAGGCGACAGGAATCAAAAGCAAACTTCCTCCGGCAACTCCACTCGCTCCGCAAGCTCCGACTGTAGAAATTATGCAAAGCAAAAGTGCGGTTGGCATATCGACAGAAATTCCAAGCGTGTGCGCCGTCGCCAAACTAAGGACGGCAATAGTTATCGATGCGCCTGCCATATTTATTGTCGCGCCGAGAGGAATTGAAACAGAATAAATACTTTCGTCAAGTCCGAGACGTTTGCAAAGTCCCATGTTCACAGGAATATTTGCAGCTGAACTTCTTGTAAAAAATGCGTAAATTCCACTCTCTCGCAAAGTTGCCAAGACAAGCGGATAAGGATTTATTTTTAATTTAAACCAGACAATCAGAGGATTCATTATCAAGGCGACGCTGAAAAATGCGCCAAGCAAAACTGCCAAAAGTTGTGCGTAACCTAAAAGTGCATCGATTCCTGAAGTTCCAATCGCGTCGGCAACAAGTCCCATAATTCCGAAAGGCGCAAATCGAATTACCCACTGCACAACTTGAGTTATTGCTTTTGACAAGTCGGAAAGAATTTCGTGAGTTCCATCTCCGGCTTTTCTGAGAGCCAGACCAATAATTACGCCCCACGCCAAAATTCCAATGTAATTTGCGTTTGTCAGAGCGTGAATCGGATTATCTACAATGTTCATGATGACATTTTGCAAAACTTCAATAATTCCACTCGGCGGAGTAATCGAAGTGTCGGCAATTTGCAAACTCAAAGTTGTCGGAAATAAAAATGATGCAGAAACCGCGACAAGCGACGCACAAAAAGTTCCAATAACATACAAAATTATTATCGGCTTCATCGTCGAACTCGACTCAGCTTTTTGTGAAAGTGCGTTCATTACCAAAATAAAAACTAAAATCGGTGCGACACCTTTCAAGGCATTTACAAAAAATTTTCCAAAAACTGCAAGAACAGGAGTTGTATTTGGAAAAGCAACCGCCAAAAAAATTCCTATCACCAGACCTGCGGCAATCAACTTTATCAAAGCAGTTTCGCCGTAAATCTTTCCAACCTTAGACAACAATTTTATAACCTCCCAAAAAATTTTAAAAATTTACAAGTCAAGCAGTTTAATTCTTGCAACTGAAAAATTTTCCTGCCGAATAACTTTCACAGTTTAATTTGCCGACACTTTACAAAAAATTTTTACTTTTATATAATTCGGTAGAATTTTTGAATGGGGAGGAAAGAATTTTGCTGACTTTAAAAAATAAAAAATTCTTCGCCTTGCTTGCGGCGAGTATTTTTTTATTTGTGCCTGTAACTTACGCAGAAAATTTTGATTCGGAAAAAAATGTCGAGCAGGAAAAAACTGCCGAGCAGAGAGATGAAGAAGATTTTAATTCTTACGCTCCTGTTGTCGACGAACCTTTTTCTGAAAATGTCAAAGCCCCCGAACCTGAACCCGAAGAACAAAAACAGATTGAAAAACTTTTTGAGCCGCCGACAGAAATAATTTCTGAACCTGAAACTAAACAGCCGGAAATTCCTCCGCAAGAAAATTTTCCAGTAGAGGAAGGCGAAGGTTTAGAATTTTTGATTCACAATGAGGACGGCGTTATGGCTTTCGCAATCATCGCCGCACACGAAAAATATAATTTGCGTCCACTCCTTGCCAGAGATCAAATTCGCGGAGTTTCCACCGTTTCGCAAATCAGTTCGACTTACAACGATATTGCTATGGTGAACGGCGGATATTTCAGCTGGACAGGAAATTTAATCGGCTTGACCAAAATTAACGGAGTGATTGTCTCGAACGATTATTTTTATCGCTCTGCTATCGGAATTAACGACGACGGCACGACAATTTTTGGTCGCGTTCGCTACGAAGGGAAAATTTTTTATCGCGGCGAGGAAATTCCTGTAAATGTAAATTCGGATCGCGGAGCGGACAGCGCAGTTGTTTACAATGAATTTTTCGGAGCGTCGACGGGCACAAATAATTTTGGAATTGAAATTGAAATGCAAAATGGAATTATTACAAATATTTTCAACGGCAAGGGAAATAATTTCATTTTGAAAGGCGCGAAAATTATCAGCGCACATGGAAAGGCGGCAGAAATTTTTTCGGATGCAAAGATTGGTGACGAAATAAATTTTGTCGAAGAAATTATTTCCGACGATGGAGATTTTAATTCTGTTCCAAATATTTTAGGTGCAGGTCCTCGACTGGTGGCTGACGGAAAAATTTTTGTCACGGCAGATGCGGAAGAATTTCCTGCAGATATTCGACTTGGACGAGCTCCGCGCTCGGCTGTCGGCGTGACAAAGTGGGGCGATTATATTTTGGCGGTCGTGGACGGAAGGCAGGCGCAAAGTCGCGGTTGTACACTTCAAGAGTGGGCAGAAATTTTGCTGAACAAATTCGGTGCGGTCGACGCGATAAATCTTGACGGTGGAGGATCGAGTGCGCTTGTCGTGAAAGATAAATTGGTAAACAATCCCAGCGACGGCGCAGAAAGATCTGTCGGCAGCGTGATTGCAATTTTTCCGAAAGAATAACCGACCGCTAAAAAAATTTTTTTTTTGAATCGAGGAAGATAATTTTGCTTACTGAAAAGATTTTAAAGTTGAGCGAAAATGTTTCAAAAAAATCTGCCGAACAATTTGAGCGCATCGAAAAAATTTCCGAGCAAAATTCGCTGAAAGTTTTGGAGGCTTTCCGCGAATTAAAAATTTCCGACGCACATTTCAAAACTTCGACAGGTTACGCTTACGGCGACATTGGACGCGAGAAATTGGACGAGCTTTTTGCAAAAATTTTTCGTGCGGAGTCTGCGCTTGTCCGAACTCAATTTGTCAGCGGAACTCATGCGCTTGCGACTGTTTTATTTGGAATTTTGCGACCGGGCGACGAAATTATTTCTTTGACCGGAGAACCTTACGACACGATGCAAACTGTCATTGGCTACAAAAAAAATTCTCCCGGTTCGCTCAAAGAATTTGGAATAAGTTACAAAGAAATTCCAATGCGCGACGGCAAAATTGATTTCCCCGAAATAAAAAATTTTATAACTTCAAAAACAAAGTTGGCGTTGATTCAAAGGTCGCGAGGTTATTCCATGCGTGAGCCGCTGAAAATTTCCGACATAGAAAAAATTTGCTCGGCGGTGAAAAAAATAAATTCGCGCTGCATAACTTTTGTCGATAATTGTTACGGCGAATTTGTGGAAAATCTTGAACCGATTGAAGTCGGCGCGGATATTTTGGCAGGAAGTTTGATAAAAAATATTGGCGGCGGACTTGCTCCGACAGGCGGCTACATTGTTGGAAAAAAAAATTTAGTCGAACTTGCGAGTTACAGACTCACTGCTCCGGGGATGGGCGGCGAACTTGGAGCGAGCTTGGGGACTCCGAGACTTTTGTATCAAGGATTATTTTTTGCTCCGCACGTCACAGCTCAGGCTTTGAAATCTGCAATTTTTGCGGCGGGAATTTTTTCCGAACTTGGATTTAAAATTTCGCCGTTGCCGGAAGAAATTCGCGGCGACATTATTCAAGCAATCGAACTCAAGACTGCGGAAAATTTAGAAAAATTTTGTCGCGCCATACAAAAATTTTCTCCGGTCGATTCGTTCGCCGCGCCGGAGGCTTGGGATATGCCGGGCTACGACGACAAAGTTATCATGGCGGCGGGAACTTTTGTGCAGGGAGCGTCGATTGAACTTTCTGCCGACGGACCGATGCGAGAACCTTTCGCGGTTTACTTGCAAGGCGGTTTGACTTTTGAACATGCAAAAATTGCAATTCTTCATGCTGCGCAAGAAATTATTTCTTAAAAAATTTTTGCGAAGGTGGGTTCATGAACTTAGTCGAACAAAAATTAAAAACTTTGCCGGAAAATCCCGGCGTTTACTTGATGAAAAATTCTGAAGGAAAAATTATTTACGTCGGTAAAGCAAAAATTTTAAAAAATCGCGTCCGCCAATATTTTCAGTCGAAAAAAAATCACTCGCCGAAAGTTCAGGCTATGGTAAAAAAAATTTCCGACTTTGAAACGATTATCACCAAGACCGAAGTCGAAGCGTTGATTTTGGAATGTAACTTAATAAAAAAATATCGTCCACGCTACAATATCAGCTTGAAGGATGACAAAACTTATCCATACTTGAAACTTACACTGAATGAAAAATTTCCGCGAATTTTAATCACCAGAAAAATTTTGCAGGACGGCGCGAGATATTTTGGACCTTACACGAACGGCTTGGCTGTCAAAGAAACTTTGAAACTTTTGCGAAAAATTTTTCCGCTCAGGACTTGCAAAACTTTTCAGAAACGACCTTGCTTGGAATTTCATATAAAAAGATGTCCTGCGCCGTGTGCCGAAAAAATTTCTCACGAAGAATATTTTTCGATAGTCAAAGCAACAGAAAAATTTTTGGAAGGCAAAACTTCGGAAGTCGAAAAAAATTTGCAGGAAAAAATGTCGGCGGCGGCAGAGAATTTAAATTTTGAAACTGCGGCAAGATTGCGCGACATTTTATTTTCCGTGAAGAAAATTTCCGAAAAACAAAAAATCGTGACAGATTCCGGCGACTTGGATGCGATAGGAATTTCAAAATTAAATTCAGAAGTCTGCGTACAGATTTTTTTTGTTCGCGAAGGAAAAGTAATCGGTCGCGAAAATTTTTTGTTGTCGAACACAGAGGAAGAATCGGACTCGAAAATTATTGCAGAATTTTTGAAACAATATTACAGCGCGGCGGAGTTGACGGCGGACGACGATAAAAAGGAAGTGCTGGCTTCGGATCAGTCCGACGCCACGAGACTGGGACGGCTCCTGGACAGGATGGAATATTATTATGATACGTATGAATACGTTGATGATGATCCGAATGAACCGCCAACCTTTAACACCGTGAGCATCCTGGATACCGACATCCTGGACACTGACGACATAGTGGCGGTCGAAAGATTTGCGTTCTGCAGCAATGCCTATGGAGTGGCAGCCTGCGTGGAAGGCGGAGACGAGGTAGTGAGGGGCGTGCTGGATTCGGTTGGCAGCACCCTGCCGGTCGGCCGTTCCCATGGCGTGACGGGACACGGCACATTTTGGGACCTGTACGGATCCTCCGGGGAACCGGAGACAATTACCTGGAATGAAGACGGCAGGCCGGATGCGGAATCGGCGGGATTTCTCATAGAGTCCGGGGACGGATCGGGCGACCTGTATTACTATGATTCGTCGCAGGAATCAATTTCCGCGCTGGACATGTACAAGTCCGCGCTCAGGGCAAATAAGGTTGACATAATAACCATCGGCTACCTGAACAACCTCTATGACCTGCTTACCGATCCCGAAGGGCTTGAGCTGGTCAGGGCAAACCTCAATGCGGTCTACGTCACCGGCGGAAGCCTCAAGGGACT
>CALEPR010000148.1 GCA_937910665.1 uncultured Selenomonadales bacterium
GTCTGCGTTCTTTCCACGCCATTTTGCAAAAACCGAATGGATTTATCGGTGCGCCCTGCGTCAATTCAAAAACTTTCGCGTCAAATTCTTTTTGTTTGAGTGGAACTCCGTCCGCGAAAAATTTTTGCGTCACACCTGTGAAATTTTTTTGCTTATCGAACTTGTTCAAAAATTCGCGGCGAAATGTCAAGCCGCTTTCAAATTCGACTTCCACTGCGTGAACTTTATTGTCGCGAATATAAATTCCGCTCGCGTCCTGAAAATTTACTTCGCCGGTCGTGCCGTCAAAAAATTTTCCTGTCATCAGCAAACTGTACGCATTGGCGTAAGTCGTTTTGCCTGAGCCGTTCTGTCCGCTGATAAAATAATTTGCGCCGTCTGCGAAAATTGCTCCGCGCTCCAAGCCACAAATATTTTCAAGTTTCAAGGTCAAAATTTTCATTTCGCTCACTCCTGTGTTATAATTGGTAAAATTTTTTTTGAAAGTAGGTTTTTGTTATGGATTGTGTAGCTTTGTTGTCAAATATGTTTTCTTCAAGCGCGGGGGCTTTCGCAGGTGGTCTAGCCGCTTATTTTTGGTCTTGCCGACGTGATAAACAAAAACAAACTGCTGAATATCTGAACTTGCTTTTAATAATTTTTAGCGACCTTGACAGCATTTATCACCTTTTTGCCAACATTCCTGAAACTTATCTCAAAGAAATTGACGGTAAAAAAGTCGTTGCGCTGGATGTGCCGTTTCCTGAATTACACATCACGCCGCAACAAATTCAAAATTTCCTCGACGTTGCGCCTGACAAACAAATGATTTTCGGCTTAATCGGATTGCAACACTTCCTCGAATCTCACGCCCGCAGGATAGAACACGACGGCGTTAATTATTTGCCTGTTGACTTAATCCAAACAATGAAGAAACAACTTGAAATAATGTTACTTTCCGCTCGTGTCCAATACGAACAGGAAACTAAAACCGATTTTCCTTTCTACGAGATAACACTAAATTTGTCATCACGAACGAAACAACAAACCCGACAACAAAATTGACAATCAACAACATCTTTTTCACTCCTTAAAGTCCGAGTGCGTCCCGTGTTTCGCTAGCTGTAAATCCTGCGTAGCGAATAACTTCATACGCCGTTTCCACTTCTTCAAATGCCGTACTTGCGATAACTTTGCCGTTTTTCTTGACGACAACTTCAAATGTTGGGTCTTCAATCTCGAACACATCATCTCCGGCTAAAATTTCCATTTGACAAACTCTCCTTTCTGTGTTAAAAATTTTCCGAAAGATTTTTTTAAGCCGCCGCTGTTAAAGCGTTTTTTTATGCGCTGAGTTTCAAGCGGCTTTTTTTGCGTTCGCGAGTTTTTGAGAATAACGCGAAAGTTGATTGTAAGCGTCCGCAATCCATTCTTTGATTTTTTCGCGATACCACAAATTATTTTTTTCGGCTTCGACGCACCAAACATCAGTTTTGACAAAGAGTTTATGTCCGTTCCGCAAATCGCGTACTGTCTCTGTAATCCATTTCTCCACGTCCACATTTTTACAACTGTGCAGACGCTGAATTTCCTTTTGCAGTTGCTCTTGGTAATAAGCAACTTGCTCTTTGTAGTAATTAAACATTTTTAAAACTCCTTTCAATGATTGATAAGCCACTGAAAATTTTCTTCGCAAGTCGCGTCCCATTCGCCCTTCGCAATTCTGCGCTGTTTCTCTTCTTCAAGACGCTTTCTCAAATCCACGCAATACGTCTCATCTTGTGCGTCTGAGCCGTCGTCTGCGTGAAAATCGCAATAAGTCTCGCTGTCATAATTCGACCAGCTATATCTCGGCAAATCCAGCACAACAGGATTTTCTACTCCTACAATCATTTTTTCAACCTCCTGTCTTCACCTGCAAGTTCAATACGCTTACACATCTGCGCCAACCTTGAAACTATCCTATCACCTGTCACGCTCTTGTTTGGTCTTGCATTTTTTGTTCTGTTCAATCTTTCTTTTGTTCTGTTCAATCTTTCGGAAATTTCGCCAATCGTAAAATTGCTTGTCACCATTAAAGGCTTGTTCGCGTTGTACCTTTCGTTGACTATCAGATACAGTCTTCCAACCGCCCATTCTGTCGGATTTTCTGTTCCTAAATCGTCAAGCACAAGCAAGTCAGCTTCCGCTAAATCGTTCATCAACGTGGTCATTTTTTTATCGTTGTCGCTGTTGTAACTGTTCCGCAAATCTTCAAGCAAACTCGGCACATCACCGAAAATTACCGACTTTCCTTGTTTCAAAAATTCCTGCGCCGTGATTGCCGCCAAAAATGTTTTACCCGTGCCAGGATTTCCATAGAGAAAAAGTCCTTCAAACTCACCATTCAAAAACATTTTTGTCGCTCGAACTGCCAGCTTGTTGCTTTCGTCAACTTTGTAATCCTCAAAACTTTTGTCAGCGTACTTCAAAGGTATTTTCGCCAACTGGAAGTTCCGTTGAATTTTTCTCGCTTTCGCCTTCATCAACGCAAATTTGCAACATCTGTAGCTTATTAAGGCTTGATTATCCTTGACTTTGATAACTGGTACTGTGTCCTTGAAAAGTCTGTGTCTGCAAATTTCGCCGTCGCATTTTTCGCACTCTGCAAGCTCTTTTTCTGCGTCAAGAATCGCTTTCACGTCAAACTCCGACATTTCGCCATACTTCGCGAAAATTCGCGGTTTTTCAGTGTCAATTTCCGCTTTCTTTTTTGCCAAAATTTCAGCGTAAATCGGCGTAAACACTGTACTTATCTCTTCCATAACTCCGTCCATCTCCTTCCGTTTTTTGCGAACTGTTGAGCTTTTCTAAACAATCCTGAATCGCTCCAACTTTTGCGTAACGCCCGTATTTGTGATAAGCCTGTCCCATCGCTGTTTTCAGCTTTTCAACGCCATACTTTTTTTGTAAGTCCGACAGGATTTTCAAGTCGTAAGGCGTTAATTCATCACAAATTTTCTCCTCTTCCCAATCGCGTACTAGCACTATATCTAACTCTAAGCTGAAATATTCAATCAGTCTTTCAACATCTCTAACTTTAGGAAAACCTCGCGCGTGCGCGTTTTTTTCTTTTGTCTTTATGTCTTCTGTCTTTATGTCTTCTTGTTTAGTTTTGGGTAGAGTTATAGTGTAAGCGGTGTTCCGCGAGTGTTCCGCAGGTGTGCCGCAGGTGTTCCGCGAGTGTTCCGCAGGTGTGTCGCGAGTGTGCCTAAGCCAAAGTTGCGGCTCAACAAGTTCAAATTGCGTCTTGTTATTCTTGAGTTTTTCTATCTTCACAATGTTTTCTGTTCCGAGCACGGTCTTTGCTCTTTCGACAACACTGCTTGACTGGAATCCGCCAAGTGCTTGCATTTGTCTCACTGAGATACTCACCCTGTCAACTTTCCAGAACTCCGCATTAAACAAACCAAGTAATGTGTAAAATAACACTCTGGCACTTGCTGACAAATCGTTTTCGACAGCGTATCTATGAAACGCTTGAAACCATTCCGCTAAACTCAATTTTTTCTCCACTGTTCTCACCTCCTTTCATTGTAAAATTTTTTGTAGGCGCGATACTTCAAGCAATACCTACTGATTTATCAAAAATTATTGTTTATGCCGCAAGCTGTGTGCGGTAATTTCTAAAACAACTCTTAATATCCTCAAAAAGCTTTTCAGCTTGTACCATTTTGCTGACTTCTACAAAATGCTTGAAGTCTTTCTGCAACTGTTTCAATTCGCCAATCGCGTTGTCTGCCTGAACTGCCGACCAGTCGATAATCGATTTGCGCGGCTTATTTTTCTGCTCCGCTACCTTCGCTTTCAGTTTGTCAATCAGCGTCGGTTCTACCTGTTCAACTTCCATTACCTTTTTCATTTCTAACCTCTCCTCTCAAATATTTTTTCTTAAAGCCCTCAAGGCTCCTATCAATCGCCAAAACGCTTGGTAACTAATAACAACTTTGAAATGCTCTTTCCTTTAGCCGGTTACTGTTTGATATTTTTTTTACTTCGCCCGTCATCGCGTGGCGTGTGCTAATCTGTCACTTTAGCACTGCGGCAATTCTTTAAACGTCCCGAATTGCTGAGAATAATTAGGCTGGAAGTTGGTTTTTTCTATCTCTACAAACTTTCAGGTTTCTCTCCCCTAGAAAATAACTACCTCGCTCATTATTTCCCGTCCAACTTCGTCCTGTTATTTAATTTTCAATGACCTGCGATTTTTACTGATTCGCTACATTCAGCTTGTTGTTATCCGCTATTTTTTCAGCGTTCTTAAAAATTTTTCTTTACAAAGTCGGAAATAATTTTTTTAAGAATCGCGTTTTTCTTGCGCTCCATTTCCAACTCTTCAATCGCCGCGAACGTGATAAAATAATTTTCCTCTTTCACCTTCGCGTCAACGTAGTATGTCACTCCGCCGACCGTGAATTTATAATCGTCCGCGCTCTGCCTCTCAAAATAACAAACGCAGTCATTATTTTTCATAAAACCCTCTCCCCAAAATTTTGTTTTTGTGTTAAACTGTTTGTGAATCAAAATTCCAAAGTTTATCGACAGTAGTTTCAAGTATGCTGGCGATTTTATAAGCTGTCCAAATGTCAGGAGTGCAATCGTCTTTTTCGATACGCCGATATTGCCGCTCTGACAGTTTCAGTTTGTTCGCCATTTCTTGTTGTGTGAATTTACCTTTGCGGTATTCGTCAATTTTTACTGTTTTATTTTTCATCATCATCACCGCCTTGTTATTGATAGGATTTATTTTGTCTTATCTGTGCAAAATTATACAGGACAATTTTTGTCTTGCCAAGTCAAATTTTGCCCTAAAAGGAGAGGATTTTTATGTCAAATTTTCAAAGTCGTCTGCGTGAATTACGGCACAGCAGAAATCTTATGGCTAAGACTATGGCTGAAAATCTTGGGATTAGCTACCGCAATTATCAACGTTACGAAAAAGGAGAAATGGATACCCCGTCATCAAAGCTCATTTCGCTTGCAGATTTTTTTAATGTGTCATTGGATTACCTTGTCGGAAGGTCGGATAATCCGCAACGGTTGTGAAAGTACAGTCGCTATTTCCGGCTCAGAAATTCTCTATGTAGAATTTAAGTAGAGGACACATTTTTAACGGTTATGTCGAATTCAACGCTACCGTCATTCGGCGTTGATTCGGCTATTTTTTTGATAATTTCTTCCGCCTTTTCCCAAGAATTGTTAGGCGGAATAATTTCGATTGAGATTTTCATTTTAGATTTTCCTTTCTGTAAAATATTTGGTCGGACGAAGTGACAATCCGCAACGGTTGTGAAAGGTGGTGACGTTTATTGGAAATGATTAAAGTCGATTCTTCGGTTATCTCGGCTATTGGCTACGACGGCACAAATCTTGAAG
>CALEPR010000149.1 GCA_937910665.1 uncultured Selenomonadales bacterium
ATTTTTTTTGTAATTTTTAACTTTTCAAGTCTGATAAATTTGTTATAATACAGAAAATTGATTTCTTAAGGAAAATGTGAAATGCGAAAAATTTTAGTAGTCGATGACGAACCTGTAATGTTGGTTTTGGCAGAAAAAATTTTGTCACCGCATTACGAAGTTTTGACAGCGAAAAGCGGCGCAGAGGCAATAAAAATTTTTGAAACAAAAAAGCCTGACTTGATTCTGTCAGATTTAAAAATGCCGGAAATGGATGGCTATGAACTTCACAGGATATTGCAGGAAAAACTTGCCGAGCCTGTGCCTGTAATTTTTATGACGGCGGACGAGAGCGACGAAAGCGAAAGCAAAGGTTTTGCACTCGGTGCGGCAGACTACATTCGCAAACCTTTAAAGGCAGATATTTTGCTCAGTCGAGTTGGAAATATTGTCAGCAGTCTGGAAAAAATTTACAGCTTGACAACGGCGGCGGAAACTGATCCAATGACAGGAATTTTAAATAAAACTGCGTCGCGTGAAAAAATTTCCGCACTTGCCTCAAAATCTCCAGGCTCATTTCTGATGATTGACTTGGACAGCTTTAAACTTGTCAACGACATTTACGGTCACAGCATGGGCGACGGAATTTTAATCACTCTGGTCGAATTGATTAAAAGGAGTATCGATCTCAGCGGCGGAGATTTAGTCGGGCGCATGGGCGGCGATGAATTTGTCGCTTACTTGCAAAATGTTCGCGAGGAAAAAATTTTGCAGGAAAAAACGCTTTTCATGAATGAGGAACTTTTAGAGTTTGCGAAAGGTTATTTAGGAGAAGGTATGGAAATTCCGCTCGGCGTTTCTGTCGGAGCAGTTTTTTCTCCTGACGAAGGAACAAGTTTTGATGAACTTTATAACAAAGCCGACAACGCTCTTTATGAAGTCAAACAACATGGAAAGCATGGTTTGTCAATTTATGGAGTGACGGATCATTCCGAATTTGTCGAGGTGGAAAAACTTTCGCAAATGCGCATGATTCTTGGCGAAAGAAATGTTGGAGAACAGGCTTACTTTGTAGACTTTGAAAATTTCAAAATTATTTACAGACTTTTATCGCGAATAGCAAGCAACTTTCACAGAGGTTTGCAGTTGTTGCAATTCGTTATTCGGTCGGAAGATTTTTCTGCGGAGTTTAAGGAAGAACTTTTTAAATCTTTGCGAAAAAGCGACTGCATAACTCAGAGCGGAAATAAAATTCTTGTGCTGTTCTTGGAGGCGACGCAAGAAGATGCTGAAGCAGTCAAGGACAAAATTTTTTCGCAGCTTGAAAATTTTTCCGATAAAGTTATTTTCGAGAGTGAAAAGATTTTTTAAAAATGCGCCTCCTCAGGCGTGAGAGGAAAATGAGCCGTGAAAGTATCTACCAGAAAATTTGTGATCAGAGCGATAATCGAATTTATTGTCTTGGCGATCGTCCTAACGCTTTTGCGTTCAGTTATTTACAATAAAATTGACGAAATGTTGATTGACGAATTAAAAGGCGCAGTTGCCCAACAAAGTCAAAGTATTTCTCAAGCCTTGAACGGCAGATTTCAGCAGACGTTGGGCGAGCTGCAAGCCAGAGCGCAACTTGTTCAGCATAACACCATGACACCGAACGAAGTTCTTGACCGCGCAACTTTGGGACCGAACAGCGGAACCACCAGAGGAATTTTGCGACAAGATAATTCTCCTGTCGCCGGCGCACCGTTGCCTGCAGATGTGTTTCCTTTTCTGTCAAAAACTTTCGACACCGGCGAGCGCACAATAAATTATATTCAAGGCAAGGGCCTTTTATTTGCTGTGCCTTTTGAATATGAAAATCAGCATTGTGTGTTCTATGAAATGCTAACAGATTTTGCTGTTGCAAGAAATTACAAAATCACAAGTTTTAATGGCAAAAGTACATTGATGTTGGTTAATACCGACGTAAATAAAATTTTCCTTTCGGAAGGTTCATATCCTGAAGTCGCCAGAAATGAAATTGAATATTTCAATCACACTTGGTACGAAGTCGAACACTCCGCAATAACGCCCGGCAGGTCAAACACTTATTACGATGAAAATCTTGACATTGATTTAGGATTCTTCTTCTTCCGCGCAGTCATTTCGGAGAGAGATCATTTGTATCTGACAGGTTATGTGGAATGGGATGACATTGTAGGCGTATTGAATTATGTTTACGATATGATGGACGCAATTTACTGGGTCTTGATGGTTTTAACTTTGGTTTTGGTCGCCTACGCACTCCGAGCGCGACAGGCGAAACTTTTGGAGCATGAAAAAATTATTGCGGATTCGGCGAATCAGGCAAAAAGCGATTTCCTTTCCAATATGTCGCATGAAATCAGAACGCCTATCAACGCAATTATCGGAATGGACGAAATGATTTTGCGCGAATCGAAAGAAACCGCAACTTTAGAGTACGCTCAGAATTTGAAAAATGCCGCTACAAGCCTTCTTGAACTTATCAACGACATTTTAGACTTCAGCAAGATTGAAGCCGGCAAAATGGAAATAATTCCTGTCGAATACAGTTTAAGTTCGATGTTGAATGACTTGGTTAATATGATTCAAAAACGCGCCGAGAATAAAGGTTTACAATTTGAAGTCGAGGCCGCCGGAAATATTCCTTGTACTTTGTTCGGCGACGAGATCAGAATCAAGCAGATTATCACCAACATTTTGACAAACGCAGTAAAATACACCGAAAAAGGCTCTGTGACGTTGCGCGTGAATTATCTTCCTATCGACGACAAAAATATTTATCTCTGCATTTCAGTCAGCGACACAGGAATTGGAATTAAGAAAGAGGACATCAGAAAATTGTATACTGCCTTTGAGCGAATCGAGGAGGAGCGAAACAGGAAGATTGAAGGCACAGGTTTGGGAATGAATATTACCAACCAACTTTTGACGATGATGGGCGCGAATTTAATTGTTGACAGCGTTTATGGTCAAGGTTCAAATTTCAGCTTCCAAATTGTCCAGCAAGTTTTGGATACCGAGCCGATTGGCGACTTCAGAGAAAGTTATCGCCGTTCGCTTTCGCACCACAAAGAATATCATGAAAGTTTCAATGCACCCGACGCAAAAATTTTAGTCGTCGATGATACTGTGATGAATTTGACTGTTGTTAAAGGATTACTGAAACAAACAAGAATTCAAATCGACACTGCGCAGAGCGGCGAAGAGTGTCTGAAAAAAGTTCAGGAAAATCATTACGACATAATTTTTATCGATCATATGATGCCGGGAATGGACGGAATTGAAACTTTGAGGGCGATGCGTTTCCTCGACAAAAATTTAAATAAAAATACTCCGGTCATTTCGCTGACTGCAAATGCAATTTCAGGCGCGAGAGAAAAATATATTGCCGAAGGTTTCCAAGATTATTTAACAAAGCCGATAGACCCTGCGAAACTTGAAAAATTGATTGTGGAATTTTTGCCGCAAGAAAAAGTTTTGCCTGCAGGTCAAGATACTTCCGACGTTGCTGAGGAAAATATTTCTGCCGCAAGAAAAAATTTTAACGCCGAGCAAGAAAAAATTTCTGTTGAGGTGGAAAGATTGAAAGATGAAAAGATTGAAAGTAAAAATTCCTCACGTCTCACTCCTGACTCCTCATTGAATTTGCCTGACTGGTTGATGAAAGTTGACGGCTTGAATTTAGAATTGGGACTTGAACATTGCGGCAGTGAAGATGCTTACCTTGATGTTCTGGACGTTTTTGCAAATTCAATTTCTGCGTCGTCGAAAGAAATTCAAGATTATTTTGAAGGCGAGGATTGGAAAAATTACACCACGAAAGTTCACGCTTTGAAATCGACTGCAAAAGTTATCGGCGCAGAGGAACTTTCCGAAAAAGCGAAACGGCAGGAGTATGCAGGAAATGCAAACAACATTTCTGAAATACAACAGAATCATGCGGCGTTGATGGAGCTTTATCTTACTTATGCGGAAAAACTTCAGCCGCTGATGAAAGTCGAGGAGGACGACGACGACAAGCCGCTGATTGACGACGCTGAACTTGCGGAGGCTTTTGAGTCGATGAAAGAATTTTCCGCCTCCTTCGATTATGATTCAATGCAATTTGTTTTTGAGTCCCTCGACACCTACAAACTTCCTGAAAATGAAGTTGAGCGTTACAGGAAAATTAAAGATGCGACTGAAAAATTGGAATGGGAAAAAGTTATTGAATTGATAAATTCGTAGTCAAAAAAGTTATTAAATTTAAAATCTATCTGAAGGAGATGTTTGTGATGCCGACAATAAAAAAAATTCTTGTGCCTGTGGACGGCTCTGAAAATGGTTGCAAGGCAGTGGACGAGGCAATTTTTCTTGCGTCTAAGTGCAAGGCGAAAATGGACTTTGTTTACGTCGCCAGCGAAATTAACAAAGATATTCCCAGTCACTTGGTTTTTGACAGAATCTGGGCGAAATTGCCTGAAGGAATGGACGCAAAAAAACATGTCGAAACAGGATCAATTCCGAAAGCAATTTTGAAAGTCGCCGATTCTGAAAAAGCTGATATGATTGTCATGGGAAGTCGCGGACTTGGACTTTTCAAAGGCGCGATTTTAGGTTCAGTCAGTCAAAAAGTTGTAGAGGAGTCAAAAATTCCTGTGATGGTGATCAAGTAGGAGAAAAATTTTTTATGGAGCAAATTTCTCAAAGTTTTTTAAATTTTATTGACGCTTACGGTTATTTTGCCGTCGCAATTTTAATGGCGATGGAAAATGCCTGTATTCCAATTCCGAGCGAATTGATTTTAGGTTTTTCCGGTTACTTAATTTTTGATGACAGGATGACTTTCACAGGCGCATTGACTTCAGGAATGATCGGTGGAATGTTGGGATCAATTTTTGCTTACGCTGTCGGCAGTCGCGGCGGCAGAAAATTTGTCGATAAGTATGGAAAATATTTTTTAATAAAAAAATCTCACGTCGATCTTGCTCAACGTTGGTTTGACAAATATGGAATCCGCGCAGTTTTTTTCAGCAGAATGTTGCCGGTCGTCAGAACTTTTATTTCGCTTCCTGCAGGTTTTGCGCGAGTGAATTTTAAGGCATTTTTGTTTTACACTTTTGCAGGAAGTTTGCCATGGACGGCTTTGATTTTGTTTGCGGGAATGAAATTCGGCGCAGGTTGGAAATATCTTTTGGAAATCGGACACACGGCGAGCATTTTATTTGTAATTGTCTGCGTGATTATAATTGCGGTAATTTATTTCAAGCGGAAGAAGATTCTCAGATGAACTACCGACGACTAAAGTCAAATTTTTTCCCGTTCGCAAAGTCAAACTTTTACTTGATGTTATTCTTGCCTAAAATTTATGAAACGCCCGTTGCTAAACTTAAGTTTTTAATCTATAATCAACAAATTCTAATTTAAAATATATTTTTTCATCACAAAATATGTTTTGAGGTTTTAAAAAAAATTTTTTTATTGGAGGGGTTTGAGATGAAGAAACTTTTCAGATGTTTCGCAGTGATTCTTGCAGTTATGTTTCTTGCTACAGGAATTAAAACAGAGGCCGCAGCCGGTGGAGGTGTTGATTGGACCAACGGCAGCGGAATGATTACAGCCACAGGTGTGGGGCTGCCTCCGACAAATGCAGTCGGTCCGCAGAAAAAAGTTTGGGCACGCACGGCGGCGATCGCAGACGCACAGCGCAGATTGGCAGAGGCGGCAAATGAGGTTAAAGTTGAGGGCGAAACCACTGTCAAAATGAGTACTTTAGTAGATGACACGATTCGCACAAGCGTGGCTGCTACTTTGAAAGGCGCACAGATTGTTTCGGAAAATTGGAATTCGGAAGGCTATTACGAAGTCACTATGCAAGTTCCTGTGTTCGGAGTAAACGGCTTGGCTCGGGCTGTTATTCCGGAACCTACAACGCCTCCTGCTCCTTTCCCTGCGCCTGAAGTAATTCCTTCACAAGGTGCTGAAAGTCAAACAGGCGATAGCGTCAGCTACACGTCTGTAGGTGGCGAAAATCTTGCCAGAGGTGGTTATACAGGTTTGATTATAGATTGCAGAGGGCTTGGATTAAATCCTGTCATGTCACCTGTCATTAAAAATTCTAAAGGCGTAAAACTTTATGGACATGAAAATTTGAACTATGATTTAGTTATTCGTGACGGCATGGCAAGCTATGCAAACAGTCAAAGTCAGGCAAGTCGCGCAGGTTCCAAGCCTTTGATTTTGAAAGCAGAAAGACTTGATGATCACAATGCAAATCCTGTTGTCAGTGTGAATGACGGAAATAAAATTTTGATTGAAAACGGCTCGAGCGGATTTTTGAACAAAACTGCGGTTGTGTTCTTGTACTAAGGCGGTGAATGATATGACAAAAAAAATTTCTGCAATAATTTGTGGGGGAATTTTGGCGGCAGGTTTGTTTTTTTCACCTGTTCAAGCTGCGCCGCTGAACTTTGATGCAGACAGTGCCATCACTCAGTATACGCAGACAATTCAGCGCGAACCGAACAATGCTGTTGCCTATAACAATCGTGGCATGGCTTACAAGATGAAAAAAAATTATAGCAAAGCACTTGAGGATTTAACTCGCGCCATAGAATTGAATCCAAATTACTCCGACGCTTACAACAATCGTGGAACAGTTTTTTACGCACAAAACAAGCGAAATGAAGCTCTGTCGGATTATAGTCGTGCCATTGAATTAAATCCTCAAGACGCAGTTGCCTACAATAATCGCGGCTTGCTTTTGGGTGAAATTGCCTCTTATGAAAAAACTTCCGGCAAGAATAGCGATTCAAAATTTAGAAACGCAATTTCCGATCTTACTCGAGCGATTGAATTAGATCCGAATTATGCTGAGGCTTATCAAAATCGTGCGGCAGTGAGAGGTTGGAGTTCCGGTTCTATCAGTTCAAGTCAGAGCGAAATTAAAGATTATACTCGCGCCATTGAACTTGGTATCCAAACTGCGGAAATTTACAGTTCGCGAGGAATAAGTTATCGTGACATCGGCGAAGCTGAGAAAGCTCTTGCTGATTTTAACAAAGGACTTTCAATCAACCCAAAACATGGAGGTCTCTATAACAATCGCGGAAGAATTTACCAAGACAGAGGCGACTATCAAAGAGCGATTGCTGATTTTACAAAAGCTATAGAATATGGCGTAAATTTATCTGTAGCGTTTACCAATCGCGGAGTTTGTTACTATCAGTTGGGCAACTACGATGCGGCGATCGATGATTTCAATCAGGCACTTTCGGTCAATCAGAATTTTCAGCCTGCATTAGAAAGTTTGCAGGCAGCGATCGCGGCAAAGTCGGGACGCAGATAATAATTTTAAAAAATTTTTCAAGTTAATTATAAAAATGAACTCGGACAAATAAAATGAAAAAATTTGTCTACCCTATAATCAGTCTGAGATAAAAACATGAAATTTAGCATACTGTAGACTGAAAAAAAATTACCTTTCCGAAGATTAGAAAGGCAATTTTTTTTTGCGCATTGTCCGAAAGAAATTAAATTCTCGCTAAAGTTCAATTAAAATTTCATCAGCTATTCGGTTACAAAAATTTTTTCTACTTAACAAGTCTGTCGAAATCGGCTTGCGGAACCAAAGTTACAAGTCCCATGATTGCCAAAATTTGTTCCAAAGCTGCGCGCGGAGAAGAAACATTTTTCACAACGTAATCGGTCGCCTTCCACTTTTCAAATTCTTTATTTTGCTCGGCGAAGTCAACATAATATTTAATTTCGTCATTCGAGCAACCTGCGCGGAGCATTCTGTCCACAAAAACAACGTCGTCAATCATCAAATAAATCGTAACCAAGTCTTGGTTGATAAATTTCGACAGCTGAGTAATTCCTTCCGTATCCATCATCAACATAACGCTGACTTTGTGTTGCTGATAAGACTGGAGAACGTCGGACTTCCTCAAGCCGTAGGAACTTCCTTGATAGGAATTGTTGACAATAAATTTTTCTGCCGAGTATTCGTCCGGCTTAACCGTCCTGTAAAGTCTGCGCTTATAAGCGTAGCGATCGTCAAAATATTTCGTCGTGATTGTCGGGACGTAATGAATTCCCATCGACATGAGCTGAGAAACCATTGTGGATTTTCCTGAGCAGTGCGGACCTAAAAATGCATAAACTTTGTTTTTTCCTGCCATGAAAAAACTCCTTTCAAGTTGTCAGAGATCAGAGGTCAGTTATTAGAAAAATTTTCTGATTTCCAACTGCTAACTTCATCAATAATTGTCTGCGGTGATTTCAAAGTAACTTTGAGCGTGGAAACAGACAGGGCAAACGTCGGGAGCTTGGATACCGACGACAATGTGACCGCAATTTCTGCATTCCCAGATTCTCACGCCGGATTTTTTGAAAACTTCCTGCGTTTCGACATTCTTTAAAAGTCTGCGATAGCGTTCCTCGTGATGCTTTTCAATTTCTGCAACGCCCCTGAACTGTTTCGCGATGTCGTGGAAACCTTCTTCTTCAGCTTCCTTCGCCATTCTGACATACATATCCGTCCATTCAAAATTTTCTCCTTCCGCTGCGTGGAGGAGATTTTCTTTCGTGTCGCCGAGTTCGCCCAACGCCTTGAACCAAAGTTTGGCATGTTCCTTTTCATTCTCCGCAGTTTTCAAAAAAAGCGAGGCAATTTGTTCGTAACCATTTTTCTTCGCGACGGACGCAAAATAAGTGTACTTATTCCTTGCCTGAGATTCTCCGGCAAAAGCCTCCCACAAATTTTTTTCAGTCTTGGTGCCTTTAAGTTTGTTGTTCATAGTTTTTCCCTCCGCAGTCGGAACAACTTTTTCAAAATCTGATGCCGGGTGTTTGCAGATCGGACAAACAAAATCTGCAGGAAGTTCGTCGCCGACATATTCATAGCCGCAAATTGTGCAACGCCAAATTGTTTTTCCTTCCTCCGTCTTGCCGACAGGTTCAGGTTTCGGTTTAATGTGTTGCTGATAGAAATTGTAAGTCGCCGAAGGAAAATCATTAAATTTTTTCATGTCAACAACATCGGCAATGAAAAGCGAATGTGTGCCGAGATCAATTTGCTGAATGACATTCCCACTAATAAATGAATTTGTTCCTTCAGTGATTGCAAGCGTACCGTTCTCTGTACGCACAACTTTGTCGAAGTCAGCAAACTTGTCGACATCTCTCCCGCTTTGGAAACCGAAATGTTTGAACAGTTCAAAATTCGCCGCCTCGCTGATAATCGATGCAGTAAATTTTTTTGACTGCGCGATCAAATCGTGAGTGAAATCAGATTTGTTCACGGCGATGGAAATTCTTTCCGGCGAGGCTGTAACCTGAGTGACTGTGTTGATTATGCAGGCATTATCTTTGATTTCAGATTTGGAACTCAAGACAAAAAGACCATACTGAACATTAAACAAAACTTTGCTGTCCATTAAAATTCCCTCCTAAAAAATTTTTTCACTACGCTTCTGGTATTTTATCAGTTACAAATAACTTTGTAAACTAATCGCACAGATTTTAAATTTTCTGTGCGTAAATTGCAAACAGCGGAACGGAATCATAACGACAATTTTTATCTTGATTAACTTTAGCAGAAATATCTTTCTCAACTTCGACAGAAAAATTTATTCCGCGCAAAAATTCTGCGTCGAAGTCCGGGCGAGTGTGTCTACTGATTTGTAGCGAATTTTTTATTGATTCGCACTCAAAAAGCATTTCATCAGCGTTTGCAACTTCCAGAACACAATTTTGTTTGTTAAAATCTTTTTTGCCGTAATCGGAATCAAAATTAAAAATCTTTCCGCCAAATTTTAAAACTCTGCGCCATTCGCGGTAAGCCGCCATAACGTCGGGCAAAGTCCAAGTTAAATTTCTGCTGATAACCAAGTCAAAAGTTTCATCGGCGAAATTTAAAATCTGCGCGTCCATCTTCAAAAATTTTACCGAGCAATCGAAGTCGGCAGAAATTTTTTTTGCTTCAGTCAACATTTTTTCCGACATATCAATTCCTGTGACTTCGTGACCGAGCTTTGAAAGCAAAATTGCAAAAAATCCTGCGCCTGTTCCCACGTCCAAAATTTTCAAATTTTTTTTGTCGGGAAGATGCGCGGAAATAATTTCGCTCCACGCAAAAAAATTTTCTCCGCTTAATTCCTTGCGACGCACTTCGCCAAAATTTTTACTGCGCTTGTCCCAATAATTTTCAATTCTTCTGTTTAAAATTTCATCTCTTTTCAAAAAAATTTCTCCTTACAAAAATTATTTTTTCTCCAACGCCGAAGTAATTTCATAGTAGTCCGAAGGATGAGCCGTGAAACCTTCGACATTTTTTTTCATGACAAAAGACATTTTCAAGTGCGCCGCATAAAATAGCGCACAGTCGTCCAAAATTTTCTGCGACATTTTTATGACCAGTGCAGAACGTTTATCCGCCCCGAAAGTATTATGCAATTCATTTTCCAGCTCGGAAATTTCCGCGCTGTCATAAAATCCTGCATTATCCACAGCATTTTTTAAAATGTGACTTGTGAAATAATATTCGCCGTCGCCTGTCGGAGCAGTCACAATCGCCTTTGAAAAAATATCGTACTCGCCCGACTTCAAAAAACTTTTGTAATTATCGGTCGCGTTGACGTTCAACTTAATGCCGATTTTTTTCAAACTGTCCTGCGCGAACTCTGCAAGAATTGGAAGTTCCTGTCGCGAAGTGTAAGTTAAATAATTCAGCTCAAGATTTTTTCCATTTTTATCAACGTAACCGTCGCCGTCGGAATCAGTCCAGCCACTTTCAGTCAAAAGATTTTTCGCGCCTTCCAAGTCAAAATTAACCGCAGTAACTTTTTCGTCGCCGAAAGTCAAATTTGCAGGAAATGGTCCAACCGCCGGCGAGCCGTTTCCACTCAACAAAACTTTCGTGAAATTATTTTTATCAATCGCCATCGAAATTGCTTGGCGAATATTTTTGTCTTGAAGTTCGGGAGTTTTGAAATTAAAAGCTGCTTGATAAATTCTTGAAGTGTCTGTTTGACTGATTTTAAAATTTTCATTTTCAAAAAGTTTCAAACTTGAATAAGGCAGACCTTGCACCGCATCAAGTTCGCCGTTCTGCATCGCCATCGTCAAAGTGTCGCCGTCGGTTATACTTTTTACAAAAATTTTTTCAAGTTTCGGTTTTACCTCCCCCCAGTAATTTTCATTTTTTTCAAGTTCAATTTCTGTGTCGGTAACTTTAACTGCTTTGTATGGACCTGTGCCGACGACAATTTTATCTTTCTCGCCTTCTTCAACGTCGATAATGCAGCCGTAAGGATCGCTGAGATAATTCAGTAGCGCGGGAACTTTTTCTGAAGATTTTACAGTTACAAATTGTCCGTCCGCCTCAATCGAAGTAATTTTTAAATCTTTCGGTGCGCGGTCGTGAACTGCAATTAAATTCTCCAAACATTTTTTCACAGCCTCGCCGTCAACTTTTTTGCCGTTGCTGAAAACTACATTGTCTTTGATTTTAATTTTAACCGTGAAGTCGTCAACCTGTTCAAAACTTTCCGCAATCCAATCTTCAAGTTGCATATTTTCATTGAATTTAAAAAGCGTCTCGCCGATACCATAGCGCAAAGTACTCCAGCCGCTGTAACTTTTGTGAGGATTTGTTCCGGCATTTTCCATCGCCACGCCATAAGCTACAGTTCCATAAGTAAAATTTTTTTTGTCATCGTCGGAAAAATTTTCACTGCCACAACCTGAAAATAAAATTCCTGTCGCAAAAGTTGCAGACAAAATTGCCGCCAAAAATTTTTTCTTCATCAAAATCACTCCACAAAAAAATAATTTTTCTCAATTATAAACCGAGCAAAAAAATTTAAAAGCCCCGCGAGGGGAATTTTTTTTCAAAAAAATTTTTCACAATTCTTTTAGAAACTGTGAATACAGCTTCCAAGATTAAAATTTAATTTTCAAAAAAAAACTCTGCTGAGAAATTTTTCAGCAGAGGATAATTTTTTCAGTCAAACTTTATTTTCAATTCCTCTCGACAGCCGCGAAATATTTTCTTTGTGGCGCACGGTGATAAAGACCGCCGCCAACGCTCCCAGCAAAATAAATTCTGTCGGTTCGCCGAAAAAAATTGCAAGCAACGGTACACAAATTGACGCGACGATCGAGCCGAGTGAAACATATCTTGTCACAAAAACTATTGCCAGCCAAATTAGAAAGACAACCGCGGTAATTTTCGGCATAAGCATTGAAATGACTCCCAAACCTGTCGCCACGCCCTTGCCGCCGTGAAATTTCAAAAACAAACTGAAACTGTGTCCCAGAATTGAAAAAAATCCTGCAAGAATCATCATAAGCGGTTCGCCAGAAAATTCCTGCGCGATAAAGACACTCAATGCGCCTTTCAAAAAGTCCAACGCGAAAATAAAAATCCCGGCAGTTTTTCCGATACTCCTCCAGGCATTTGTTGCGCCGATATTTCCGCTGCCAACTTTCCGCAAATCTTTTTTCCAGATCAGTTTACCGAAAATTAAACCGTTCGGAATGGAGCCAAGCAGGTAACTGAAAATTAAAACTTCAACATTCCACATAAAAAATTTTCCTTTCAGTAAAGTTTTTTTAGCCTTTAGAAAAAATTTCCTCCGTTCGACAGGCAAAATAATTTTTATAATAAACTGCGTCGAATCCCACAATAAGAATTTCTCTGCCGGAAAAAATTTTCAGTCAGCGCAGCGGACAAAATTTTTTTATTACTCCGACGACCATAAAGACAAATATGTTTGCAAAAAATTTTTGTCCATTATTGAGTTATCTTCCAAAGATTTTTTCCTCACACGCTGAATTGATCGCGCAGGATAACATCATGACTGCCGCCCTCGACAATCGAAGTCGCAGATACCAAAGTAATTTTTGCTTTCTCGCGAAGCTCAGGCAAAGTCACCGCACCGCAGTTGCACATTGTCGAGCGAATTTTTGCAAGCGTCGAGTCGATATTAACTTTCAAAGCTCCGGCGTAAGGAACGAAGGAGTCAACGCCTTCCTCGAAAGAAAGTTTTCTGTCGCCGCCCAAATCATAACGCTGCCAATTTCTTGCGCGGTTTGAACCTTCGCCCCAATATTCTTTGTAGTAAGTTCCATTGATTCTGACTTTGTCGGAAGGCGATTCATCGAAACGCGCAAAATATCTGCCGAGCATCAAAAAATCTGCGCCCATCGCCAACGCCAAAGTCATGTGATAGTCGTCAACAATTCCGCCGTCCGAGCAGACCGGAATATAAATTCCTGTGCGTTTGAAATATTCGTCGCGAGCTCTGCAGACATCAATAACTGCCGTCGCCTGTCCGCGTCCGATACCTTTTGTTTCTCTCGTGATACAAATTGAACCTCCGCCAATTCCAACTTTCACGAAGTCTGCTCCCGCTTCAGCCAAAAAATTAAATCCTTCCGCGTCGACGACATTTCCTGCGCCGACTTTCACATCTGCACCAAAATTCTTGTGAATGTATTCCAGAGTGATTTTTTGCCACTCGGTAAATCCTTCCGAAGAATCGATGCAGAGAACATCCGCGCCGGCTTTCAAAAGTGCGGGAACTCTTTCGGCGTAGTCGCGAGTATTTATTCCTGCGCCGACAATGTAACGCTTTCTGTTGTCGATAAGTTCGAGCGGATTGGTTTTGTTGTCAGTGTAATCTTTCCTAAAAACCATGTAGCGAAGTCTTTGTTTTTTGTCGATAAGCGGCAACATATTTAATTTATTTTCCCAGATTAAATCGTTAGCCATCGGCAAAGTTGTCGTGTCTGCGTCGGCGTAAATCAATTTTTCAAAAGGCGTCATGAAATCTTTTGCCTGTTCGTCGCCGGTCATTCTGGAAATTCTGTAGTCGCGGCTTGTGACAATTCCCAAAAGTTTTCCTGTAGGTTTTCCGTCCTCAGTCACAGCCATCGTCGAGTGTCCTGTTTCTTCAAGCAGAGCTAAAATTTCTTTCAAGGTCGTCGTCGGTTTGATGTTCGAGTCGCTGGAAACAAAACCTGACTTGTGATTTTTTACGCGCTGAACCATCGCCGCCTGTTCCTTAATTCCCTGCGAGCCGTAAATAAAAGATACTCCACCTTCCTTCGCCAGAGCAATTCCCATTGTGTCATTTGAAACGGATTGCATAATTGCAGAAGTCATTGGAATATTCAAAGTTAATTTCGGTTTTTCTCCGCGCCGAAATTTTACAAGCGGCGTTGAAAGATTTACATTTGCAGGAATACAATTTGTTGAAGAATATCCCGGCACAAGCAAATATTCTCCAAAAGTGTGCGACGGTTCCGCGTAATAAAATGCCATAATAATTCCTCCCCAGAATTTTTAAAAAAATGTTACCCAAATAATTTCTGCCTTATCGACCAGCGGCGGAGTGAGTTCGTCCAGATTTTCTATCTTGGCGAGTTTCCATTTTCCATTTTCATCTTTGTCAAAGCCGAGTTTGAAAGTCAGCCGTCCTATAAAATTGCCGCGAATGGAATTGTCGCCTTGCATTTCGACAGTCAAAGTTGCATGCGTTTCAGAAATTTTTGTTTCCTTGACTGCGGCGGTTGATGCTTGCAAAATTTTTTCAAATTCGTTTGCAACGTAGGCGTGAGGATTTTCCTCAGGATTTTTCGGTTCGGGAAGTTTTGCAAAGTAAGCGTCTTTCACGCCGCGCAAAAAATTTAAATGAAGTTCGCGGTGTTCCGAATTGTATTTCTGCAAAAATTCTGCATCGTGTTGGAAGTACGGATCATCAGGATATTTTTTCCCATACTCGGCACAATTTTTTACAAGCTCGACAGTTGCATCGTCATAAGTTTGCGCGAAAAATTTTTCCAAGTCGACGCGCTCGGAAAGTTTTTCAAAATTTCTTTCAGACAAAGCGATCTGCATTTCAGAAAACGCAACCTCAGGTGAATCAGTTTTGCCGCAGCCGGAAGAAAAAATTAAAATCGCCGACAAAATAAAACTCGCAAGTAAAAATCTTTTCAACAAAAAAATTTCCTTCCTCTAAAATTTTTGTCATTGTAACACAAAAAAAATTTAGTGCAAAATTTTTTCAAGAATATTGTATTCTTTTTGGCTTAACTTGAAAAAAAATTTTTGCTTGTTTATAATCTGAAATTATTAAAATTGAGAGGATGAATTTAAATTGGCAAACGTGAATGAGGAGGCAATCGCTCTCCACAAGAAACATCATGGAAAATTGGAAGTCGTCAGCAAAGTTCCACTCGGCACGGCTTATGATTTAACTTTGGCGTATACGCCCGGCGTTGCTGCTCCCTGCCTTGAAATTAACAAAGATTACGATAAAATTTATGACTACACCAATCGCGGAAATTTAGTTGCTGTCGTCACGAACGGCACAGCGGTTTTGGGACTTGGTGACATTGGCGCGGGCGCAGGTCTGCCTGTTATGGAAGGAAAAT
This sequence comes from uncultured Selenomonadales bacterium, assembly GCA_937910665.1. Lineage (GTDB taxonomy): Bacteria > Bacillota > Negativicutes > Selenomonadales > Selenomonadaceae > Quinella. The sequence continues at coordinate 15,427 of CALEPR010000149.1, forward strand.
CAATTTTATTCAAAGGATTTGCAGGAGTCGATGCAATTCCGATCTGTTTGGATACTCACAACGTCGATGAAATTATAAAAACTGTTCAGCTTATGGCTCCGAGTTTCGGTGGAATAAATCTTGAAGACATAAAAGCTCCCGAATGTTTTGACATCGAGGCGGCGTTAAAAGATTCAGTTGATATTCCTGTTTTCCATGACGACCAACATGGCACGGCGATTGTTGTCGGTGCGGCTTTGATTAACGCATTGAAAGTTGTCGGCAAGAAAATGAATGAAATAAAAATTGTCGTCAACGGTGCGGGCGCAGCCGGCATGGCGATAACTTATTTAATCCAGAAAATGGGCGCGGAAAATATTATGCTCTGCGATTCCACTGGCGCAATTTATGAAGGTCGCGGAAAAGGAATGAATCCTTACAAAGATCAAATTGCCGCCGTCACAAATTCCACGCACGAAGCAGGACAACTTGCCGACGTAATTCACGGCGCAGATGTTTTTATCGGAGTATCGAAGGCGGGACTTTTGACTCAAGACATGGTCAAGCAGATGAACAAGGACGCAATTATTTTGGCGATGGCAAATCCTACTCCGGAAATTATGCCCGACTTGGCGAAGGCGGCAGGCGCAAGAGTGGTTTGCACCGGCAGGAGCGATTTCCCGAACCAAGTAAATAATTTGTTGGCGTTTCCGGGAATTTTCAGAGGTGCGTTGGACGTTCGAGCGACAGACATTAACGAAGAAATGAAAATTGCCGCATCTTACGCGATTGCATCTTTAATTTCTGAAAATGAACTCAAGGAAGATTTTGTTATTACAGATCCTTTCGACAAAAGAGTTGCTCCGACAGTCGCGGCGGCTGTTGCAAAGGCGGCTATCGAGTCAGGCGTTGCGAAAAATAAAAATATTACGCCCGAGCAAGTCGCGGAACATACTCGCGAACTTCTGAAAAAATAATTTTAGCGGAAATAAATTTTCTGAGGCAGAAAGTTTTCCACGTTCTGAACTGATAAAATGAAAGTAGGCAATTCAAAAAGATTGTCTGCTTTTTTACTATGAGAAATGCTTCTCATTATTTTGAAGTCGTTGCCAAGTTTTTTATTTATTCTCAATCTCTTGATCATTACTTAGGAGGAAATTTTATGCGTTTCATTCATACAGCGGACTGGCATATAGGAAAAAGTTTAAAAGGCGTTTCGTTTCTGGACGAACAAAATTTTTTGCTGTGCGGCGAATTTTTGAAACTTGCGGACGATTGGAAACCCGACGCGATTATTATTGCCGGCGACATTTACGACAGAGGAGTTCCGCCGATTGATGCTGTAGATTTGTTTGATGAAATTATTTTTAAGTTGACAGAGAAAAAAATTCCGCTGCTTTGCATTTCAGGAAATCACGATAATTCTTCGCGACTGAATTTTGCAAGCAGACTTTTGTCGCAGGCAAAATTTTTTATCACCACCAAAATTTCTGAAAATCCCGAGCCGATAGTTTTGGAAGATAAATTTGGAGAAATTTATTTTTCGCTGATTCCATTTTTCATGCCGGTAGATCTGCGAGAAACTTTTTCTGCAGAAAATTTTGACGACAAACTTGACGCGAATGAAGCGAATAAATTTTACATCGCAAAAGCGCGAAAAAAAATTCCTGTCGGCAAAAGGAGCGTCGCAGTTGCTCACCTTTTTGCAGCGGGAGGAATTACTTCGGAATCTGAAAGAAAATTTGTCGGCGGCGAGGAAAATATCGCGACTGAAAATTTTTCCGCCTACAATTATACTGCTCTCGGTCACCTTCATAAGCCGCAGAATATGAAAAAAACAAATTTTATTGTTCGCTATAGCGGTTCGCCGATGAAATATTCTTTCGACGAAGTGAAACATGACAAAGGAGTTTCGCTCGTGGAAATTGACGGCGAAGGAAAAGTTTCCTACGAACATCAGCGACTTACTCCGAAAAAAGATTTGAAAGTTGTCGAAGGAACTTTTGAGGAATTGCAAAATTTTTCGCGGACGGAAGATTATATTTTGGCGAACTTGACTGACAAAAATTATATTTTAAATGCGATTGATAAACTTCGCGCCGCAGCCTTTCCAAATATTTTGGGAATAAATTTTACAAATTTGGAGCGCGGTGATGAAAATTTTTCGCGGACGGAAAAGTTTCGGGAAGGCGCATCGGTTTTGGATCACTTCGAGGAATTTTATAAAGAAATTGTCGGCGAGGATTTATCTGACAGATACAAAGATGCCATGAAAAATTTTTTGTCGGACTTGGAAAGCAAATTTAATGACTGAAAAAACTTTTTCGCTCAAAATGCGGGCGTTTCATAAAATTTTCTTGACAGATACTATACATTTTGATAGCGTTGGAAAAAATTATTTGAAAGGAAAATTTTATGCAACAGACTTTTGAGCGAAAACTCGACTTGAAATTAATTTTGTCGATTGTTGCCACCGGTTTAATGTCATTTACAGGCGTTGTCGTCGAAACGGCAATGAATGTTACCTTCCCCACGCTAATGCGCGAATTTGGGGTAAATTTGTCCACCGTGCAGTGGATAACGACAGGTTACTTGCTTATCCTCGCGATAATAATTCCGTCGTCAGCTTTTTTGAAAAAGAAGTTTACCAGTAAAAAAATTTTCATCACTGCCAATTTAATTTTTTTGACAGGAACATTTCTCGGCGCATTTGCTTCATCTTTTGAAATGCTTTTGTTCGGCAGACTTCTTCAAGGCGCAGGGACAGGAATTGCCTTGCCGCTCATGTTCAACATTGTCATGGAACAAGCACCACTTGATAAAATTGGTTTGATGATGGGGGCGGCGACTTTGGTTGTGGCGATGGCTCCCGCAGTCGGTCCTTCGGTCGGAGGAATGATCATAAATGACTACGGTTGGCGAATGATTTTTGAGGCACTCGCGCCTGTGATAATTTTTTCGCTGATTAGCGGAACAATTTCAATAAGACAATCCTCCGAACTCAAGAGCGAACATTTTCCCGTTTCAGAATATATTTTGCTTGCGATAAGTTTTACTTGCTTTATTTTGGGTTCAAGTTTCGCAGGAAGTTTATCATGGACAAGTCCTGTCGTTCTTGGATTGTTCGCGGCGAGTCTGTTGGTTATAAAATTTTTCTGCTCGATGTCGCTTAAGTCTGCCGAGCCGCTGATTCACCTCCACATTTTTAAAAATAAATCTTTTACGCTGAGCGTCATGGGGTTGTTGCTTTTGCAATTTATTTGTCTGGGACTTGGATTTTTAATTCCAAACTTTGCACAAATTGTTTTGCATGAAAACGCATTTGTTGCCGGTTGCATTTTGTTGCCCGGCTGTTTGTTGGGAGCTATGCTTGCGCCGATAAGCGGAAAAATTCTTGACAAATTCGGAGCGCGTCGTCCGATTTTATTCGGAACTTTTTGCGTAATCGTGGCGGCGGCATCTTTCAATTTTGTGATTCTAAATTCCACAGTAATTTTGTTGACTTGCATTTATGTAATTTTTACTTTGGGACAAGGTTTTACTTCCGGCAACACGATGGTTCACGGTTTGAAATGTTTGGCAGATGAATTTAAAGCGGACGGCAACGCAGTTTTCAATACTTTGCAACAGTTGGCAGGAGCGATTGGAACTGCCATCACGGCGACAATAGTCGCTTCTCCGCAAAAAGAAATTTCTGATTTGGCGACGGCGACTGCGCAGGGAAGTCAAAATGCTTTTGAAGTTTTGCTTGTCGCGTCTGTTGTACTTTTTATCTGCATGAATGTTGCGACGCGAAATGAAACTTGAGTGCGGGAAATTTTTTCGCAGAAATATTTTCTTGACTGTGTCAGAAATTTTGTGTAAGTTCAATCAAAAAGTGCGTCAGCACGCCA
>CALEPR010000150.1 GCA_937910665.1 uncultured Selenomonadales bacterium
GCGTGCTGACGCACTTTTTGATTGAACTTACACAAAATTTCTGACACAGTCGAAAATTTAATTCCTCATTCCTCACTCCTAATTATAAAACTCCTATTCATGCCATTCAAATTCCATTTTTCCGATATGAACTGTCATGCCTTCTTTAATTCCGCGAGCTTTGAGTTTCGCGTCAAGATTTTTCATTCGCCAGATAAATTGAAAACGCCGCAAGCCTTCCGAATTATCAAAATTTGTCATCGCGACAATTTTTTCAAGATTTTTATTCCGCACGATAAATTCTGCCGCGTCGTTTCTCTCAATAATAAATTCGTCCTCAGGTTTATCGAGATCAAAAATTTTAACGTCGTCAGTAATTTCAGGAATTTCCTCAACAAAATTTTCAAGTTCGCTGCCGACATATTTTTTTAAATCGTCCACGCCTTCGCGAGTGACTGCGGAAATTGCAAAAAATTTTATTCCCTGCTCGGCGGCAAGATTTTTTAAATCCTGCAAATGTTCCTGCGCGGAAGGCAAATCAATTTTATTCGCGACTAAAATTTGTGTTCGGCGAGAAATTTTTTCGCTGTACTTTTTGAGTTCAAAATTTATTTTGTGAAAATCTTCGACAGGATCTCTGCCTTCAATCGCCGCCGCATCCACCAGATGCAAAATCAATTTTGTCCGCTCGACGTGCCGCAAAAAATCGTGTCCAAGTCCGACGCCTTCCGCCGCACCTTCAATCAAGCCGGGAATGTCAGCCATCACAAAATTTTTTTCATAATCCAAACTGACAACGCCAAGCACAGGAATCAAAGTTGTGAAATGATAATCGGCAATTTCGGGACGCGCCGCACTCACCGCAGCTATCAAACTCGACTTGCCGACGCTGGGATAACCGACAAGTCCAACGTCAGCCAAAAGTTTTAATTCAAGTTGGAGTTCAAAACTTTCTCCCGGTTCGCCAAGTTCAGCAAAAGTTGGAGCGCGTCTGCTGGAAGATTTAAATTTTGCATTTCCTCTGCCGCCGCGTCCGCCTTTCGCGATCACAATTTTTTGATTCGGCAAAATTAAATCTGCCAAAACTTCGTCAGTTTCAAAATTTTTTACCAAAGTGCCTTGAGGAACTTTTATGACGCAATTTTCTCCGCCGCGCCCGAATTGTCTTTTAGTTTCGCCGGGCGCACCGTTCGCCGCTTTAAAATTTCTGTTGTATCTGAATTTCAAAAGAGTATTAACATTTTCGTCAACTTGCAAAACAACGTCGCCGCCTTTTCCGCCGTCGCCGCCGTCGGGTCCGCCTTTCGGAACAAATTTTTCTCGCCGAAAAGAACTTTTTCCATTTCCGCCGTCGCCGGCTTTAACAAAAATTTTACTTCTGTCAATGAATTGCATAAATTACCTCCGCAAAAATTTTTCTGCAAAAATTTTAAAGACAAAAATTTTTTTCCAATCGTTCGCGATAATTTTTTAAATTCTCCAAAGTGTCGCAGAGAGCATCGCCGCCAAATTTTTCCGTCATCGCGTCCGCCATGACAAGCGCAGCCATCGCCTCGCCGACAACCGCCGCCGCCCAGATCGCGCAGGTGTCACTGCGTTCCTTGCTCGCCGTCGTCGCCTGAAAAGTTTCAATGTCAACGGTTCTCAAAGGTTTCATTAAAGTCGGAATCGGTTTCATAGCCGCGCGGATAATAATTTCTTCGCCGTTAGTCATGCCGCCTTCAATTCCTCCCGCGCGATTTGTTTTTCGGAAAATTTTTTTGTCGTCGCCAATAAAAATTTCGTCGTGAACTTCCGAGCCAAATTTTTTTGCGTTCTCCCAGCCGTCACCAATTTCAACGGCTTTAATCGCCTGGATCGACATAAACGCCGCCGCAAATTTCGCATCAATTTTTTTGTCAAACTGAATGTAACTTCCTAAACCTGCGGGAGCTCCCAAAATTTTTACTTCAAAAATTCCGCCGACTGTGTCGCCTTTCGACTTCGCGTCGTCGATTTTATTTTTTATTTCTTCTTCGCCCTCAACTCCGCCGACAGATAAAATTTTTCCGACAATTTTTATTCCGCACTCCTGCAGAAAAATTTTGCACAATGCGCCCGCCGCCACTCGCATAGTTGTTTCCCTCGCGCTGGAGCGTTCCAAAATGTCGCGGACATCTTTGCGCGAATATTTTGCCGCGCCAGTCAGATCGGCGTGTCCCGGTCTCGCGTTTGTAACTTTTTCGCCGACTGCAGAACCTTCCGCCGACATTTTTTCTTGCCAATTTTCCCAATCTTTATTTTCCACAATCAAAGTTATCGGACTGCCGAGAGTTTCTCCGAATCTTATTCCCGAGCCGAAAATAATTTTGTCCGACTCAATTTTCATTCTGCCGCCGCGTCCGTAACCGCCTTGCCGACGTTTCAATTCCAAATTTACAAAGTCGCTCGAAATTTTTAAACCTGCAGGCAAACCTTCCAAAATGCAGGATAAAAATTTTCCGTGACTTTCGCCTCCGCTCAAAAATTTTATTCCGCTCATAATTTCCTCCAAAAAAATTTTTTATTTTTGAAAGTATATCAGTGGCAAAAAATTTTTGCAAAAATTTTTCACTCGAAAACAAAGTAAATTTTCTACAAAAAAATATCCCTGCCGAAACAAGGAAAATGGTAGTGTAAACAAGGTTGAGAAATGACAGGTTATCTCGGTTACGAATCCAACAACAAGGGCGAAAAAATGACAGAAAATCGACGCAACGGATATTCGCCAAAAAACATCAAGACTTCGATGGGGGAGAGAGAAATTTCCATTCCACGAGACCGCCACGCTTCTTTTGAGTCGGTGATTTTGCCGAAGCATCGCCCGTGGTTTTGAAAAAGTTTTTCCTTGACAATTTAATATGTTTGTGATATTTTACGTAAGGTTTTTTAAGGAACACGTTACGTTGGAGTGGTACTCAAGAGGCTGAAGAGGACGGTTTGCTAAATCGTTAGGCTCGTAAGGGCGCGGAGGTTCAAATCCTCTCCACTCCGCCATTGTGAAGAAAACTAGAGCATCGGGGGCTGGCGTCCTATTTTTTTTGCCCTTGAGGGCAACGAGGGGCAATTTTAAACTGTTAGTGGCTTTGGGTGGAAAGTTGGGTACAGCGTACGCACAAGAAAATTTACGGATTCAAACTCAGTGCAGAGCAAATTTCCAAAATCACGGATTGTGTCCTCGAAGAGCAAAGAAATTGGCAAAATC
>CALEPR010000151.1 GCA_937910665.1 uncultured Selenomonadales bacterium
AGCACCACTCGTCATCGCTCATATCAGCGAAGTTAACGGTAAAGGTGTTAGCGTCGGCAAACGGGTTCTTCATTGCCTGTTCCCTTATCACCTCACTTTTAACGGTATCATTGTCGTATGACACACGGTTTTCATTGACCTGCGAATACACGTCAGGTGCGAACACGAAAAAGAAAATAGATATAAGTATAGTAACAAACATAATATTTAATCGGCGATAATTGTACAAATCCTATCTTGAAAATCCTGACCAGTCTTATTCTTCATGACTCCATTAATAATGATTGAGAAGGCGAAGAGATGTCCGTTCGGAGCGTTGATATATCCTGATAGACTACTTACCCCCTTCAATGTGCCGGTCTTAGCATGCACATTATACTGTACATTACCCGTGGTCATACGTTTGCTGAGCGTGCCGTCCTTTCCTGAAATAGGTAGAGCGGGATACAGGTAATCGAAGATATTGTGGTTCTGGTACGCATACCTCAGCAGGGCAATCTGAGTGTTTGCCGTGTGATAGTCATAAAGACTCACCCCGCTGCCATCAGCTATCTCGACATCGTTAATCGCCACACCTGCTTTCCGCAACACCTTCTCAATCTGCCTTACACCGTCCTTTTCCGTGCATCCCTTATTCTTGTTTATCTTGGCTAATTTCCAAAACAAAGACTCGGCGTATAAGTTATCTGAGTTTTTCAGTGTACGCTGAAGCACCTGCTCCACCGTTGTGGAGTTAGTGTAGAAACATCGTGGTGAGTATTTTGAGAGCAGTGTCTTGACTCCGTGACTGAATGATTCTAATGTATCGCCTTCAGCACTGATAGCTATGACACCTTTCTCTTTCAGCACGTCACCTAAGGTGATAAGGAAATGGGTCCATGGTCTGAAGGCTGGGTCTTTTGAATATTTTGTGGATGCCGGAGCGTTCTGACCTCTGTTAAACATCAAAGCACTTAAATACGGCTCGTAGGTGGACGGGACATCATCCCAACACCATCCTTTTCCGTAAAGTAGTGTGTCTCTCATGCTTATGTCGGCATAGAGGGTTCCTCTGACACATTTCACTCCCTGGCCTATCAGGGCGTCTGCTATGTCTCTCAGCTTTTCATACGTGAATGTCGGATCGAAGTCACCGACGACGTACACGTCGCCATTCAACACGCTGTCAAGTTTATGAAGTGTCAAGCCGATTCTGTGATCTGTCACGCGACCTTGAGGAAAATTGTAAGTTCTGATTCTTTCGCTCCTGTCACCGCTGCCGACTTGATTTTTTCTGTCGGCGGCGATACTTTCATTTTGTTCACGGACAGCCACGTCACGAACTCTGGCACGCAAAACTTTCATAGCCTTTTCTTTATTTTTTAGTTGAGATTTTTCGTCCTGACATTGAACAACAATTCCTGTCGGCAGGTGAGTAATTCTGATTGCAGTTTCAGTTCTGTTGACGTACTGACCGCCGGCACCGCTCGCGCAGTAAGTATCAATTCTCAAGTCCGCAGGATTTATTTCAACATCGACTTCCTCGACTTCAGGCAAAACTGCAACAGTCACCGCGCTTGTGTGAATCCTTCCGCTGCTTTCTGTGACAGGAACTCTCTGCACTCGATGAGTTCCGCTTTCATATTTTAATTTGCTGAATGCTCCTGCGCCGTCCACCGTGAAAAAAATTTCTTTAAAGCCGCCAATGTTTGTAGGATTTGAATCGACAATATCAACTTTCCAACCTTGACGCTCGGAATATCTCGCATACATTTTGAAAAGATCTCCGGCGAAAAGTGCAGCTTCCTCTCCGCCGACGCCTCCGCGAATTTCTACAATAACATTTTTGTCGTCGTTCGGATCTTTCGGCAAAAGCAAAATTGGAAGTTCGCCATCAAGTTCTGCTTTTGATTTTTTTAAATCTGCAAGTTCCTCCGTCGCCAAAGATTTTAATTCTTCGTCGCCTGTTTCAAGCAAATTTTTATCTTCCTCAATCTGTGCGAGAATTTTTTTGTACGCTTGAAATTTTTTTACAATCGGCTCAAGGTTTGAAAGTTCGCGCGTGAGTTTTGTAAATCTGTCCACGTCCGCCACGACCGAAGGATCGCCGAGTTGCGATTCAATTTCGCGAAATTTATCTTCAACTTTCTGTAACTTTTCAATCAAAAATTTTTCCTCCTCATTTCCAAAAAACTGAAACAATCAGCGCAGGCAGCAAATTTGCCACGCGAATTTTATTTTCAAACATCAAATTGACTCCGACGCAAAAAATTAAAACATTTCCGACCAGCGATAAATTTTTCAGCGCAAGTTCAGTCATAAAAGGTTCAACTACTCCAGCGAATAAAGTTATTGAACCTTGAAAAATTCCAACCGAAATGCAGGAAAAAATGCTGCCTTTCCCAAGCCCGGCAGTCATCACCAAAACCATTATAAAATCCAACGCCGACTTTGCAATCAAAATTGTCGGATCGTGAAAAAGTCTGTCATTAATCGCGCCGATAATCGCCATCGCTCCAATGCAAACCGTGAGCGACGCAGTGACAAATGCATCAACAAATTTTGAGTCGCCTTCGTTGCCTGATTTTTTTCTCAACCAAGTTCCAAAATTTTCAAACTTGCCGTCAATGTCAATAATTTCTCCGACAAGCCCTCCGACGATTAAACTGACAATCAGTAAAATTTCTCCGTCCGATTTAATTTCACCACTCGGCTGAACTTGAAACATTTTACTCAAAGTCCCGGCAAATCCGATAAAAATTACAGAAACCGCACAAGACATTTGCAAAGTCTGCCGAATTTTTTCCGTCAAAAATTTTCCACCGAAAAGACCAATAAGCCCGCCAAAAATAATTGCAAAAAAATTTATCAGCGTCCCGACTCCCGCGAAATTAAAATTTTCCAAAACTGCGATTCTTCCTCCAAAAATTTTTTCAACTGCCGCAGATTATATCACAATTTTATTTCAACACACTAATTTTTTATTTTGCTCAAAATTTTAAGCAAGAAATATTTTCAAGAAAAATTTCGGCGAACAAAATTTCTGCCGCCGAAAAAAATTTTCCCGAAAGTTTTCTTGAAAAAATTTTTCGCATCTAAAAATTTCCCCTTGACGTGGTGTTAATGAAATTCGCGTCAAAATAAGTGTTGACAATATTTTTTTTGAGTGATAATATTCCACACGTTTTAGAAAAGCTAATGTTGAAAATTTTGAAAGGAGGTGAGTGTATGCCAACAATAAATCAGTTAGTTAGAAAAAGTCGTCAAAGTTTGGCAGAAAAATCTACTGCTCCGGCTTTGAAAGAATGTCCGCAAAAGCGCGGCGTTTGTACTCGCGTTTACACAACGACCCCGAAGAAACCTAATTCGGCTCTTCGCAAAGTTGCTCGTGTTCGACTGACTAACAGCATTGAAGTCACCGCATACATTCCCGGCATCGGTCATAATTTGCAGGAGCACAGTGTTGTTTTGATTCGCGGCGGACGTGTCAAAGATTTGCCGGGCGTTCGTTATCATATCATTCGCGGCTCGCTCGATACCGCAGGAGTTCAAGACAGAAAACAGTCACGCTCCAAATATGGCGCGAAGAAAGCTAAGGCGAAGAAAAAGTAGTTAGTTGATAGTAGTTAGTGGATAGAAAAAAATATTCCTAATTCCTCACTCCTAACTTCTAATTTTTAAAAAGATTGGAGAATTAAAATGCCAAGAAAAGGTTCTGTGCCGAAGCGCGACGTTTTACCTGATCCGGTTTATCACTCCAAAGTAGTCACAAAGTTCATCAACAAAGTTATGCTGTCAGGCAAAAAAAGCGTGGCGCAAAGAGTTGTTTACGATGCTTTTGAAACTATCAAGGAAAAAACCGGCAAGGATCCGCTTGAAGTTTTTGAAACGGCACTGAAAAATGTTATGCCTGTACTTGAAGTCAGAGCTCGTCGAGTCGGCGGCGCAAACTATCAAGTACCTGTCGAAGTCCGTCCCGAGAGGAGACAGACTTTGGGAATCCGTTGGCTTGTCAATTATGCAAGACTGCGCGGAGAAAAAACTATGGACGCAAGACTTTCAGCCGAACTTATGGACGCTGCAAACAATGTCGGTGCGTCGATTAAGAAAAAGGAAGATACTCACAAAATGGCTGAGGCAAATAAAGCCTTTGCACATTATCGCTGGTAAAAAAAATTCAGCGAGAACAAAAAAGGGGAATTTTTAAGTGTCAAGAGAGTTTTCATTAGAAAAAACTCGCAATATCGGAATTATGGCGCACATTGATGCCGGCAAGACGACGACAACCGAGCGCATACTTTTCTACACAGGAGTTAATCACAAACTCGGCGAAGTTCACGACGGTGCGGCAACAATGGACTGGATGGTTCAGGAACAGGAACGCGGAATTACAATTACATCTGCGGCTACAACTTGTTTCTGGAAAAATCACAGAATAAATATCATCGACACGCCCGGTCACGTTGACTTCACTGTCGAAGTTGAAAGGTCTTTAAGAGTTTTGGACGGCGCGGTTGCAATTTTGACTGCGCGTGGCGGAGTTGAACCGCAGACTGAAACAGTTTGGCGGCAGGCAGAAAGATATAATGTTCCGCGTATGGCTTACGTCAACAAAATGGACATTACAGGCGCAGATTTTTTCCACGTCATTCAGATGATGCGCGACAGACTTCACGCAAATGCAGTAGCAATTCAACTTCCAATCGGTGCGGAAGATTCTTTCAAAGGAATAATCGACCTTGTAAAAATGGAAGCGATTGTCTATGAAGATGATTTAGGAAAAGTTGCCGACGAAATTGAAATTCCTGAAGATATGAGGGAAATTGCGGAAGATTATCGCGACAAACTTTTGGAAGCATGCGCTGAACAAGATGACGATTTCATGGAAAAATATCTCGGCGGCGATTCAGTCACTGAAGATGAAATTAAAGCCGTCATTCGCAAGGCAACTTTGGAATGTCAAATGACGCCTGTCACCTGCGGAACTTCCTACAAAAATCGCGGCGTTCAACCTTTGCTTGACGCGATAGTTGATTATATGCCCGCGCCGACAGATATTCCGCCTATTCAAGGCGTGACTCCTGACGGCGAGGAAGATTCAAGACCTGCAAGCGATGATGAACCTTTCAGCGCACTTGCGTTTAAGATCATGACTGATCCTTACGTCGGCAAGTTGGCTTTCTTCAGAGTTTATTCAGGCGTTTTGAAGTCAGGTTCTTACGTTTACAACTCAACCAAAGGCAAGAAAGAACGCATTGGGAGAATTTTGCAAATGCATGCCAATCAGCGAACTGAAATTGATACAGTTTACAGCGGTGACATCGCGGCGGCAGTCGGCTTGAAAGATACAACTACAGGCGACACGCTTTGCGACGAAGGCAAGCAAATTATTCTTGAGTCAATGGAATTTCCAGATCCTGTTATCTCGGTCGCGGTTGAACCTTCGACTAAAAACGATCAGGATAAAATGGGCGTTGCACTTCAAAAACTTGCTGAAGAAGATCCAACTTTCAAAGTTCGCACAGACGCTGAAACAGGTCAGGTTATTATTTCAGGAATGGGCGAATTGCACTTGCAAATTATCGTGGACAGAATGTTGCGCGAGTTCAAAGTTGACTGCAAAGTTGGCGAGCCACAAGTTGCTTACCGCGAGACAATTCGTAAAAGTTCCAAAGCTGAAGGAAAATTTGTTCGCCAAAGCGGCGGTCATGGTCAGTACGGACATTGTTGGTTGGAAATTTTCCCGAACGAAGTCGGCAAAGGTTTCGAGTTTGAAAGTAAAATTGTCGGCGGCGTAATTCCGAAAGAATATATCGGGCCTATTGAAGCCGGTGTAAAACAGGCAATGGAAAATGGAGTGCTTGCAGGTTACCCAATGGTGGACGTTAAAGCAGTTGTCTATGACGGCAGTTTCCACGAAGTTGACTCCAGTGAAGCGGCGTTTAAAATTGCAGGCTCTATGGCGTTTAAGGCGGCGGCAGAGAAGGCTAAACCTGTTCTGCTTGAACCTTACACAAAAGTTGAAGTCACAGTTCCTGAGGAGTACATGGGCGACGTTATCGGCGACTTGAACTCCAGACGCGGCAAAATTGAAGGAATGGAACCTCAAAACGGAGCGCAAATTATTCGCGCATTTGTTCCACTTTCAGAAATGTTTGGTTACGCGACTGAACTTAGAAGTAAAACTCAAGGTCGCGGAAATTATTCAATGGAAGTTGCTTACTATGATGAAGTTCCAAAAACCATTGCCGATACAATTATTGCGAGGAACAAAGGAGAGTAAATTTAATTCGTAATGCGTAATGAGTAATGATGAATTGTTACGTTTGCGGATTGCGAAATAAATTAACCTTTGAAATATTTTTTAAGTTTTTGTGTGATGCTGAGAATTTCAATTACGCATTACGCATTATGAACTACGAATTATTTAGAGGAGTGTTTTTTAAAATGGCAAAACAGAAATTTGACCGCAGCAAACCCCACGTTAACATTGGTACTATCGGTCATATCGATCATGGCAAGACAACTTTGACAGCGGCTATTACAAAAGTTTTGGCGGCTAAGGGTTTTGCAAAGTATGAATCTTATGAGAACATCGATAAAGCACCTGAAGAACGCGAACGCGGAATCACGATCAACACTGCACACGTTGAGTATGAGACTGAAAAACGTCACTATGCGCACGTTGACTGTCCCGGACACGCTGACTATATCAAGAACATGATCACTGGTGCTGCACAGATGGACGGCGCGATTTTGGTTGTTGCTGCATCTGATGGTCCTATGCCTCAGACTCGCGAACACATTTTGCTTGCTCGCCAAGTCGGTGTTCCTGCTATCGTCGTTTTCCTCAACAAAGTTGATCAGGTTGATGATCCTGAACTTCTTGAATTGGTTGAAATGGAAGTTCGTGAACTTCTCAGCAAATATGAATTCCCCGGCGATGATATTCCGATTATCGCGGGTTCAGCTTTGAAAGCTCTTGAAGGCGACAAGGAACAGGAAGCTAACATTATGAAACTTCTTGACGCTGTTGATGAGTATATTCCTACTCCAACACGCGACACTGATAAACCTTTCTTGATGCCTGTTGAGGACGTTTTCACAATCACAGGCCGTGGAACAGTTGCAACCGGTCGTGTCGAGCGCGGCGAACTTAAAATGAATGATCCTGTCGAGATTGTTGGACTCATGGATGAACCGAGAAAAACTGTTGCTACCGGCATCGAAATGTTCCGCAAACTTTTGGACAGTGCAGTTGCAGGCGACAATGTTGGTGTTCTCCTTCGTGGCGTGGACAGAAAAGAAATTGAACGCGGTCAAGTTTTGGCAAAACCCGGAACAATTCATCCGCACACAAAATTCAAAGCTCAGGTTTATGTCTTGACCAAAGAAGAAGGCGGTCGTCATACTCCGTTCTTTGCAAACTATCGTCCGCAATTCTATTTCCGCACAACTGACGTTACAGGCGTAGTCGGAAATTTGAAAGACACAAACGGCAACGCTGCTGAAATGTGTATGCCCGGCGATCACATCGAAATGGATGTTGAACTCATCACCCCGATTGCTATTGAAAAAGGTTTGCTCTTCGCTATTCGTGAAGGCGGACACACAGTCGGATCGGGTCGCGTCATCGACATTAACGAGTAATTTTTTAACTAGAGGTTAGGAATTAGGGGTTAGGAGTTAGGGATTAAGAATTAAGGAAAAATTCTAGCCCCTAACCCCTATAATCTAGCCCCTATTTTTTGCTGTGACATGGCAGATGGCTTGGGGATAATTAGGAATTAGGAAAGAGGAATGTGGAATTAAAATTTGTGGCGCATTGCTCATTCAAAAAAACTAATTTCAAATTTTTTTCAAGGGAACTGCTGCGGAGCAAGTTGAAAGCGAGGACTTTCAGCGAAGGAGGAAATTTAATTGCCACAGAAACAAGAAAGCAAAAAAATCAGAATCAGAATGAAGGCTTACGATCACAAAGCCTTAGATCAAAGTGCGGCAAAAATTGTCGAGACGGCGAAGAAAACTGGCGCGACAGTTTCAGGTCCTGTACCTTTGCCGACAGAAAAAAGCATTTACACTATTCTCCGCTCACCGCACGTCAATAAAGACTCGCGCGAACAGTTTGAGATGAGAACTCACAAGCGTTTGATTGACATCATTCAGCCGAATCACAAAACTGTTGACGCGCTTATGCGTCTTGATTTGCCTGCAGGTGTTGACATCGAGATTAAGCTGTAAGGCGGGGAGGTGTAAACATTGGCGAAGAAACAAATTTTAGGAATTAAACTTGGAATGACGCAAATTTTTACTGAAGACGGAAAAGTTATTCCTGTGACAGTCGTCGAGAGTGGAAACAATATTGTCATTCGCAACAAAACTGCCGACAAGGATGGCTACTGCGCCGTTCAGGTCGGTTTCGGCGAAATTAAAGACAAACATGTCAACAAACCTATGAAAGGTCAGTTCGAAAAAGCCGGGGTTAAACCTGTGAAATTTATTCGCGAAATCAGATTAAATTCTGAATCCGAGTACAATGCCGGCGACATTATCGGCGTGGATATTTTTGCGGACGGCGACTTGGTTGACGTTGTTGGAACTTCAAAAGGCAAAGGTTTTGCAGGCGGAATTAAACGCCACAACTTTGCTCGCGGACCTATGGGGCACGGCTCAAAATCTCACCGCGAACCCGGTTCAACAGGCGCGATGCTTTCAGGTCCCGGCGGTCGAGTTCTGAAAGGAAAAAAACTTCCCGGTCGCATGGGCGGAGTCAGAACTACAGTTCAGCGTTTGACGGTCGTCAGAGTCGATGCGGATAGAAATTTGCTTTTGATTAAAGGCGCAATTCCCGGACCGAAAAAAGGTTTGGTAATTGTCAAGGAAACAATTAAACCGAAAAAGGCGAAAAAATAATTTGAAAGGAGGTTGAGATATTATGCCAACATTGGCAGTTTACGACATGACAAAATCCAAAGTCGGCGACATTGAACTTGCTGAAGAAATTTTTAATGTTGAAATGAATGAAGGACTTGTTCATCAGGCAGTTGTTATGCAACTTGCCTCGCGCAGACTTGGAACTCATGCTACAAAAACTCGCGGAATGGTTCGCGGCGGCGGTCGCAAACCTTGGAGACAGAAAGGAACCGGTCGCGCTCGTGCAGGTTCGAGAAGAAGTCCTCTCTGGAGAGGCGGCGGAACAATTTTCGGACCGCATCCGAGAAGTTACTCTTTCACGATGCCGAGAAAACAGCGCAGACTTGCTTTGAAATGTGTTTTGTCCGACAAAGTTAAAAGTGATGACTTGATTGTTTTGGACAGTTTGAATTTTGAAACTCCGAAGACAAAAAAATTTGTCGAGTTCCAAAAAACTTTCGGCGTGGATAATTGCAAGGCACTTTTCATTACAAAAGAATTAGTTGAAAGTGTTGTTCGCTCCTCGAACAATTTGCAAAACGCAAAAACAATCGGCGCACTTCAATTAAATGTTTATGATATTCTCAACTGCGAAAAAGTTTTTCTGACAAAAGACGCGATTGAAAAAATTCAGGAGGTGTACGCTTAATGGATCCGAGAGATATTTTGATTCGCCCGAAAATTACTGAGCGCACAACTGACTTGATGGCGGAAGGAAAATATGTTTTCGTCGTTGACAAACGCGCAAATAAAATTCAAATTGCCGACGCTGTGGAAGAAATTTTCAAAGTCAAAGTTGAAAAGGTCAACACAGTCAACGTCAAAGGCAAAACAAAAAGAATGGGACGCACGCAAGGCAAACGCCCGAACTACAAAAAGGCTATTGTCAAACTTGCGCCTGGTGAAACAATCGAATTCTTCACAGTGTGATAGAAAAATTTTTTAAAAAGGAGGTTCAAGCGCGTGGGAATAAAATCATTTAAGCCGTATTCCCCCAGTCGTCGATTCATGACAGTTTCGACTTTCGAGGAAATCACGACTGACAAGCCGGAAAAATCCTTGCTTGCGCCGCTGAAAAGTTATGGCGGACGCAATCAGCAAGGAAAGTTAACGGTGCGGCATCAAGGCGGCGGACATAAACGTCGCTACAGAATTATCGACTTCAAACGCAACAAGGACGGTATTCCTGCAAAAGTTGCAACGATTGAGTACGATCCTAACCGCAGTTCAAGAATTGCGCTCCTTCACTATGTTGACGGAGAAAAGCGTTATATCATCGCGCCTAACGGTTTGAAAGTCGGCGACAAAGTTGAATCAGGTCCTGAGGCAGATATTAAAGTCGGCAACGCTTTGCCGCTGAAAAATATTCCTGTCGGTACAATGATTCACAACATTGAAATGAAAATTGGCAAAGGTGGACAACTTGTTCGCAGTGCAGGAACAGCAGCGCAGCTTATGGCGAAGGAAGGAAATTACGCAACAATCAGAATGCCTTCCGGCGAAGTTCGCAAAATTCACATCAACTGCCGCGCAACTATCGGACAGGTTGGAAACCTTGATCATGAAAATATTACAATCGGTAAAGCCGGTCGCAGTCGCTGGCTGGGAATCAGACCTGCTAACCGCGGTGTTGTCATGAATCCTGTTGACCATCCGCACGGCGGTGGTGAAGGTCGCAGTCCTGTCGGTCGCAAAAATCCTGTCACTAAATGGGGTAAATGCGCTATGGGTACTAAGACGCGTCGCAAGAAAGCATCTGACAAACTTATTGTTCGTCGTCGTAAATAATTGAAAGGAGGAAAAGATTTTGTCAAGGTCTGTAAAAAAAGGTCCATTTGTGTCAGAAAAACTTTTGAAGAAGATTGAGGCACTCAACGCCGCAAATGATAAAAAAGTTATTCGCACTTGGTCACGCAGTTCAACAATTCTTCCTGCGTTCATTACTCATACAATCGCCGTTCATGACGGAAGAAAACATGTGCCGGTTTACATTACGGAAGATATGGTTGGTCACAAACTCGGTGAATTTGCGCCAACTCGTACTTTTAGAGGACATGGTGGCAAGAAAAAATAATTTAAACAGGTAAAAGACCATTTAATACAAAAAAAAGAAAATGGGTGAAATTAAGCATAGAACCAAAAAAAGTGTTAGGGCGCAAAAACTTAAGGAGCAGAAGAAAAATGTTGCTTTTGCTGTTTTGAGAAATAACCCTACGTCTCCGCGTAAAATGCGTCTTGTTGCAGGTTTGATTCGTAATCAAGATGTAAACAAGTCTTTGGATATTCTTCAGTATAGCCCGCAGGAGGCTGCAAAAAAGTTGAGAAAACTTTTACTTTCGGCTATTGCAAACTGGGGAGAAAAAAATGAAGGTGCTCGTCTTGAAGATGCCAACCTTATTGTTAAGGAAATTCGCGTTGACGGTGCAAGAATGTTAAAAAGACTTAGACCAGCTCCTCAAGGCCGTGCCTATAGGATTAGAAAAAGGTCTAATCATGTTACTATAATATTGGGTAATAAAGAAAATAACGAAAACTAAATGGGACAAAAAACTAATCCGATTAGCAACAGGCTCGGCATTATAAAAGGTTGGGATTCTAACTGGTTTGGAGGTCGCAACTATTCGGACAAAATCGTCGAGGACGATAAAATCCGTAAATATTTGAATGTTCGTCTTGCTAAGGCGAGCATTTCTAAGATAATTATTGAACGCACGCTTAAGCTTATTACGGTTACAGTAAACACTGCTCGTCCAGGTATTATTATTGGAAAGGGTGGTCAAGAAGTTGACAAAATTAAAGAAGAGTTGAAAAAAATCACTAATAAAGAGGTTCAAATCAACATTTTTGAAATTAAACGTCCCGAACTTGATGCTGTTATCGTGGCTAACAATGTTGCACGTCAGATTGAGGGTAAGATTGCTTATCGACGTGCAATAAAAATGGCTATTGCTTCAACTATTCGTATGGGAGCCGAAGGTATTAAATTTGTTATTTCTGGTCGTTTGAATGGTGCAGAGATGGCTCGTACAGAGGCTTACAAGGAAGGTCGTATTCCTTTGCATACTTTACGTGCTGACATTGATTATGCTTTGGCAGAAGCTCATACCAAGGTTGGTCGTGTTGGCATTAAGGTTTGGATTTGTAAAGGTGAAGTTTACGGTAAGAGAGATTTGTCTCCAAATGTTGGTGTTAAACAACAGAAAAAAGGTTTCAAACCGAGAAAAAAGTAATTTTAAATTTTTTAATTAACAAACGAAATGTTACAGCCAAAAAAGACTAAATACAGAAAAATGCAGAAAGGCCGAATGAGAGGTCTTGCTCAAAGAGGGCATGAAATCGCGTTTGGTTCTTTTGGACTTAAAGCATTGGAAAACTTCTGGATTACTGGTCGTCAAATTGAAGCTGCACGTCAGGCTATCTCGCGTTATATGCAGCGTGAAGGACAAATTTGGATTAGGATTTTCCCAGATAAGCCTGTTACAGCGAAGCCAGCAGAAACTCGTATGGGTAGTGGTAAAGGTTCGCCGGAATATTGGGTAGCAGTTGTAAAGCCCGGACGTGTTCTCTTTGAAATGGCGGGCGTTCCTCGTGAAATTGCTCAAGAGGCAATGCGCCTTGCCGGTCACAAGTTGCCGATTAAGACGAAGTTTATTGAAAACGAAGGTCAAGGCGACGTTTATGTTCCAGTCGTAAATGAAACACTTGCAGATGCCAAGAAGGCGGCTCATGCGGCGGCTGTTGAAGAAATGCACGAGGCGGAGGCTAAGGCTGAAGAAGGCGGTGACGCAAGTGAGAGCTGATGAAATTCGCAACCTTACTCCTGAAGAACAGGAAGAAAAACTTTCCGAATTGAAAGAGGAACTTTTCAACTTGCGCTTTCAACAGGCGACAGGACAGCTGGAAAATCCCATGCGTATCCGTGAAGTAAAAAAATCTATAGCACGTATCAAAACAATTTTGCACGAAAAGAAACTCAATATTCGTCAGTAAAATTTTTAAAGGCACGAAAGGAGGTTAATTGTGGCAGAAGAAGTTAAACGTAACGAACGCAAAACGCGTATCGGCAAAGTCGTCAGCGACAAAATGGAAAAGACGATCGTTGTAGCGATTGAGGAAGTTGTTCAGCATAAGCTTTACAAAAAATCGGTCAAGCGTACCGTCAAATTCAAGGCGCATGATGAAAATAACGAAGCGCATATCGGTGACAGAGTTTTAATTATGGAAACTCGTCCGTTGTCACGTGAAAAGCGTTGGCGTCTTGTCCAAATCGTTGAAAAAGCTAAATAAATTTTGTACCAAAAATTTGGGAAAGGAGGAAATTTTAAGTGATTCAACAGCAGTCAATGCTTAACGTTGCCGATAACACCGGCGCAAAAGATATTATGTGCATTCGCGTTTTGGGTGGCTCAATGCGTCGTTATGCGAACATTGGAGACATTATTGTTGCGTCCGTGAAAACAGCCGCGCCCGGCGGGCAGGTCAAAAAAGGTGATGTCGTCAAGGCAGTTGTAGTCCGCAGTCGTAAAGGTCTTAGCCGTCCCGACGGTTCATACATTCGTTTCGACGAAAACGCGGCGGTTATCATCAAGGAGGATAAAACTCCTCGCGGCACTCGTATTTTTGGACCGGTTGCTCGTGAATTGCGCGAAAAAGATTTTATGAAAATAATTTCTCTCGCGCCCGAAGTTCTTTAATCGATTAAGAATTTAAAATTAGGGAGGTGAAAAATTTGTCACTTACAAAGTTGCACGTGAAAAAAGGTGATACCGTAGTTGTACTTTCCGGCAAAGATAAAGGCAAGCGCGGAAAAATTATTACGGCAATGCCGCGTAAAGGTATGGTAGTTGTCGAAGACGTGAACAAGGTTAAGCGTCACAGCAAACCCAGCATGAAGACGCCGCAGGGCGGAATCCTTGATAAGGAAATGCCACTTAACGTTTGCAAAGTCCAACTGATTTGTCCGGCTTGCGATAAACCTACGCGAATCGGTCACAAAAATGTTGAGGGTAAAAATGTCCGTATCTGTAAAAAATGCGGTGAAATTGTCGAACAGGCAAAATAAATTTTTGAGAAAGGAGGATAATTTTGGCTAACAGACTTTTGGAAAAATATAAAAGCGAAGTCGTCAGCGCGTTGACTGAAAAATTTGCGTACAAAAACGTTATGCAAGTTCCCAAGCTTGAAAAAGTGGTCATCAACATTGCGCTTAGTGACGCGGTAGGAAATCCTAAGGCGTTGGAATCGGCAATGGCTGATTTGGCGATTATCGCGGGACAAAAACCTGTCGTGACACGCGCAAAAAAATCTTTGGCGGCGTGGAAACTTCGTAAAGGCATGGCGATTGGTTGCAAGGTTACACTTCGCGGCAATCGTATGTATGATTTTCTTGATAAGTTTATGAATATCGCGCTTCCGCGTGTTCGTGACTTTCGCGGCGTGAATCGCAACTCTTTTGACGGTCGCGGCAACTACGCTATCGGTATCAAAGAGCAGCTGATTTTCCCCGAAATTGAGTACGATAAAATTGATAAAATTCGTGGCATGGACATTATAATTGTTACGACGGCTAAGACTGATGAAGAGGCACGCGAATTTTTGGCGCTTATGGGAATGCCTTTTGCTAATGCGTAGTTGGATCGATAGTTGAACAGTTTAACTGATCGATGGTTTTAGAAGCTAAATTGGTGGTGATTATCAAATGGCGAAGAAGGCTTTAATTGAAAAATGGAAGAAACCGCAGAAGTATAAAACTCGTGAATATAATCGTTGCAAAATTTGCGGCAGACCGCATGCGTATATGAGAAAGTTTGAAATGTGCCGTATTTGTTTCCGTGAACAGAGTTACGCGGGCGCAATTCCCGGTATTACAAAATCAAGTTGGTAAAGTTGAACAGATCGATAGTTGAATAGATCGATAGTTGAACAGTTAAACCATCGATCCAACGATCTATCGATCTAAAAAGAAAGGAGGATATCGGTAGCAAATGGCAATGACTGATCCTATTGCGGATATGCTTACGCGCATTCGCAATGCTAATTCTGTCTATCATGATAAAGTTGAAATTCCTGGCTCCAGAATTAAAACCGCTATCGCGGAAGTTCTCAAGCAGGAAGGTTTCATAAGAGATTACACGTTCGCGCAAGACAATAAGCAGGGCGTATTGACCGTCTTCCTTAAGTACGGCGCCAATCGTGAAAAAGTTATTACGGGCATTCAGCGCATCTCTCGTCCCGGACTTCGTCAGTATTCACGCAGAAAAGATTTACCGCGTGTTTTGGGCGGACTTGGTATCGCTATTATTTCCACGTCTAAAGGAATTATGAGCGATAAAGCGGCTAGAAAAGTCGGTCTTGGCGGCGAAGATATAGCCGATGGATTTTATTCCGGGATATGAGATGCAGGACATATATATAGAAATCAGGGTTAAATCTTATCACTTCTAACAAATTTTCATTTTCGGGTGGACTTTTCAGAATTTTTTTTGCGAGATTTTTGCATATAATAGACGTTGCGCTGCCGTTGGTATATTTTGGCAAGTGCGTTCCAATTTGTCTCGCTACACTCTATGCCGTGTGCTTCCATAAAGGCATAGATAGCATTGTCTTGTCTTGACAAGGCATTGCGGAAAGTGTGTATCTCTTCCCAAAGGCTAATGCAGAAACGATTGCGGATAGTGTCTGCAAGTTTCTGCCTGCCGTATCTGCCAAGATAGTTGTAGGTGTTAGGGTCTTTATCACGATATTGTGGTATCACGATAGCGATGTTAGGGTCGTTATCTTCTTTGAGCGTATTATGTGTTGGTTGTTTCTGGAGAAAGCAATGCAAGATGTTGCTTTCTTGTGAGCCGCGAGGAATGGTTATCGGTTCGAGTGGCTTATATATGGAGTGCGAGATAGTATCATCATCACGATGTTCTATCTGTCGGCACTCATAAGCATACCACTGTGCGAGGTATGGGGGCAAAGTTAGATATAAAAGTATGCGTTCTGACATGGTTTTTAATTTATGGTGCAAAGA
>CALEPR010000152.1 GCA_937910665.1 uncultured Selenomonadales bacterium
TCGGAAAAAAATTTTTGGAGGACGGCAAAATATTTTCTTTGCTGTCTGTTTTTTTTATAATTTGATAGAGAAAAAAATTTTTTAGATTGAGGAGCGGAGTGTAAAAATTTTTTATCGTCACAAAAAAAATCTGACCGAAGTCGGAAAAAAATTTTTGGAGGACGGCAAGATATTTTCTTTGCTGTCTGTTTTTTTATAATTTGACAGAGAAAAAAATTTTTTAGATTGAGGAGCAGAGTGTAAAAATTTTTTATCGTCACAAAAAAAAATCTGACCGAAGTCGGAAAAAAATTTTTGGAGGACGGCAAAATATTTTCTTTGCTGTCTGTTTTTTTATAATTTGACAGAGAAAAAAATTTTTTTAATAATTGTCCCGAACATATCTGTAGATGTTGGCGGCGACAGGTGATTGTCCGCCGAAGACAAAGCCGGAATATCCTTCGGAATTTCTGTAGTAAGGACTTCCGTTGTAAGGATAGAAAGAATAGTTCAAATAATCGTAGCCGGCGCGAACGCGACAATTAAATCTCAGCGGACCGTAACTTTTTATGACGACTGTTTCTGTCAACAAATAAACGCTTGAGCCGTCGCTGTAGCTGCCGATGTAAACGTCGCGAGCTTCAACTTGAGTTTGCCCGAATGCGAAAATTAAAACTGCCGCAAAAAACATTGACGCAAAAAACTTTTTTAACATTACCAAAACCTCCTTAAAAATTTTATAATTTTTTTCAACAGGCAGAAAAAAAATCCTTCAGACTAAAAATTTTTACAGAAAAAATCTCCTTAAAAATTTTATAACTTTTTTTCAACAGGCAGAAAAAAATCCTTCAGACTAAAAATTTTTACAAAAAAAATCCTGCGCCGAGAAAACGCAGGAGAATTTTTATGTTTAAGGTTCAAGTTCTTGGGTGAAAGTCCTAAAAAAACTGTGTCCTAAAATTTCTGTCTTAGTACTGGAATACTTGCAGCGAATTTTGCAGACCTTGTGCGAGTCTTGAAAGTTCATCACTCGCCGATGCAATTTCTTCAGCCGATGCAGACTGCTCTTCCGATGCCGCCGAAACGCTTTCCATTTCGCTGGAAACGCCCGCACTCTTTTCGGAAATAATATTTGTCTTTTCGCGAATTGTATCTGTAGCCTTCGACACAACGTCAAGTTCGCCGACCATAACTTTAACTTCCTGAACAACATTGTCGGAAGAATCCTGAATCAGTTTGAAAGTATCGCGAAGTTTTTCAACAGATTCTGTTCCGCGTCTGACAGCCGCATTACCTTTCTGCATTGAATCGACAGCCGTTGTTGTATCGTTTTGAATGTCGCCGATAAGTTGAGCAATTTTCTGAGCCGCTTCCTGAGATTCTTCTGCAAGTTTTCTGACTTCCTCCGAAACGACTGCAAAACCTCTGCCGTGTTCTCCGGCGCGAGCCGCCTCGATAGCTGCGTTGAGTGCGAGCAAGTTTGTCTGTTCCGCAATTCCGGAAATTGCTTCGACAATCTGTCCGATTTCTTTGGAGCGTTCTCCGAGCTTGTCAACCGTCAAAGCTGAATCATTAACAATTTTTTCTACGCTGATAATCTGATTGACTGCATCCTCGACAGCTTGAGTACCGGCTGCAGCCTCGTCGTTCGCCGTGCCGACGTGGCTGGAAACTGACTGAGTAGTTTTATTCAAATTGCTGATTGAAACAACTGCTCTGTCGATTGATTCCATAGCTTCGCCAAGTTGCTGTTGCTGTTCGACAACTGCGCTTGCTGAATTTGTAACCGACTGTGCAACCTGTTCTGACGCTTGCGCTGACTGATGAGCACTCGCCGTCAATTCCTCTGAAGATGCGGCAAGTTGTTCAGCAGATTTACTTGTCTGATTCAAAAGTTTGCTGATCGTGGTACGCATATCGCGGAGCGCAACAGCCATAAATCCAAATTCGTCGCCGCGCTCTGTGTCGAGAGGACTTTCTCTGAAGTCGCCTTTGCGAAGATTGTCAAGAATGTTAATCATATGATCGAGCGGATTTGTAACGCCCTTGATGACAACAAAGCTGACGGCAACCAAAACAACAACAATAACGCCGACAACTGCAAACAACATAAAGATCATGCTGTTGACTGCGTCCTCACTTTTTTGCATCATTTCAGCCGAACGATCTTGAACAGCTTTCTGCAGATCAGCCATATCATTACTTACTGAAACTGCGTAAGGCATACATTGTTCTTGATAGAAATCCATAGCCTTGTCGGTGTGTTCCGCCAAAGCAATTTTATTTGTTTCAGCATCTGCGGGAGCATTCATTTGCATGAGCTGACCGCTGGTGGATTTAAATTTTTCCCAATTCTGTCTGATAGGAGCGAGTTGCGCCGTCAACTGAGGATCGTCCGCAACAATTTTTGAGTAAGCATCGAAGGCTTCTTCACAATCTTTAATCGCAGTTTGATATTTGTCTGTGCGCGATTTAAGCAACGCAGGATCTGTCGTCAAAGGATAAAGCGTAGACTGAACCTGCGCATATCTGACATTGTAACGACATCTGCCGACGTAATAAACCGAATAAAGGTAGCGATTATACATCTGCTCCATATCTTCTTTTGCGGTTTGGACGGAATTATATCCCATAAATCCGATAATTATCAAACCGACAAGTGCCACAATGTTAAGAATCAATAACTTGTAAGCAACTTTAATGTTGTCCATTAAACCCATGAACTTTTCCTCCTTCTTTCCTGCGGCTAAAAAAAATCTTTCCTCACTTGCGCCTTGAGATTTTACGACAACTGCTTCCAATCATTGTCAACCGCATATCTCAATTTGAAAAAATATTGCTGATAATACCACAAAGACTCTGCCTAGTCCAGAGACTTAAATCTGTTTCTAATAATTTTACGTCGCAAAGATTTTTCCTGCAAACTTTTAAAAATTTTTGTAGATTTAGGGAAATTTTGTTATAATTCCCTCCGAAAAAAAATAGAGGCAGAAATTTTTTTTTAGCGAGGGATTTTATGGAGGAAAAACCTTTCAAAGTCATTTCAAAATTCCAACCGACAGGCGACCAGCCTCAAGCGATAGAAAATTTGACGGAAGGTTTGCGCGACGGACTTTCCGCACAAGTTTTGCTCGGAGCGACAGGCACAGGAAAAACTTACACTATTGCAAAAGTTATCGAAAAAATTCAGTTGCCGACTTTGGTCATCGCGCACAACAAAACTTTAGCTGCGCAACTTGCCGCCGAGTTCAAAAGTTTTTTTCCTGAAAATTTTGTCGGCTACTTCGTCAGCTACTACGATTATTATCAGCCTGAAGCATATCTTCCTGCGACTGATACTTACATTGAAAAAGATGCGTCGATAAATGACGAGATAGATCAAATGCGTCACTCGGCAACCTGCAGTCTTTTTGAGCGGCGCGACGTGATAATTGTCGCAAGCGTGAGTTGCATTTATGGACTTGGTTCGCCTGAAAATTATTTCAAACTTGTTTTGCACATTTACAAAGGTCAAGAAATTTCGCGCGAGGAAATTTTAAAAAGATTGGTTTCCATTCGCTACGAAAGAAATGATATGATTATCGAGCGCGGGAAATTTCGCGTGCGCGGCGATTGTTTAGAAGTCACTCCGGCAGGTTACAACGGCAGGGCGATTAGAATTGAACTTTTCGGCGACGAGGTTGAAAAAATTTCTGAATTTGAAATTGTCAGCGGAAAAGTTTTCGGCGTACGTGAGGAAATTTTTATTTTTCCTGCCTCGCACTATGTTGCAGATTTGGATGATATTGAGCGCGCAGAAAAAAATATTCGCGCTGAACTTGCCGAACAGGTAGAATTTTTTCAGTCGCAAAATAAACTTATCGAGGCTCAGCGAATTGAACAGCGCACGAAGTTCGATTTAGAAATGATTCAGGAAATGGGTTATTGCAGCGGAATAGAAAATTATTCGCGGCATTTGACGGGCAGACAGCCGGGAGAGCCGCCTTACACTTTGATAGATTATTTTCCAAAAAATTTTTTGACAGTCATTGATGAGTCTCACGTCACACTTCCGCAAATTCGCGCGATGTATAACGGCGACCAATCAAGAAAATCTGTTCTGATTGACAACGGTTTCAGATTGCCCAGCGCGAAGGATAATCGTCCGCTGACTTTCGAAGAATTTAATCAAAAAGTTTCACAAATAATTTATGTCTCGGCGACTCCTGCGCCTTACGAACTTTCACAGTCGGGACAAACTGTCGAACAGATTATCAGACCGACAGGACTTTTGGATCCTGTCGTGGAGGTGCGCCCGATTGAAAATCAGATTGACGATTTAATTTCAGAAATTCATGGGCGAGTGAAAGTTCGCGAAAGAGTTTTGATAACAACTTTAACAAAAAAATTTGCGGAAGAATTGACAGATTATTTGACAAGTTCAGGAATAAGCGTAAAATACTTACATTCGGACGTTGTGACGATCGAGCGAGCAGAGATTATTCACGATCTCCGCGCAGGAAAGTTTGATGTACTTGTCGGGATAAATCTTTTGCGCGAAGGTTTAGACATTCCCGAAGTTTCACTAATTGCGATTTTGGACGCAGATAAGGAGGGATTTTTGCGCTCAGAAACTTCGCTGATTCAAACTATAGGACGTGCGGCGAGAAACGCAAACGGCAAAGTTATTTTGTACGCCGAAAGAATTACAGATTCAATGCAAAAGGCGATGGACGAAACTTCGCGGCGCAGAAAAATTCAGCAATCTTACAATGAAAAAAATCACATCACGCCGAAAACTATTGAAAAACCTGTCGCGCCTATGATTGAACTGCCGCTGAAAAAGTCAGCAAAGACAAAAGATAAGTCTGCCGCCGAACTCCTGAAAAAATTAACAAAGTCACAACGACAGAATTTAGTAAAAAATTTGACGGCGCAAATGCGCGAGGCATCCCGAAACTTGGAATTTGAACGCGCCGCCGAATTGAGGGACATTATTTTAAGATTGGAGGACAATTTGTAATCAGTTGAAGTAATTTTTAATGCAGTTTTTAAATTTTATTTGTACCAGTAGTTTAAGGAGAGAACATTATGAGGGAAGAAAATGTTTTATCGAAAAGGATTTTTGAATCGCGCAAAGCTATGAAATTGACGCAGGAGGAACTTGCAAAAAAATTGTCGATCACTCCGCAGTCAGTTTCGCGTTGGGAGAACGGGCAGAGCCGTCCCGACATTGATATGTTGCCGAAACTTGCGGCATTTTTTGGAACGACGATTGATTCACTTTTTGGTTATCACGCCGAGAATTTGAAAATTGCGGCATACGAAAAAAATTTCAAGACAGATAAAATTTTCCAGACAGGCGAGATTGAAAAACCTGTCCGCGAAGTTTTGGGACTTATGCCGCCGATAAAACCTTTGAGCGTTTTGGTGATGGGTTGCGCGGACGACACTCCGATTTTTCTTGCGAGGAACGGTTACATTGTTTCGGCTTTCGATATTTCGGAAAAAATTTTGGAGGCGGCGAAAAGTTCTGCTGAAAAAGTTGGCGTTGAGGTGAATTTTTTCCGCGCAGATATTTTGACTTATAAAATTGAAAAAAATTTTGACATAATTTGTCTTGGAAAAGTCACGAAACATATTCCGAAAAATCATCGCGAAAAAATTTTTAAAATGATGCAGGAAAATACTTCGGTCGGCGGCTTGAATGTTGTCAGCGTACTTTTGGAAAAACGTTTCTCCGCGCCTGTCGATAAAAAATTTCACACCTACAGCACCGCAGAAATTTTTGGTTACTACGGACGCGATTGGAAATTTGAAATTATGGAAGAAGTTTGTTGCGATAAAAAAGATTTTTGTTTCGACAATCTTGTTGCAAGAAAAATTAACAAGTAGAAAATAAATTTTTAAAAATCAAAAAAAATCTCGGCGCGGATTTCGTGTCGAGATAATTTTTTTATTCGGTTGCAAATCTTTTCTGCAAAATTTTTTTCTCTGCAAATTTTTTCTGTAAGACTTTTTCTGCAAGATTTTTTTTTGCAAGATTTTTTTTTGCAAAATTTTTTCTGCAAGATTTTTTCTGCAAAATTTTTTCTGCAAGATTTTTTTTCTGCAAAATTTTTTTCTACAAAAATTTTTCTGCAAGATTTTTTCTGGAAAATTTTTTTCTACAAAATTTTTTTGCAAGATTTTTTCTGGAAAATTTTTTTACAAGCCCATTGACTTTTTGAGTTCTTGGAGTTTCGGCCCCATGATTCTCTTGTAAGCCTCAACGCCGGGCTGATTGAAAGCATCGACATTTGCAAGTTCGCCTTCGTAAGCCACCGACATCGCCAGCAAATACAAAAGTTCGCCGAGATGATATTCATTCAGTTCAGGAAGTGTAAAACAGGCGTTAAAGCGTTTGTTTGACTTCAAAGCGTCTGCGTTTGACTGCCGAGCAACTTCCAAAGCTCCGCTCATTGTTACGCCGGAAATGTCAGCAAGTTTTTGATATTCCGGAAATGCGTTCGGAATTGTCAAATCATTTGCCCACTTGTCAACTTTAATGAACTGGACAACTTTGTCGAGCGCGCCTTCCTGGTGCTGTTGAGTTTGTGAGTGCATATCAGTTGTGCCGACTGCGACAAGCGGAGTTCTTCCGTAACAAACGTCCTTGCCGTCCTTGTTAAATTGTTTGCCGAGAGATTCTGCAAGAAGTTGAATGTACCACTCGGACAAAGATTTCAAATAATCTCCGTAAGGCATCATAACTTCGATATTGCGACCATGTTTTTCACTCGCCGCAAATTTCAAAGCCGCATTGAGCATTGCAGGATTTTGCCAAATGTCATCGTTTTGACAAGCAATATCCATGTCGCGTGCGCCTTCCAAAAATTTTTCAATGTCCATTCCAATGACCGCAGCAGTTGAAAGTCCGACTTCGCAAAAGACAGTGAAACGTCCGCCGACTCCGTCAGGCACTGCGAAAGTTTGCCAACCTTTATCGACTGCAATTTGTTTCAGCAGTGTTTTCTTTTCCATGTTCGGATCGGTGACGGCGACAACTTCAACTTCAACATTTTCAGCTTTTTGCAGAGCGTCATACATAACCATAAAATTACTCATGGTGTCGAGAGTTCCGCCGGACTTCGAGATACAAATTAAGCAAACTTTCAATTTGCGACCAATATGATCCGCCATCGCTTTCAGGTGATTGATAATGTCACCCGTGCGGCGAGCGTCAATATTTTGTCCGCTGAAATAAACTTTCGGAAGACCTTTGCGCTGTTCCTTCGTCCAAGTGTTCCAAAATTCTCCGCAGAAAATATCAAACAAAACTTTATTTCCCAAGAATGAGCCGCCGATACCGAGCGAAACAACAACGTCGGTATTATTGCGAAGGTGTTCCGTAAAGTCATGAAGTTTTTGGATACTCGCAGGGGAGTTGAGATTAAGTTTTCCATTTTCCTCAGTGATGTAAGGAAGTTTTGAAAAATAAACTTTTTCAGGATTGCCGTCTTTGGAAAGATGCGCCTTGATGAATCCGTCGCGACGCATAACTTTCATGGCTTCGTGAGCCTTTTTCAAATCTTCAGCGTAAAAATCAAGATCGGCTTGAGTAACTTTTCCTTCGCCGAACAAATTGTCATAGTCGAAACTGAACCCGGATTTCAAAGTCAATGCCATTTTTTAAAATCTCCTTTCACGTTTTGAAAAAAATTTTTTTATCACACAACAGAGGCGACAATATCTTGCGCTTCTTTTTGAATTTGTTTCAAGTGATCTTCGCTTACAAAACTTTCAGCGTAAACTTTGCACATATCTTCAGTACCGCTCGGACGAGCCGCGAACCAACCTTTTTCTGTGACAACTTTCAAGCCGCCGATTGATGCGCCGTTGCCTGGAGCTTTTGTAAATTTGTTTGTAATTTTATCTCCTGCCAAAGTGTCAGCTTTAAGATTTTCAGGCGACAATTTGCCAAGCGCGGATTTTTGTTCAGGCGTTGCAGGAGTATCTTTTCTTGCGTAGTAGAAAGTGCCGAATTTGTCTGTAAGTTCTTTGTGGTGTTCGGAAGGATTCTTGCCGGTCTTCGCTGTAATTTCAATCGCAAGCAAGTCCATGATAATTCCGTCCTTGTCAGTCGTCCAAACGCTTGCATCTTTGCAGAGGAAACTTGCTCCCGCAGACTCTTCGCCGCCAAAGCCCATTGAGCCGTCAAACAAGCCGTCAACAAACCATTTAAAGCCGACAGGAACTTCACAAAGTTTACGACCAATGTCAGCCGCAACTTTATCAATCAATGAACTTGAAACTAAAGTTTTGCCGACCATTGCATCTTTGCTCCAGCCTTCGCGGTGAGTGAACAAATATTTTATCGCCACAGCAAGATAGTGGTTAGGATTCATCAAGCCTTGCGGAGTGACAATTCCATGCCTGTCGTAGTCAGTATCATTTCCGAAAGCAATATCATAATCATCTTTCATCTTAATCAAGTTAGCCATTGCAAACGGCGAGGAACAGTCCATGCGAATTTTGCCGTCGTGATCGGGTGGCATGAAAGAAAATGTGTAATCAATGTTGGGATTGACGACGACGATAGGATTTTTAATTTTGTAAACTTCGTTAATCAAATCCCAGTAGAAAATTCCGCTGCCGCCGAGAGGATCTGCGCCGACTTTCAAACCTGAATTAACAACAGCGTCCATGTCAATGACTCTGGAAAGTGCATCGACGTAAGGTTTCATATAGTCCATGAAGTGAACATTATCAAGTTTAATTGCGCGTTCAAAAGGTATGCGTTTAATTTTTTCCACGCCTTCCTTGATGAGTTCATTTGCGCGGTTTTGAATTTTTGTAGTAGTTTCAGCACTCGCCGGGCCGCCGGTTGTCGGGTCGTACTTAATGCCGCCGTCAGTCGGGGGATTGTGCGAAGGCGTGATAACAATTCCGTCAGCCTGTTTAGCTTCTTTGCGCTCGTAATTGTGCGCGAGAATAATTCTGGAGACGACAGGAGTCGGAACAGGTTTAAAATCTTCCTGAAGAATAATTTCAACGCCGTCAGCCGCCAAAACTTCAACGCAAGTTCTAAGTGCAGGCTCGGAAAGTGCGTGAGTGTCTGCGCCGATATAAAGTGGACCGGTCACGCCTTCTGCCTTGCGATGTTCGGCAACTGCTTTTGCGATGGCGATAATGTGCGTTTCATTAAAGCTGTGGAGTTTTGAACTTCCTCTGTGTCCCGAAGTTCCGAAAGCAACACCTTGAGTTTTGTTTTCGGGGTCGGGTGCAAGTGTGTAATAGTCACTGATCAGCGACGGAAGGTTGACAACATTTTTCTTCTCCATAAAAAAATCCTCCTTCGGAAAATAATTTATAATTTACAATTTATAATTGAAAACTACCAATTATAAATTTCTCATTCCTCATTCCTAACTCCTAATTATCATTAAAAGTTCGTCGCGCATTTTTTCCATTAACTTTTTGTCGCCGCGAGATTCTACATTCAATCTGATATAAGGTTCAGTTTGCGAATTGCGGAGATTGAAACGCCAGTCGGGAAATTCGACGCTCAAGCCGTCGATTTTTGAAACTTTTCCTTCCTTGCCATAAATTTCTTCAATTTTTTCCATAATTTCTTTTGATTTTTCCAAGCCGGAAACTTTTGTGTTGATCTCGCCGGACACAGGAAATTTTTCAATTCTGTCGGCAAGAAGTTCAGAAAGTTTTTTATCGGTCTGACTTAAAAGTTCCAAAACCAAAAGACAAGGAATCATTCCACTGTCGCAATAATAAAAATCGCGGAAGTAATGATGCGCGGACATCTCGCCGCCGTAAATTGCATTTTCCTCACGCATTTTGTCCTTGATGTAAACATGACCGCTGCGACACATAATCGGCACTCCGCCATAATTTTTTGTAATTTCTTCAGTGTTCCAAATTGCGCGTTGGTCGTAAACAATTTTTTCGCCTGAATTTTTTTTCAAGAAAGCCTCAGCCAAAAATCCGACAATGTAATAGCCTTCAATAAAATTTCCTTTTTCGTCAAACAAAAAACATCTGTCAAAATCTCCGTCAAAGGCAATTCCGCAGTCGGCATTATTTTTTATCACGGCTTCTGAAGTTTCTGAACGCGCATCTTGCAGGAGAGGATTGGGAACGCCGTTCGGAAAAAATCCATTCGCATTGTTGTGAACTTTTACAATTTCAAAAGGCAAAAATTTTTCCATTTCATTGATAACAGGTCCTGCAGAGCCGTTGCCGGAATTTATGACAATCTTCAACGGCTTCAATTTTTTCAAATCGACGTAAGTCAAAATTTTTTTTACATAGTCATGAAGAATATCAATTTTGTAAACTGTGCCTGTCGCCTTCCTGTAACTCCAATCAAAACTTTCATCCTCGACATGCTTTTTTATTTCCAATAAACCTGTTTTCGGCGCGATGGGAACGGAATTTTTTCTGACAAACTTCATGCCGTTGTATTCTTTCGGATTGTGCGAGGCAGTTATCATAATTCCGCCGTCGAAATTTTTAAAACCTGTCGTGAAGTAAATCATTTCAGTTCCGCACTGACCAATGTCGTAAACGTCGCAACCTGCTTCAGTCAAGCCGCGAACAAGTGCATCGCAAATTGTCGGACCGGAAAGTCGAATGTCATGACCGACAGCAACTTTTTTTGCGTCAAAAAGTTTTGGAAAAACTCTGCCGACGCGATAAGCCAAATCTTGATTCATACTTACAGGATAAATTCCTCTGATGTCGTATGAGCCGAAACCTGAAGTGTTCACTGCCATTTAACGCACTCCCCAATCCAAAAGTTGAAAATTTTTTGATAACTTTGAAATTTTTTATTCTACTTTGCAAAAAAATTTCCTTTAAGTTTTCGGAAAATTTTAAATGAAATTTCTCTGAAGTTTGCTTTTAAAAATTACAAAAAAAGTTCGCAAAAATTTTTTTCGGAAATAAAAACTTGTGAATACAGTTTCTAAAAATTTTTTGAGGAAATTTAATCGCCGGAGCAATAGCATCTGAAATTTTTGCAAAATACAGGTGAAAATTATCAACCATAGAGGAAGAAACAAAGCAAATGTCGAAATTTTTGAAAAGACTTGGAAAATGGTCGAATAAAAATTTAGGATTCAATATTTGTTATAATGTTGAAAATTTTTTACGGAGGTTTTTTCAGTTGGATTTTGTCCCGATACTTTTGCAAATTTTTTTGGTGATGTTTTTGATAGCGATGAATGGATTTTTTGTCGCGGCAGAATTTTGCTGTGTGAAAATGCGTCCTTCAAGATTGGAAACTTTAATTCAGGAAGGAAACAAGCGTGCAGTTTACGCAAAAAAATTGACTGATGAACTTGATGAGGCACTTTCAGTCACTCAGCTTGGAATAACTTTAGCGTCGCTCGGACTTGGTTGGGTCGGCGAGCCTTTTGTTGCGGAATTGATTTTGCCTGTAACTCAGGCACTCGGTTTCAGTTCGACAATCGGACACACAATTTCTTTCGCGCTTGCCTTCACGATAATAACTTCACTGCACATAATTTTAGGTGAACTTACGCCGAAGTCTATGGCGATTGCCGCATACGAAAAAATTTTGCTGACAATCGCTCTGCCAATGTTAATTTTCTGGAAAATTATGTATCCTTTCGTGATAATGTTGAATGCGACTGCAAATTTTGTTGCAAAACATTTAGGACTGGAAGCATCGAGCGAAGGCGAAGTTGCTCACAATCCGGAAGAAATTCGTTTGCTGATGGAAGAAAGTCACAAACAAGGTTTAGTTGACGACACAGAAATTGATTTTGTCGATAATGTTTTTGACTTCACTGAACTGAGCGTCAGAGAAATTATGGTTCCGCGAACTGATATGGTTTGCCTTTACACCGACAAAAGTTATGAAGAAAATTTAAATACCATGCTTGAGGAACAAATGACGCGCTATCCTATTTGCAACGAAGATAAAGATCACATTATCGGTTTCCTTCATGTGAAAGATTTAATCGGCTGGCGATTGGAAGGAAATCAACAACGCAATCCGAATTTTGCGAAACTTGCAAGAAAAGTTTTTGTCGTCCCCGAAAGTATGGACGTGAGTTTGCTTTTGAAAATGATGCAAAAAAATCGCTCGCAACTTGCCATTGTCGTGGATGAGTACGGCGGCACGGCAGGAATGGTCACGATTGAAGATATTATTGAGGAAATTGTCGGCGATATTCAAGATGAATTTGATGAAGAGGAACGACCTGACAGCGAAAAGCGCGAAGAAAATTTATATTCTATCGACGCGAAAATGTTGCTTGAGGAAATTGAGGACGAATTTGGAATTGACATTGAGGACGAGGACGTTGACACTATTGGCGGCTGGTTGAGCGACAGACTCGGAGGTGAACCGCGCATCGGGCAAACTCAATCTTACAAAGGAAATACTTTTTATGTCGAGGAAGTTGACGGCGTTAGGATTACCAGAGTGCTCCTTCGTCTCGCGCAAAAAAATAATTCCGATTGAAAAAATTTTTTGTAGGAAATATTTTTCTGTCCAATTTGGTAAAAAATTTTTTAAAATTTTTTTTAGCGAATTGGAACAGCAAGTAATTTTGATTATTCATCATGGAAGAAATGTTATGCATTGAAATATTCCTCATAAAAAACTTTATATAAACAAAGTCCGCAAGCCGGAGCAGTAGCCGGCGCAAGTTTTCTGTCCTTCGCATCGAAAATTTTTTGAAAGTTTTCCAAACTCAAACGCTCACGACCGACCGCGACGACTGCAGCAACAATATTTCGTGCCATGTGGTATAAAAAACCTGTGGCGTGAATTTTTATCGTCAAAATTTCTGCGTCAAAAATTTGTTCGGAAAAAATTTCAGTTTCAAAAATCGTTCTGACAGGATTCATATTTGTATTGCTCGCCGCCTTGAAAGTTGAAAAATCATGCTCGCCCTCCAAAATTTTTAAAGCCGTCCGCATTTTGTCAACGTCAAGAGAGAAAGGAATATGCCACGCAAAATTTTTTGTGAAAGGATTTAAAGTTTTTCCGCGCTGAATTTTGTAGAGATAAATTTTACTTGTCGCACTGTGAAGGGCAGAAAAATTTTTGTCGACTTCCCAAGCCTCGCGAACGACGATGTCTGGCGGCAAAACTCCACTCGCGGCGAGAGGAATTTTTTCAACTTCAATCCTGCCGTCGGTAAAAAAATTCACGACCTGACCGAGCGCATGAACTCCTGCATCCGTCCTCCCCGATCCTGTCATAACAATTTTTTCGCCAAAAATTTTTGCAAGTCTGTCCTCCAAAATATTTTGAACGGCGACGCATGGAAAATCTTGTCTCTGAAATCCATTGTAATTTGTGCCGTCGTAAG
This sequence comes from uncultured Selenomonadales bacterium, assembly GCA_937910665.1. Lineage (GTDB taxonomy): Bacteria > Bacillota > Negativicutes > Selenomonadales > Selenomonadaceae > Quinella. The sequence goes on from CALEPR010000152.1 coordinate 13,305, forward strand.
AAACAATCAGCGCAATATTTCTTTTCCGCGACTTCATAAAATTTTTTTCTTCCGATTTCAATTCCAAAAAAACTCCTTCTTCAAATCAATCGCCACATGTGGGAAGAGAAAATCGTCGGCACATGAACCAAGCGGCAGAAAGTCAACCACATATCGTGAATCTTCTGCGCCAAAGTCTGCCGAACCTTTCCCCTCACGACCTATTGCTCCGACGATAAAAAAACTAAAAATATGTTATTACCCCAGCATCAATAAATCCCACGTCGTAAAAATTAAATCACGAGCATATACGGAGCTTGAAAAGACTTAAAGATTTTTTGGGAATTAAACTTCTTGTATGAAATTGTTTCATACCTAAATAGTTGGCGTCAGCTATGAGCAAAGTATTTTTGGCTATTGACACTACCACATTTCGAGGATTTAGCCCTGACGAACTGTAAATTTTGGTTTCGGCAAATGTTGTTCGATATTTCCCATTGCTCATCGGTTATTTTGTGGTAAAGTCTTTCTGACATAAGTATATCCTTCGGTTTTGATTTCAGTTTTGTTTTACCAAAAAGTTTTTGCTTATGTTTTTTATTTCAAGAGTTTGCCAACATGCCCTAGTCAAATTGCCGTCGCAATTCCTGTGATGTTACTTTATGAAGTCGGTTACCGGGTTGTGAAATATATTTTGCGAAAATAAAAATTTTCCGCCAAAAAGTTCGGCGGATTTTTTTTATCCAAAATAATCTTCAATTCCATCCAAAATTCCTTGAGCAGCTTTTAAAATTCCTTCCTCAGAATTTAAAAGTTGTTCTTCCTCAGGATTTGAAATAAAAGCAAGTTCGATCAAAGTCGCAGGCATATCGCAGTGTCGAACGACATAAAAGTTGCAGGCTTTTGTTCCTCGACTCGGGGTTCTTATCTGTTCGCAAAGCGCGCTGCGAATATATTCTGCAAGTTTTTGTCCGCTGTCGTCCTCTGCCTGTCCGTAATAATATGCAGTCGTTCCTTTTGCCTCAGGTTTTGTAAAACTGTCGGCGTGAATCGAAATAAAAATATCTGCGTCGGCATCATTTGCAACATCACAACGCGCTTGAAGTTCTTCAATGTCGGAAGCGTCCGCACCGTTCGGAGAAACAGTTTTGTCGGTTGAGCGAGTCATAATTACGCTTGCACCTTCGGCTGACAAAAGTTTTTCAAGTTCGAGTGCGACATTTAAAGTGACAGATTTTTCCATAACGCCTGTCGGCCCGATCGCTCCGGCATCGTTTCCGCCGTGACCGGGATCTATCACAATAATTTTATTTTTCAAACCGGTAATATCTTTCAAATCTTTGTCAATGCCTGTTGGAGTTTCTTTGGTCGAGGAATTTTTATTTTTGTCTTTTTCCTGCTTGGCTTTTTCTTTTTCTTTTTTCTGACGTTCGCGTTCTTGACGTTCGCGCTCCTTCTGCGACTGTTTTTCTTGTTTGGCTTTTTCGCGCTCTAACTTTTCTTTCTCTTGCTGAGCTTTTTTATCTTCCAAATTTTTTTTGTCGTCGTTTTTTGGGCTCGAAGGAGTTTCAGTTTTTGGATTGTTGAGGTCGGGATTTTCTTTGAAGGGAACGTTTCCAACGTCGATAACTAAACGCCAACCGCTCGTGCCGCCTTGCAAGACAAAAGGTTTTATTGCCGCCATAGTTTCGATCACAACTCGAACAGTTTCTGTATCGAACTGAGCGACTCGCAAATTTTTTGCCGTGAATGAATCCAAAGTTGTTTCAATTTTGTCGGCAGGATCAATCCAAGCATTTTTTATGTCGATAATTGAGCGCGAAGGATTTTCCGCAACATTTTCGACAAACTCAACTTTTTTTGTCAAGTCAATGACAATTCTGACCGTGCCGGAGCCGTAACTGTAGCGAACGCCGGTAACTTTCGCCATGCTCGACAAATCCGCTGCCTCACTCGTCCCGCTCAAAAATAAAAAAATGAGGAGACCGAAAAAAATTTTTTTAATCACAGAAAGCCCCCTTCATTTTTTCTTGCAAAAATTTTTATTTATTATAACCAAATTTACGCGCTTTTGCAAAATCTGTTTTAGCATTTTCGTCATTTCCTAAACTTTGATAACAAAGTCCGCGATTGAAATAAGCCTCAGAATACTTTGAATCAAACTGAATGGCTTTTGAAAAATCTGAAATCGCCGCTTCATAATTTTGCAAATCTTTATTGGCAAGTCCGCGATTCAAATAAGCGTAAACATAATCCGAATTGAGTTGAATGGCTTTTGAAAAATCTGAGATCGCCGCTTCATAATTTCCTAAATTTTTTAAAGAAATTCCGCGCCTGAGATAAGCCCTCGCACTATTCGGAGAAAGCTGAATTACTTTTGAAAAATCTTCCGCCGCCGATAAATAATCTTCCAACCGGTAATAAATATTTCCGCGCTCTTGGTAAGCGGCTGAATTATTTGAATCAAACTCAATGGCTTTGCCAAAATTTTCTATCGCGTCGGCATAATTTTTCAAAATGTCACAGCATTGAGCCAATAAATAATATGCCTGAGAATTTTTGTCGTCAAGTTCGACGGCTTTGTCAAAATTTTCTATCGCGTCGGAATAATTTTTTAAATTTTTGCAGACAAATCCGCGATTGACATAA
>CALEPR010000153.1 GCA_937910665.1 uncultured Selenomonadales bacterium
ATCAAAGTTAAAGCCCTTCTCAAACTTAGTTGAAAAGGACTTTGTCTACAGTCTGAATCCCCTTTCGAGGGGAATATTTTTTTTGCAATTTTTTAGGCAAAATTTGGAAGGACATCAGCTAAACTACTAAAACCCCTTGTATTTGCCCCAAATTTTGCCCTAGAAGGCGTTTTAACTGTTTCTTGATACTTTTCCATATAAACATCTTTAAAACGCTCTACGGTGAAATTAAACGCCTTTAAAATGGTTTGCACAGAATCAGGCAAGTCAGCGCCACTTGCTAACATTTCGCTGATACTTTTTACAAAGCCCGCGGGAATTGGTTGCTCATTGCCTTGCAAATCTGTTGACTTAATCCCTGTTTTTTCCATTGCCTCCATATTATTAGCCAGTCTTTGTTGAATTTTTTCCTTTTCAAAACGAAGATTATTTAATTCCATTTGATTCTTGACCTTCGACTTTTCGGAAATGCTCATTGCATTTTTTGACTTTATGTCATTGACTCGCCAATTTTCCAAAATAGCCCTCCGCAAAAATCCTTGCTTGTTTTTGATTGAAATTTTACTTTCAGGCAGAATTTGTAAAGCATATTCCAGACGCAGACTAACTTCAATATTATCATTCACGGCTGTTAAAATCTCCTTCGCGGCTTTTGCGGTAAAACCTTGATTTATCAATTCACCGTAAACATCTGCATAAGGCGCGGACGTAGGTAACTTTTTCCCCAGCGTAAAATTTATGTCAAAAGTTTCCTCTGAAATTTTTGACAAGTCGAGTTCAAACACAAAATTTTTTATGCGTCTGCCTTCCTTTTCTGTGTGATACTTCATTCTGAAATCTGTTATCTTTTCAATTTCCGCTATCGGCTCATCGAGTACACGTTGTTTAAAATGGTCTATTCGTCCCGTATAAGCGTCATCAGGAACATTCAAATAAAATTTAATTTCGTCAATCGTCAAGGCGCGAGTTATCACGTTGCCTTTTGTCATATTCCTGTACTGCAGACACAACTCAATAAGGCGCACGGCATACGTCGAAGTTAATTTAAAAATCTGTTCGATATTTACCGCCGTATAACCGCCTTCCACTAATTCAATCAGGTATTTTTTCATTTTTGGGTCAAACTGAATATACAAACCGTCATTAGCTTTATATTCCATTACGTCAAAAATATGCATTAACGTAAAACTTTTATCAGTGTATTTCAGTGTGATACTTGAATTAAAAAGTTTTTCGCACTCTTTTTCCAACATACTCAAATACTTAGAATCGCCAAACAGTTTTGTCAGTTCGTTTGTCGAGATAAAAATATGCGGAAATTCTTCATCGAAAAATTTATCATTCTTCGACAAATGAGGATTCAACCCCATAAGTCCGAGCGTAAAAAGGCGCGTCCCGATTGTATTGAAATACTTCCGCGACTGAATTAACGGGTTACCTTGATAGACCAATTCGCGACCTTTAGCCGCTTTTTTATCTTTCGTGATATTCGGCATTTCAATTTTTTTAGCCATTGTCAATCCCTCCTTTGTAAGCATCATACATTAACCACCCAAAAAAGTCAACGGGGGACAAAGATTAACCACCCAAAAAAGTCAACGGGGGGCAAAGATTAACCACCCAAAAAAGTCAACGGGGGACAAAGATTATATTTTTGAAGATAAGAAGGAGTAAAAAATCGCGTCACAATGCGGTTGCGAAAAAACGTGGGAGTATTATTTCGCATTAGAACGCGAAATAGAGTCCAAAAAGCGAAAAAACGTGGGAGTATTAGCAAAAATTTAGCGAAAAAACGTGGGAATATTAGCGAAAAAACGTGGGAATATTGGAAATTTTCACCGCATTGCAATGCGGTTTCCGCGACGCTAAAGCAAAAAGCAATATTTGTTTAAAGCAATAATGTCAAAAAGTCAAATTGCTGAAAGTATTCTGAAATGGGTTTGTGAACAAAAAAATATATTGTCTAGAGTGCCGAGTGAAAATTTGACACTTGAGACAAGGATTCTGCTTGAAAAACAAGGCGGAATGGAAGTAAAAAAGTGTATGCGATAGGGAAAAGGATAAAAGCAACAGTCGCCTTTCCTGCTTTGTGGATTGTACGCTTAAAAAAGCCCCGTCAAGTTCAAGCCGCTAACGCGGTTGCCTAACGGCAAAACTTGACAGAGCTTTTTTGACGCGTGAAGAGTGGGACAAGCAGGAAAAGGCGTTTTATGTTTAGAAGCCGAATACCTCAAAAAATTCTTGACGCAATTTAGCCGCACGTTCACCGCGATATTTTACCTGCGAATTATAATTTTTACAGCCGACAGCGTCTTTTGCGCTGTAGCACTTTGCAAAATTGATATATGCCTCTAAAATAGCGACACGTTCAACTAAAATAGCCTCCGTAAAAGAGGAGCAGTATTTAGCGTCGCTATCACTGGAGGATTCAATACTACCAGAAACTCTAGCCAAAATTTTTTTGTAATCTTGGACACGGTCAACGGCAACTAGAGCCAAGTTTTGAATTATTATATCGCGATAATCATCAGTAGAATATAGCGCGAATTGACTCATTTTTTTAGCCGCCTCAAATTCAGCAACAGCTTGATTTTGTTTATCCTCTTGTGTTTCCTTCTTAGGCATAACAATTACATCACCGACAGCTGAAACTACAGAAAAATTTAAAGAAAAAACAAAAAATATTAGGCAAAAAAGTTTCTTCAATTTAATCAATCCTTTCAAAGTCAATTCTTACTTTCCGAAAGTTTAGTCCGACAAAGAACTTGCAAAGATTTCATAGAAGGCAAAAAATTTTTATCAGCAGAAGATAATAACGAAATAGCTTTAGTAACATCATCATACGCTTGTGAATATTTTTGCAGACTATAATAAACAGCCGAACGCATAACATAAGCATAAGTAAAATTTGAATCAAAATGTAGAGATTGAGAAAAATCTTCAACAGCAGAAATATCTTGACGCAAAGGTAATTTCACCAGTCCACGAAATAAAAACAATTCTTTTTTGAAAGAAAAGGAATCAGAAAGATTAGCGGCAACAAAATTTAAATCGTCCAAAGATTTTTGATAGGCTTTTATTTTCCAAAAAAATATTGCACGTTGAAAGTGTCCTAAAAGAGATTGTGGGAATAAAACAAGAATCTGATTGTAATTTTTCAGAGCGGCATCATAATTTTTAACATATTCGAGAGTCAAAGCCTCTTTATGAAGTTGGTGGGCTATAACTTGCTTATCGGCAGAATTGAAATTTTCTTGCAAGATTTTTTTGTCAATTTTACCGTCCGAAACTAATTTTTTTAAATGTTCAATCTCATTGCGCATAGAAATATTTTTAGCTTGTAAAATTTTGTAATTTTGGACAATATCAGCTAAATCATCACGTTGCAAACCTTGAAGTACAGAATCAGAATCGACTTCAATAAAAATATTGGCACGAATAAAAACATTTCCTGCCGAATCAATATTTTGTGTGAAAGTCTTTTGAACAATTTTTACTAGGTTGCAAGCGACAGAAATAATTTCGTCAAAAATAACCACAGAATTTTTAACTTGCGTGATACTGCGAACATAAACGCCGACACTTTCAACGGCGTTTTTTTCTGCCTCTATCAAGGCGCATTGTTGAGCAAAGTCTAGAGTTTCGTATTTACTCATTGTATATTCGCCTGTAGATTGGAGTTTTAGTATTTCAGCGGAACATACAGAAAAGTTAAGCCAAAACACCACGAACAAGAAAAAGACACTTTTCATAAGTTGACACCTGCAAAATTATGATTCTAAGTTGTAAGTTGAGTTGCCGTTGGTATAAAATTATTTCCGTGTGTGTTAGTTTGAACGACACTAGAAACATTTTGAGTAGTCACTTGATGTTTAAAAAAAGCCATCAAATTCAGTAAAGTTTGTTTTTTTACTGAATCAAGAGTGCGAAAATCTTCGATAAAAACTTTTTCAATTTTTGAAAGTGGAATATCTTTTTCCTCAAAAATATTTGAACACAGCTTGTCGGGTTCGATTATGTCACTTTTCAAGATTCCAAAATAATCAGCCATTTTTTGAATTGAACCCATTCTTGGTTGCTTAACGTCATTCTCCCAAGTAGAAATAGCTATAGCGGATTTGCCGACAATATCACCCAATTCTTTTTGAGTAAGTCCGTAACGTAAACGCAAATTTTTGATGTTTTCTCCAATAGTCATAATCGACACCCCCTAACTAAAACGATTTTAACTTAAACAATGAATTTTTTCAACTTCAGAACATTTAAAATCAAATTTTTGTACTTGACATTTTACCAAAAGTAAATTACATTATAATCAATGTTTCAAGCAGGAGGTGAAATGGAAATTGTTGTTTAACCAATTAAATCTCAGACAGGCAAGACGAATACGGGACAAGACACAAGACGAGATGGCGGAATTGTTGAATATCCACGTACATACTTATAGAAAAATTGAAGAAAATCCAGATTTAGCAACTGTAGAGCAAGCAAAGAAAATCGCTCAATATTTGAACTTGCCTTACAATGAAATTTTTTTTGACTCTTGATTTTACCTAAAGTTAAGTTAAATTAAAAAAGCGGCGAGGAGCTGAAAAATGCGAAAAATTTTAAAGGACGCAATTTTGATAGGGACAGGATTTTTGCTGGGTTGGATAAGTTACGGAATTTTATTTCAGTAACCAAGCGGAAATAAAGCCGAGAAGATAGCCGAAGGCAATTTTAAATAAATCGACTTTGAAATTGACAATTTTAAAATCGTGCTTGTCGTTTAATTTGGCAAGAGCGAAAGGTTGAACGGCAATATCAAAAAATTCACCGTTGCGAAAGTCGGCAATGATTAAATTGTCTTTGTGCAAGGCAAAAATAGCCGAGTGAATTTGTTCAGTTGAAAGATTAGGCAAAGATTTTTTGACAAGAGAAAGTTTTTCGGAAATGTCAAAAACATTGTCATAGTCAATCAAGACGCGAAGAACTTTTTCAGAAGTTGTTTCAAACATAAAAAATCACCTCAAGAAAAATTATAACAGGAAGGGAGACAAAACAAAATGGAGACAGAAAATAATTTGCCGACCAAAACATTGTCGGAGTTGAAAGTGGAAATTAAATTTCACTTGGGACAAATGGCAGGACACGCCGTAGAAATTGGAAATTGCTTGATTCAGGCGAAGGAACAAGTTCAGCACGGCGAATGGCAAAATTGGCTTGAAGATAATTTCAACTTAAAAAAAAGTTCAGCCGCAAATTTTATAAATATTGCACAACGTTTTGGGGGAAATTTCCAAACGTTTGGAAATTTGGGATATTCGCAAATGCTGAATTTGCTTGCTTTACCTTCAGGCGAAGAAGAGAATTTCATAGCGGAGAAAGCGGCTGAAAACAATCCTGTAGAGGATATGACAGTTAAGCAACTGCGCGAAGAAATTAAAAGTTACAAAGCTAGACTTGAAACGGCGGAGCAAGAGCGCGACGGCTATAAAACTTCTGCAGAAATTGTGGAAAGTCGACTTGAAACACTGGACGCAGGCATTAAAAAATTTAGTCGTGAGTTTGAACTTGATAGCAAGCAAGTTGATGAAGTTATTAGCGAATTGTCACAAGATAACACTTCTGCCGCCTTGAAAGAAAAAATTTCTGAATTGAAAAAGCAGTTGCAGACGGTTACCACTTTTGCAGACCCAAGTTTAAACGCAGAAGAACTGCGCGAGGCAAAAACCGAAATTGCAAAACTTCAAGCGGAGTTGGAAGAAAAACAGGAGGAACTGAAAAATTTGCAAGATAGCCCTGTTGAAGTGGCTGTTGAATATCCTGCGGATTATGATTCAATCAAGAGCGAACTTGCCGAACTTAAAAACCAGCAGAAAAATTTGCAAGAGGAATATGCCGTTACAAAAAAAATTACGGAAATGTTTTCTGCAATTCCTGTTTTGCAAAACTTTTTAAGATTAAACGACGTGGTAAGCAAGATGGCGGATAAAGATACTAAATTCGGCGAAAAGATTATCAATCTTGGATTGATTCATAGAGAATTAGAAAACTGTTTCAATATTTGGAGAGATAAACGGGAGGAGCTGGAAAATGCTTAAAAACCGCCCGCCGAAAATTTATCCTTTCAACTTGAAAGTTAATTGTCAGAAAATGTCAGAGTCGCAAATCTATGACCTTGCAAGCAAAATTGTTTGCATAGCTAATAGTGGCGGTTATCTTGATACGCAAATTATCGGCGATGATACGATTTTTATTAAAGGCGAAGCGTCACAAGAAGACTACAATAAAATTTGGGATGCTTTAGACGCTTACAATATTATTTTGGATTGAGGAAGAGAAATGCTAATTTCTAATTTTCCGCAAAGTCGCGCACCTTATTACATTAAAAGTTTGACGCTGATGTTTTTAAAAAGATGTCGGGAAAGAAAAGCGGCTTTTAAGGAGATGATTGACCAAGAACTTAAGCCGCGCAGGAGAGGAAAATCACGCAGATGAAAAATTTTGAACACGAGGGGAATTTTCTCAAACTTAAAAAGAAAAAGCATCGGCGTAAACATAAACGCTGTTATCGAAAGTGCAGAGGGAGGAAAAGAAATTGAAAACCGACACAAGAATTTTAGATTTAATTAAGGCCCACGATTCAAAAGCCGCGCAAAATGCTGAAACGGCGGCAAGAAAAGCTATGGATGATGTTTTTCAATTTGCGCCAAAAGAAAGCGTAGAAAATTTTAATTATTGGCTGTTGATGAATTATTACACCTATGAAATTGTGGAAAGTTTTTTTTCAAAACTGGAGCAAAGTAAAAAGTCCGAAAGGCTGTGAGGCAATGAAAATTACTATAGAGCTTAATAACGAGGATATTGTAAAAGCCGACGAAACAAATTTTGAAGCGTTGTTTGTATTGATTCAGTCATTTACAAAGTCTTTGAAAGTTGGCGCGGAAAATATTATGCGTGAAAAAGTTTCAGAACTTCACGCCGAAAAAAATTCTAAAGCCGAGCAAATTGACCGCGCAGAAATTGAAAAGCAAATTAAACAAATTGCGCTTGAAGGAAAAGAAAAAGGCGCATCTGCGAAAATCAAGGAACTTATTCACGGATACGGCGTTGAAAAACTTTCAGCAGTGCCAGACGATAAAATGACAGAACTTTTACAGAAAGTTCAGGATGCAATTCAATGAACCACGCGACATTAGCACCGAGTGCGGCGCACAAGTGGATAAATTGCCCGCCAAGTGCAAGACTTGAGGAACAATTCCCCGATACTGTCAGCACAGCCGCTTTAGAGGGGACTTTTGCTCATAAGTTAGCCGAAACTTTTTTGCAAAATTTTTTTGAATTTATTCCGGCAGAGATTTTTAAAATTGAATATGAAAAGTTGAAGTCAAATAAATTTTTCAGCCGCGAACTTGAAGAATATGTAGAGACTTACACGGCGATTGTTACAGAAAAATTTATTCAAGCAAAAGCAAAAGACAAAGGTGCGGCGGTTTTATTGGAGCAAAAAGTTGACTTGTCAGAATATGTGCCAAAAGGTTACGGACACGCCGACGCAATTATCATTTCAGATGGCGTTATGGAAATTTGCGATTTGAAATATGGCGCAGGCGTAAAAGTTGACGCGAAAAATAATCCTCAACTAAGACTTTATGCGCTGGGCGCATATTCCGAACTCAATTTTCTGTATGACATAAAATCATTGACAGTTACGATAATTCAACCGCGCAACGGCGGAATTTCAAGCGAAAATATTTTGGTAACTGAATTGCTTGACTGGGGAGAAAAAATTAAAAAAATTGCGGAACTTGCTTTTAAAGGCGAAGGCGAATTTAAAGCCGGAGAACATTGTAAATTTTGTCGAGCGGCAATGCGCTGTAAAACTTATGCTGATTATCAGCTTGAAGTAGTGAAAAATGACTTCGACGACCCCGACCTTTTAAGCGACGCAGAAATTTCAAAGATTTTAAGTCGCGCAGATTCAATCATAAAATGGCTGGGCAATGTGAAAGATTTTGCGCTGAAAGAAGCAGTTGAAAAAAATCGACACTGGGCAGGATTTAAACTTGTCGAAGGGCGGAGCGTCAGAAAAATCATTGACGAACAAAAAGCGGCAGATATTCTGCGACAAAACGGCGCGGACGATTCAGAAATTTACAAGCCGAAAGAAATTTTAGGAATTACCGCACTTGAAAAAAATTTCGGCAAGAAAAAAATTGCAGAGCTTTTAGGCGGAGTGATTCAAAAACCGCCCGGCGCACCTGTTTTAGTCGAAGAATCAGACAAACGCGCAGAATGGCACAACGCCGAAACAGATTTTGATAACATTGAAAAAATGGAAAAAAATATTACTACAAAGCCTGTTGAGGAATGGAGCAATGGCGATGTTTTTTACTGGGGACTTAAGACAGGCAGAATTAAAACTTATCACGATTTAGGATTTAACACCGAGACAAAGGAGAAATGAAAATTGGCAAGAGAATTGAAACCGACAGAGGCAAGAGTTTATTGCAGAATCAGTTATGCACATTTGATTGACACCGACAAAAACGATAACTATTCGGTAAGTTTGCTTATTCCGAAGACCGACACAAAGACGTTGACCGAGATTAACAAAGCAGTTGAGGCGGCGATTGTTGACGGAAAATCAAAACTTGCAAACAAGGACGGAGCAATTAACAGAAAAACTTTGAAATTGCCACTTCACGACGCAGACGAAGAAGGACACACAAGCCCCGACTATCAAGGCTGTATGTTTTTCAATGCGAAGGCAAAACGCCGTCCGCAAGTTGTTGACCGTCACAAAGAAATGATTTATGACACAGAGGAAATTTATTCAGGTTGTTATTGTAATGTAATGGTGAATTTTTACGCCTTTGCAGTTGAAGGTAACAAAGGAATTGCGGCGAGTTTAGGCAATGTCCAGAAAGTTAAAAATGGTAACAGATTAGGATTCGGCGGCTATTCTGCAGATGTCGATTTTGAAGAATTGGAAGACGACAACGACGACGATATTTTTTAAGTGATGAAAACGTTAGCTATTGACCTTGAAACTTTTTCCGAACTTGATATTAAAAAAGTTGGCTTATATCGTTATGCGGCGAACTGCGAAATAATTTTGTTTGCTTATGCGATTGATGATAAGCCAGTTGAAATTGTTGACCTTGCACAAGATGAAAAAATTCCTGCCGAAATAGTTCAGGCAATTTTTGACAAAACTATTTTAAAGACAGCTTACAATGCGCCCTTTGAGATTCAAGTTTTGAAGAATTATTTTCAGCGTGAAATTGACTATTCACAATGGAGTTGCACAATGGTTTTAGGTTTAGAGCTTGGTTTACCGGCAGGGCTTGAAAAAGTTGGCAAGGCGTTAAAATTGCCGGAAGATAAATTAAAAAGCGCAGTTGGCAAAAAGTTAATTGCTTACTTCAGTAAACCTTGTACGCCATTGAGAGCCAATAATTTTCGCACAAGAAATAGACCAGCACATAACATTGATAAATGGTTATCTTTCAAAGAATATTGCAAGCAAGACGTAGAATCAGAAAGAGCAATCAGAAAAATTCTTGAAAAATATTCTTTGTCAGACAGCGAAAAAAAATTGTGGCAACTTGACCAAAAAATAAATGACAATGGTGTTTTGATTGATATGGAGTTTGTAAATTCCGCGATTGAAATTGATTCAAAAATAAAATCAACCGCAAAAGTTCAAGCGCAAGAATTAACAGGCGGAATAAATTTAAACAGCAATTTACAACTGCTTGATTGGATTGAGGAGCAGGAAGGATGGCGACCAGATAATATTGACAAAGAATCACGCACAGAATTATTAGCCGACAAAACTGTTAGCAAAAAAACAAAAATGCTTTTGGAACTAAAAAATTTAATCAGCAAAACAAGCGTGAAAAAATATCAAGCAATGCTGAATATGTCGAGCGTGGACAACAGAGCAAGAGGAATGTTTCAATTTTACGGAGCGAACAGGACAGGCAGATTTACAGGTAAAGGTATTCAACTTCAAAACTTGCCGCAGAATCACCTTGAAGACTTAGATACTGCGCGACAATTTGTAAAAGCTCAAGACTTAGATGCAATAAAAATTTTCTATGAAAATTCTTCAGATGTTTTGTCGCAACTGATAAGAACTGCGTTTGTAGCTGAAAAAAATTGTCGATTCATTGTTGCAGATTTTTCAGCTATTGAGGCAAGAGTAATAGCGTGGTTGGCGAATGAAAAATGGCGAATGAAAGTTTTTGAGGAAGGCAGAGATATTTATTGCGCGAGTGCGTCAGCAATGTTCAAAGTTCCTGTAGAAAAAAATGGTGTAAATAAAGAATTGCGGCAAAAAGGCAAAGTAGCAGAGTTAGCTTGCGGTTATGGTGGCGGCGTTAATGCTTTAAAGGCTTTTGGCGCAGACAAAATGGGCTTATCAGGAACGGAAATGGAATCAATCATAAAAAAGTGGCGTGAATCAAGTCCGAATATCTGTGAATTGTGGCAACGGGTAGAAAAAGCCGCTAAAGAAGCATTGAAATTTAAAAATGCAACGCCTCATGAAAAATTATTTTTTGAGTTTGACGGAAATTTTTTATTTATCACATTACCGAGCGGTAGAAAAATTTCTTATGCAAATCCCAGAATAATTTTACAAGATGGAAAAGAAACACTTGCTTATGACGGAACAATACAAGCGACAGGTGGCTGGGGAAGAAATTTTACTTGGGGCGGAAAATTAATTGAAAATATTGTTCAGGCAACAGCGCGAGATTGTTTAGCTGAAGCAATGCTGAAACTTGACCGCGCAGGATACAAAATTGTAATGCATGTTCACGACGAAATTATTTCTGAAATGGAAAACGGCAAAGGCAGTTTAGAAGAAGTTATTGCTATTATGTCAGAGCCGATAAGCTGGGCAAAAGGAGTATTTTTAACAAAGGATTTAGTTTTGACAGCGGCAGGTTACGAGACTGAATATTATCGCAAGGATTGAGAGGTGTCGAAATGGCAAACATTGTTACCGAGCATGACGGTTTATTAACTATTTGCACAGGCTCAAGCCGTAAGACTAGAGTATGGAAACAAAAACAAATTTCATGGAGTCAACTTTTGCAAAGACTTAGCACGACAAAACGTACTTCGGAAACACAAGCGCAATATTTCAAACTTGGCAAAGCAAGACAAGATGAAATAAAAGATGTCGGCGGATTTGTCGGCGGCGAATTGGAAAACGGCAAGAGAACCGCGCTTAGCGTTGTAAATAGGAAACTTATCACTTTGGACGCTGATTTTGCGGAACAAAATTTGTGGGAAAAAATTATAACTTTTTTTGATAATGCGGCTTGCGTTTATTCGACGCACAAGCACACAAAAGAAAAACCGCGCTTGCGTTTAGTAATACCGCTTAACAGAGCAGTTTCATCAGATGAATATCAAGCTATCAGTCGCAAAGTTGCCGAAAGTTTTGGCATTGAAAATTTTGACGACACAACTTATCAGCCGCATAGGTTAATGTATTTTCCGTCAACTTCAAGCGACGCAGAATTTTATTTTCAGTGGCAAGATGGAGAATTTTTAAACGCCGACAAAGTTTTAACTGAATACGATGATTGGCAAGACCAAACAACATGGGCGCGCAGTTCAAGAAGTAAAGAAATTGTAAAAAACGTAGAAACAAAAGCGGAAGACCCTTTAACAAAGGCGGGTTTAATTGGAGCTTTTTGTAGAGCTTATGCAATTTCAGAAGCTATTGAAAAATTTTTGCCGGACATTTACGAGCAATGCGGAGATAAAGACCGCTACACTTTCAAAGCCGGAACAACTTCAGGCGGAGCAATCGTTTACCAAGATAAGTGGCTTTATTCTTTTCACGCCACAGACCCCGCAAACAACGGACATATCAATAACGCTTTTGACCTAGTAAGGATTCATAAATTCGGAGAACTTGACGAAGGTAAGGAACACAAAGAATTAAACACTTTGCCCTCTTATACAAAGATGTTAAATTTTTGCAGTAAAGACGACAAAGTTAAAGTTTTAATGACGGAAGAAGCGATAGCGGAATTTGACGATTTAGGCGAAGAAAAGCAGGATATGTCATGGAGCAAAAAACTGAAACGTCATGAAAAAACAGGACAAATTTTATCTAACCGCTACAATGTCACAATTATTTTAGAAAATGATGTCAGGATAAAAAATTGTTTTGCCTTTGACGTGTTCGCACAAAATATAGCAATAATCAAGCCGCTTTTTTGGCGCAATAAAGAAATTTCAAATTTGTATTGGACTGATGCCGATGATTTTGAGTTAAGAGTTTTTCTTGAAAATAATTTCGGACTTAAAGACAAAGGCTCTATTGAAGATGCTTTTATTCACGTCGCTTATAAACAATCTTTTCACAGTGTGAGAAATTATCTGCGCGGATTGAAATGGGACGGCGTAGAAAGAATGGAAAAACTTTTTATAAACTACTTAGGTGCGGAAGATTCAAAATATACCAGAATCATAACGCGAAAATCTTTAATAGCGGCAGTGGCGCGAGTTATGAAACCAGGTATCAAGTTTGACAATATGATTGTTTTAGAAGGCGCACAAGGCATTGGAAAAAGCAAACTGATTTTAAAACTTGGTAAAGGTTGGACAAACGACACCATAGACGACTTGACCAAAAAAGACGCCTATGAAGGACTGCGCGGAAAGTGGTTAATCTTGCTTGACGAACTTCAAGCCATGAATAAAAGCGATTCAGACGCGACTAAAAAATTTATCTCAAAGGAAGTAGACAGTTTCAGAGTTTCTTATGGCAAAAGGATTCAAGACTTCCCACGTCAATGCGTTTTTTTTGGAACGACAAATGTAAAACTTTTTTTGAAGGATAAAACAGGCAACAGAAGATTTTTTCCGATTCATTGTGACAGAGAAAAACAAGTTAAAGCTGTGTCAGAATGGATTAACGACACTGAATTTGACGCAGAAATTGACCAGATATGGGCAGAAGCTTTTGAAGCGTGGAATAAAGGCGAAAGTTTATGGGTAGGCGCAGAAATGGAAAAAATCGCCGCTATTATTCAAGAGCAACACACTAAGCCAGACCCCTTAATTGGAGCTATTGAAATGTTTTTAAATAATCCTGTTCCTTCGGATTGGTATGCAAAAGACTTGAGAAGTCGCATTGAATTTAATCGAGGGTTAGGAGTTTTTGATGCGGAAGACAAAAAAAATTTTGTGTCGCGAAATAAAATCTGTGTGCTTGAAATTTGGGTAGAGTTGTTAGACGGAGATATAAAAAAATTGTCGCAGTACAAACAACAAGAAATTTTTGACGCACTTTTAAAAATAGAAGGGTGGGAGCAACATAAAAATTACGGCGAAAAATTATTTTTTGGGTCGGCATATGGAATGCAAAAGGCTTTTGTAAGAAAAAGTGACGCTAAAAATATTTGCGAGAAAGAAAATTTTGAAACAAAGGCAGATGATGTTGATGAAAGCGATTTACCTTTCTGAAAGTCAGCTTGAAAGAAAATTTTATGACAGCGTTAAACGTATTGGCGGCTTGCCTTTGAAATTTATTTCGCCGGGCCGCGCAGGTGTGCCAGACAGAATTGTTTTAATGCCGGAAGGAAAAATTTATTTTGTGGAGCTGAAAAAACCAAACGGAAAAATTTCAATGATTCAAGATTATATTTTTAAAAATTTTGCGGCGCTTGGTTTTAAAGTTCATATTATTAACAGTGTCGAAAGTTTAGAAAAATTTTTAAAGGTTATTACAGATGGAACGTCAAATTTTTAAAGCAAGGCAATATCAGGAGTATGCAATAAAAAAAATTATTGAAAATCCTGCAATTTGTTTAGCTTTAGATATGGGTTTAGGCAAAACAATTATAACTTTGTCAGCAGTTCAGGAACTAATTTATAATTGCTATGAAGTTCAAAAAGTTTTGGTAATAGCTCCATTGCGTGTAGCAGAAACAACATGGCTTGAAGAAAATTTGAAATGGCAACACTTGAATTTGAAAATAATTTCTGTCTTAGGAGCAGAAAAAAAAAGAATAGCCGCCTTAAGTCAAGCCGCCGACATTTATGTTATAAATCGTGAAAACGTCCAATGGCTTATCAATTACTACAGAAAAAAATTTCCTTTCGATATGGTTATTATTGACGAGAGTAGCAGTTTTAAAAATCCTGCGTCAAAAAGATTTAGAGCATTACGGAAAATCAGACCGCTGATAAAAAGAATTGTTGAACTAACAGGAACGCCCGCGCCAAATAGTCTAATGGATTTATGGGCACAAATGTTTTTGTTAGACGGTGGGGAGAGATTAGGCAGAACTTTAAGCGAATACAGGCAAAAATATTTTACTGCGGGAGCGAAGAACGGACACCTTGTTTATAATTGGGTGCCTATAAGAAATGCAGACAAAATAATTTATAAAAAAATTTCTGATATTTGTATCTCTATGAAAAGTGAGGATTATTTGAAATTGCCGCCAGTGATAAATAATTTTGTGAAAGTTAATTTGTCAGAGGAAGTTCAGACCGCTTATAAAAAATTTGAAAAGAATTTAATTTTGTCTGTTAAAGAAGAAACATTGACAGCTGCAAACGCTGCGGTTTTGGCAAATAAATTACTTCAATTTGCAAATGGCGCGGTTTATAACGAGGACGGAAAAATTATAGAAATTCACGAGACAAAACTCAAGGCGCTTGCAGAAATGCTTGAGGAAATAAACCAACCGATTTTAATTTTTTATTGGTTTAGGCATGACTTAGAAAGGCTACAAAAAAAATTTTCTTTTGCTGTTCAATTAAAATCTGCGGAAGATATAAAAAATTGGAACAACGGAAAAATAAAAATTTTGTTAGCTCATCCCGCTAGCGCAGGACATGGAATAAATTTACAATTCGGCGGAAATATTATTGTGTGGTTTAGCTTAACTTGGAGCTTAGAATTTTATCAGCAAGCCAATAAAAGACTACATAGAAGCGGCCAAGATAAGCCCGTGATTATTCACCACTTAATAGCCGGTGACACAATCGACGAAACAGTTGTAAAAGTTTTGGCTAATAAAAATTCGTGTCAAGAAAATTTATTGTCAGCTTTAAAAGCTTATATTGAGGTAAGTTAAAATGATTAAAATTTGTGTAATTTGCGGAAAAGAATTTGAAATTTCGACGTGTTCAAAAGTTTGTTCTGCCGAGTGTAAACAAATTAGGGACAGGAACACCATGCGAGAAAAAGCAAGACGAAGACGTTTAAGAGATATGGAACATATACGCGAATTAAACCGCCTTAGTCGCCAACGTCACAGGGAAGAAATAAACCTTAGGAAACGCGAATATTACAAAACGCACAAGGAAGAAGTTTCAGCGAAGAATAGACTTTCATATCAAAAATTCATAGAAAAACGCAGAGCGGCTAAAAGAAAATATAACGAGGAGAATCACGATATTGTTTTAAAACGCGGCGCAAACCAAAGAGCTAAAAGGCGTATTCGTGAAAGGCTTGAAGGTGGGAGAACTTACTGCGCTGTATGTGGAAAATATTTTCAGGAAAAATATCATGGACAAAAATATTGTTCAGAGAAATGCAGAAATAATTTTTCAGCAAAAAGTATGCGAAAGTTTTTTACAAAAATTTTTAATAAGATGTTGGAGCGTTGACTTAAGGAGCTTGGTTAAATGACTTTTGAAGAATTGAACGTTGTCCGCAAATTGAAAAAGAGTATCGCAGATGAAGATAAAAAATTGAAAGCATTGCAAATTGTAATTGCCGCATTGCCGCACAAATATGGAAAAGTCGAAGGCGGAGGAAGTTCAGGAAATAACGCGAAGTCGCCTTTTGAAAGTTTTGTAGTCGAGGCTCAAGAATGCGAGGAAAATATTAAAAGGGAGTGTCAATAGATTTGTGTAAGTGAAAAAAATTAAAAATCAAATTTATCGA
>CALEPR010000154.1 GCA_937910665.1 uncultured Selenomonadales bacterium
ACTCTGCCAACATTAACGGTTAAATTTCAATAATTTTTTTGAGCGTTGCCGCCCGCATCAACGGCCAAGCGGCAGTTAATTTTTGTGACAGCTGCGCGGATTTTTTCAATTTCCTCGTCGCTCAAATCGCAGTTTTTGTAAATCAGCACTTTTTCTGACGGTTGCCAATCTACCGGGTCGATGCCTTTGTGGATAGCGTTCACTACCTGCGCCGTCACGATGTTTGCCAAAATGTGATTCCACGTTTTCAGGTAAATTTTAAAATTTTTCATTTCAATCACTCCTCTTGATTTTTGCCGTCCGACGCGCTATACTTCATTTGTATTTATTGAGCGTAGCGCGTCGGTTTTCCGGCGTTTTTTTATGCCAGCGGGTCGATGCCGTTCATCCAGTCGAACAACTCACCGTCAGGATGAACCAACTTGTAAAGTCCGTTGCCGTCGATGAAGTATTTCTTCTTCGTTTTTTCTTTGTCAGGAAAAAACCACATTGCCTTGCTGTCCCAAACCTTATCCTCTTCGTCGTAGTCGAAAACTCTTTCGTACTTCCAGTTGTGCTTTTTCACCGGCAACGGCTCAATGTTGTGCCAAATTCCGCCGTACCCTGCCGCAATTCCGCGTTCTCTTGCTGTCATTTTCTATCCTCTCCTTTGCCTGTTTGCCTTTCGGCGTGTGTATATATCACTCTAAGCCGAACATTTATCAAGTCATTTGGCGTGAATTATCTTGTATACAATCTGCCGAGTGTCGGCATTTTTATTTGGAAAACAACGGAATAATTTTTTCATTCCACAAAAGCTGATAGCCGCTGTGACCATTCGGCGCAGTATAAGGTATGAGTTCTCCAAAATTCCTGCCGTTTTCGGTTAAATCATAGCCCTTGCCACTTTGACTTTTCGTAATTAATCCAAGTTCGAACAACGCTTTATTGACCGCACGCGCTGAACTCAAGCCCACAATTTCCGCAATCTTTGTCGCCGTCAAATTTCCTGTCTCATAATCTGCGGGCGGCAAGAGTTCTTTCAACTCCGGCAAATTCAACCGATAAGTTTTCTCCACAACCGCCGTCGCTTTGGAAAGTGCCATCGGACGTTTCACGCCGAAAATATTTTCCATCGATTCAGCAACCGCGCCGATGTCGATAATCGCGGCGTTAATTTCCATAACTTTTTCGTGCGGATTTTTAGGCAACGAATAAGAACCGGTCTTGCGAATACTCGGCAAAACTTCCGAAGTAACCCAGCGTTTGAACTCCTTCGCTCTCGGCAACTTACTTGAAAGAATCAGTGCATAAAGTCCGCTTTCGTTGATGATTGTCATTTCGCGATTTTGCCCTGACCCGTTGAAATTACGGGTCAGCTTATCTTCGTCGTCAACGTGATTACGAATCGCTTGGTCGGTGTCTTTATAACCGAGCATTGCGGCAACATCTTTACCGACAAGCCAACCTTCGCCGTTGATTTCAATTCCGCGAATTTTTCCAAAGTCAGGATTGTTAAAAATTTGCAAGTTACTCACTTAAATTCTCCTTACGCCACACGATAATTTTTGCAGAGAGTTTTCAGCATTGCGAAAACATTTTCGGCAAGGTCAAGCTGTCCGAGTTTTAAATACTTTCTCAAAAACTTTTGTGCCTGGAAAATCTCCGGCAACGTCACATTTTGGAAAATTGCGTCTGCCCAGTCGATAGCCGACTTGCGCGGGCGATTTTTTATTTCCGCAACTTTTTCTTTGAGCGAATTTTTTTCGGCGTTGATTTCCTCGACTTCCGCATCTTGACCGAGACTGTACGCCAAATCGTCTTCGGCTTTTTGGATTTCCTCAGCATTTGTGCAAAAGGCGGTTGCCTTCAAAGCCGTTTCGTCTAACGAATCGATGCCGCCAATGTGAATTTCCTCAACACCTAAGTCAATGCTGATTTTCCGCTTAATAATTTCTCCAAAATCGTCAATAAGCGTCACCATTTTTTTCGTCCGGCGCGTGACTTTGTAAGCCGGTCTTTTAGCCGAATCAAAAAGGTCGTAGTACCATTTACCGACTTCAAATTTTTTAATTTCCGTCGTCGCTGTCATCGCGTTGACTTCCTCAATTTCCGCCAAAATGGAATTGGCGCGGTCGGCGGTTTCTTCGGCGTACTCAATACGCTCAATCATTCCTGCAACTTCAACGAGTGCGCCGCTGATGTTTTTGCCGTCAATTTCTTTCATTGCGTCCTTGATGCGCTTTTTAGCAAAGTCAATTTCCTCATTGGCGCATTCAAGCAAAAACTGAATTTCTTTCGCTTTCGTTTGCTCCGCAGTGTCCTTGACTTCGTTAAACTCTTCCGCAAGTTTTTCAATGCGGCTTTCGATGGAATCAATAGCAATTTCGCCACCACGAATTTCATCAAGAATATTTTCAACTTCTGCCGCGTTGTTATTCGTCGCCGCATTCAGCGCAAGAATTTTTTCGGCAAGTTTTCTTTGCGCCGGACGATACTTACTGCCCGCAAGGAAGTTGCAACTTTCAATTCTTTCAAGCCGATTTTCATTCACGAAAACTTTTTTGAGCAGATAAATCGCGAGATGAGAAATCGCGCTGTTGCTGAAGGCGAAACTGTCCATATCGTGAGTAGTCGTCACCGCGAAAAGGTCGTCGCCTTCAAAGTACTCGTGAAAATTCGTCGCCATCCCGCGAGCCATCGCCATTGCGTCATAAGACAAATTGCTGAACTTCGTGAAATAAATTCCGCTGCTGTTCGGAGCTTGCCAGTTGTTGATAACGTCCATCGCCGTGAGCGCAACTTCAACTTTGATTTTTTCGTCGCTGTAGAAATGACTGTAAGTCGAGCTTGCGACTTCCGCCAGTAAATTTCTTGCCGTCTTCATTTCAGTTTTGTTAAATTCAGTTTTCACCTGTAACCTCTCCTCTCAAACCGCCGGATTTTTCATCGCCGACATCATTCCGTCGTACTTCGCCGCCTTGATTCTGAACTGCATCAACTTTTTTTCGAGTGCGGCATTTCTCGTGCGTTCCTGCTCCAACTCCGAATTTTTTTTCGCGAGAATTTTGTTTTCATCGCTGTCAAAATCAAGGTCGAGAACGCACACGCCGTCATCAATCACCTTGCGCCACATCGCCGTCAATCCTTCAAAAGTGAGATACTTTTTGCAGATTTCGTCCAGCGTAGCGCGACTGACGAGTTCGCCGTCAATGCAGTACCGAGTGCTACGTTTCACCTTCACTCTCTCGATTTTCATAAAAAACCCTCTCCCCAAAATTTTGTTTTTGTGCTAAACTACATTTGTACTCCACAATTTTTCAACAGTTGTATCAAACGCTTTAGCAATTTTGATTGCAGTCTTTATTGCCTGAGCCGACATTCCGTATTCGTATTTTTGATACATCTGTTTACTCATTCCTAACATATCAGCGGCTTGTTGCTGTGATTTGCCTAACCGCAATCTTGCCGCTTGGAGTTGTTCAATCTTTTTCATCTCACCTCATCTCCTTTTTTATTTTAGCTACCGTTCGGTTGCTATGTCGTGAATTATATTTGGTAACCGTGCGGTTGTCAAGTGGGCTGAAAAATTTTTTTTGGGGAGTGATTTTTATGACTTATGCAGAGGGGTTAAAGCGTTTCCGAAAAGATTTTAGTATTACCCAACAACAGGCAGCCGACTCAGCGAAAATTCTTAAACCTGCTTACCAACGTTATGAATATGGTCGTGACCCTGCTATTTCTGTGCTTGTCAAACTCGCGGACGCTTACAACGTGTCGCTTGATTATTTGGTCGGGCGAAGTGACAATCCGCAGAGATACTGAAAGGTTGGTGAATTTATGCGTGGTGTTGATTTAGACAAATTGAAAAAATCTTTGAACCACAGGCTTTCAAAATCTCACTCGGCAACTTCCACAAATGAGTTGGCTGTTTTTTTTGAATATTATCATTCTGTTGCCGAAGACGACACGGTAAGATTACTAAATTTGAGATATTGCATCTTCGCGTGGCTGACGTTGTGGCACTTTCTCCGATTTGCTCAGTTTCGACCGAATCAACACTTGCTTGGCATTCAGAGTTTGAAGCGTCTGAAGTTGCTGATTGATGGAATCAGATTCTTGTTTTTCAAGTCGCTCTGCTACTTCATTCAGCAAGGTGGCTATCTCTTTTACGTCACCTTCAAAACTTAAGTTGACTTTCATTTTTTTCACCTCGATTTTGATAATCCGCAACGGCTTTAAGCGATAAGTCTTTGCTCGCCGAAAGTGATTTCCAAAAAAGCGTTAAGGCGAATTTTGCAATCCTGATAAATTTCTTTGTAATGTTTGCACTGCGCCATTCCGCGTTTAATGATGTGAAAAATCATTGATTCCACGTCGTCAAGCGTGTTTAACTGTTTAATTGTTGCGTTGTCACGCTCGCCGCCTTTCAGACCGACAATTTTATTCGCCAAATTCGTGTAAACGACGTAAAGTTTGTCGGCGTGTTTAGAACCTTGAATTTTGGCATATGCTACAAGCTGTTTGATAATGTCGGTTTCTTTAAGTCGCGTAAGTTTGCCTTGATAACGCGTCGCAATTCTGAGCGGGTCGTTGAATTCTTGAAGTTTTTTCTCCATTTCATTAAAAGTAGCGAAATATTTGCGTTTGAATTGTCTTGCCTTCGCGCCGTTCAAATTGCCGACTACTTCCATAAAAGCATCGCGATTGAGTAAATACATTGGCTGAGATTTTCCTTGAGAATTTTGGTAATTTGACTTGAAAAATTGCGGGTTATAATTCTCATTGAGGACGCCCATATTTTCGGGAGTCGTCAATTCTGTTTTCAGTATCTCGATTTTTTCCAAGATATGGTCGTGACGTTTCTCAAAAACTTCAGCAATTTTCAGACTCGTAGTAATCGGCTGGTCGTTTTGAATAAAAACAAGTTCATTCATTTTAAATCTTCCTTTCTGAAAAATATTTACTTGGACGCTCCGGCATTCCGCAGAGGATTTAATTTTGAAAGAACATTGGGCGGTTTGTCCGCTCTTCTTGGAAGGAGTGGTTTTATCGTATGTTTCCTAAATTACCTACCGGTGCTTTGAAAAATATGAAGGCTATGGCGGATGTTTTTCAACTTGAGCGCGATGGAAAAATTATCTGCGAAAAAGTCACAGCATTTTTTTGTGGTAAAGATTATCCTGATACTATTCAGGTCGTCGGTGACGAATACGACATCAGAGAAGAAGATGTAATGATTCACGTCAAAACAAATCGGCGTAATTTCATCGACAATGTTAGACCTACTCATTCCGGCTTTATGGTGCATTATCAAACCGAATATCAACGCAAAAAGAATTTAAATCAGTCAGTTGGTATCAGTATTGGTAGTATCGGCGGCAACGCTATTGTCGGTAGTCAGCAATTCGCTACAATCAATATTGGAACGTCTTTTGATGAAGTGAGAAAATTTATTGACGGTTCACAAGATATTCCAAATGCCGACAAAGCAGAATTACAAAAATTTATTGATGCCGTGCAAACTGTAGTTGAAAATAATATACCTGTGGCAGGTGGGACATTTTCAAAATTTTCAAACCTCGTTGAGCGGTACGCACCTATCGTCGGCTCTATTTTGCACCCGCTCACAGCTTGGATACTCGGCAAGTAGTCGATGAGTGTAGTCTAAGATATGATTTATAAGTTCTAAACTTGCGCCGACTTCAAAACGCAACTCTTCAAACTGTTTTTTGAGTTCGGCGTTCTCTTTTTGAATTTCGTTCAATTTTTTCACCTCGATTCTGCAACAATCCGCAGAGGTTTTAATTTTGAAAAAAAACATTGGGTGGTTTATCCGCCTTCTTGAAAGGAGTGGTTTTATGAAAAATTGTTTTATCGTTTGTCCTATTGGTGCGGAAGGAACGTCACAGCGTAAACGTTCCGACCAGTTACTGAAATATGTCATTACTCCTGTATGTGAGCAAAAGGGTTACGAAATTAAACGTAGCGACCTGATACCTGGCGTGGATAAAATCAATCAGACAATCATTGATTGCCTCGTCAATTCAGATTTGGTCATTGCCGACCTTTCGGATCATAATCCCAACGCTTTTTTTGAGCTTGGTTACCGTACGGCACTTAGCAAACCTTTAATTCACGTCATTGAGGAAGGACAACCAATTCCTTTTGATGTAGGTAACATCAGAACAATATTTTATGATTTGACAGACTTAGACAAAACAGAAAAGACAAAAGAGCGTTTAGCAGAGACCATAGATGCAATTAGCATAATCGAAAATGATGGAATGGTTGAATCTGAGGACGTTAAAAATTCTGGTAGCAGTACAGAAAATCTCACACAGCAACAACAATATTTAAATTGGATAATTAACGGCATTTTGTCTATAAAAGATGATTTGTCGGAATTGAAAAAAATCGCTGTTAATAGTAACAACACTATGCTGGAGCAAATTGTTTCAATTTTTACCAATCAAATGCGAAATATGTCCAATCCTCAAGATAAAGCAGTCGAAATTTTTTTTGAAGGAGGCTTTCAAAAATCCTCAAAAAGCTATGGACATTTTTAATCAGCTCGTAAAAGCAAATTCTCCACAGTCGCCGTGATGTCTTCGCACAAATTTTCTATCACAGACTTTAGTTTTTCATAATCGGTTCTGTCGCAATTTTCAAATGAAATTGTCACGGTGACTTTTTGTCCTGTCGATTCAAACAATATCGATTTTGTGAAAATTTCTTTAGATTGTTCCAGCAATAAATTCACCTCGATTCAGTAACAATCCGCAAAGGTTTTAATTTAGAAAACGCTGGCTGATTAAAGAAATTTGCGCGTAATCTTCAAGTAATTGTTTTGTGCCAGAGTAAATTTGTTTGTAAGATTCATTTTTGGCGGCACGACCTTTAATTGAGCAAGTTGCGATGTCTTGAAGTTTGTCTACCTCGTACAGTTGAGAAATTGACAACTCGTCGCGACTTTTCGGATTGATGCCTGCCGCTTTATTTACCGCTCGCTGGTAATTTATGTAGAAAAATTTATCATCAGTAGTCGAGCCTTGTTCGCGAGCCAAAGGAATTAAATCTTGCTGAATAGCGGCGGTCAGTTTTTTGTTTGTCTTGATACCTGCACGGCGAATTTCCAGCCATTCCGCAGATTTTCTCTCGGCAAGGAGTTCAATCAAGGCATTTTCCATTCTGTTAAAGGCGGCAAAATATTTGCGTTTCCACTCACGAACTTTAACGCCGTTCATATTTCCGACGAGTTCGGTAAATCCGTCGCGATTCATCTCGTACATCGGATAAATTTTTCCGCGCTCATCTACGTAAGTTTTTTCGCAAAACTGAGGATCATATCCATCTTCAAGTTTCGTGGCGGAAATTTCCGCCGCCAAAAATCTGATTTTTTCAAGCACGTCTTTGTGCTGTTTCTCGAAAACTTCAGCGACTTTCAGCGAAGTGGTAATCGCATGTTCGTTCTGAATAAAAACAAGTTCATTCATTTTAAATTTTCCTTTCTTCTGACAATCCGCAGAGACTGTGAAATCTCCGTAAGGAACTTTTCAAAAATCTCAAAAAGCTATGGTGCTTCTTAACCAGCTTTCAAAATTTTCATAAGTTCCAAACTGTCTCCGACTTGGAAGTTGTGCGCGATTATCAAAATTGCCTTGTTCAGAGTTGGCTCGCTGATTTCTTTGCCGGTGAAATACTTATATGCGTCGCAAAAAGTACTCAGCATATTGGCGCGGCATTGGTCGAGGTTATCGCCTTGAATATCCATTCCGAAAATACTGCTCAAAATTATTAGTGCGTTCTTCTCGTTCAGCTTGTCGACGCTGTAAAACATCTTTAAAACCAGTTCGGCACACGGAAATTGCCCTTCACCGACGCACGGATCGAAAAACATCTTTTTCATATCCGGCAAGTATTTGTTCACGTTCATTATCATATAGAATACAACACCGGGCGGCGTGAAAACTTCGCCTTTCAGCCTCTTGCGCTCGTCAGACTTCGTGCCGTATGTCATCATAAGAATGCCGCTCCTCGATAAACGCAATCATCGCGGGTGTAAAGTTGTACCTACGATAAAATTGTGCGTCCAATTCCTCAACGCTTGTCGAAAAATCAACGCCTGTCCTGTAAGTATCGTGGTGAAAATCTTCGGTTTCGACAAAATGATTGGCGGAATGTATCGGCTCAAATTTTGCCTGTTTCATCAGTTCAAGCATAAAACGAAAAAATCTTGTCCGCGTAAACTTCATCATTTGTTCAACTGCTTCAGGTCGCAGTTTGGTCGCATTTTGAATGCCTTCGCGATTGATTCTCGCGCCGCCAATAAGCAGATATTTCTTCGGCTCATTGAATCTAATTCGGTAAGTGTCATCGTGTACGTTGAACAAGCCGATAACTTCCGCGTCAAGAACTTTTGCGCCGTCTTCCGTATAAATTACCGCTTTGCCGTTTGGTGTAATCTTTCGCATTTTTGTCTCCAATCTGCTAACTTTTTAAATCAGCGTGCCAAAAATCAATTTTTTCAGTCGGCAAAATTTCTGCCAGCGTCACGCCGAAATCGTTGCACATATCAAGCTGAAAAAATTTTTCACCTCTGCGGAGAATCAGCATTAAACAGTTGTCCGTAAAATACACGCCTTCGAGAACGGAATTTTCAAGAATCAATCGCGCTTGTGCGTTGAACATCAATCTTGAAAGTTTATTTTTAAGCGTATCTCTCGGCACTTGGAACAGAATATTTTCCGGCGTGTTGTCATCGATATTGGCGACAAATTCTTTGTGCGTCGTTGCTCTCACCTCGATTTTCTTTTATAAATATCGCGCCTCACTACAGCCGCCTTTTTCAATGAGGAATGTGGAAGGTGAAATGTTTAATTCCTCATTCCTCACTCCCCATTCCTCATTATTTCCGTCTTTGCCATACTCGCGATAACGCTCTGTAAGGATTTCTCTTGCTTGCAGTTGCAAGGCATTTCGGATTTCTTCGGCGCGTCTGACGGCTCGAAAACTTTCTTAATTTCGTCGTCAATTTTCGCGTTGAGTGCCGTAAAAAATTCATCCACAGTATCGGCAATAATGTCGTTGATTTCCACCCGAACACCCATCAATTTTCTTGCGTCCGACAAAACTTGCAACTCATTAAGCAACCGTACGCTGTCTTTCGCTTTGTCCAAAATAATCACTCCTTAGATTTTAATTGTTTTCGTTATTTAAAGCTTCACGCAAAACTTCAAGATAATCTTCGGCTTCCTCGTAAGTAGGAAATTCAGCGAGAATCAATTTTTCGTATTTTTCGCCATCATCAACTCTGGCAAGGTTCATTTCAACCGCATCGACACAGACCTCGACAGAATGTTCTCCGTCAATATCAAGCGGTTCGCAGTAGATTTCCTTTATAAAATTTGAGTTTATAATCCTGTGGTATGCGCCTTCACTGCTGATGGCACCTACAGTATCCGAATAGCATTTAAGCCACATTCACGCTCTCCCCCCATCAGAACGGCATATCGTCATCGTTGACAGGCTCGCCGTCAAACTCACCTTTCGGCTCATCGGATTTTTTCTCTGACTTGCCACCTGCAAATTCAACATTTTCAACAATAATTTTTTCCGCGTAATGTTTCACTCCGTCTTTTTCGTAAACATTATTTTGCAGTCGTCCTTCGATTAAAACCTTACTGCCTTTCGCAAGATACCTGTCAAAAAATTCTGCCGTTTTCTCCCACGCCTCAATGTTGAAAAAATCGGTAGCGTCTTTGTCTTTTGAAAACGGACGACGCACCGCGATACTCGTACGCATTACAGCTTTTCCGCTCTGCGTGTAACGAATTTTGGGAGCTTTTGCCAAATGTCCGCTGATAAATATTTTATTCACTCTCTCACCTCAAAATCCGAGTATTAACTGTTCGGGTTTATTTTTTCTGCCTGTGCTGTTAATCGCGTTCAAAACGTCTGACGAAACCAAATTTACATCGCGGATTCGATAGAGCAAGGCAACAAATTCGCTTTCCGTCATCTCGATTCTACTCGGTAGAAACTCATTCGCGTTTTCATTCACCGGTACGACGTTAAATCTCGAAAAGTCACTCGCATATCTCGCAGCTATCACCGGAATTTGTGCGCGGTCTCCGAGTTTTCTCAAAACTTGATATTGCGATGCAGATAATTTTTGCGGCGGCGCGTGTTCGTTTTTGTATTCAATTATCGCTCGCGGCGTGTTGTAGTTGTATTCGACGAGTAAAAAATCGATGTCGGTAGCCGAGCAAGTCACGCCCCAAAGTCTGTGTCGCCGTGAAATTCCTTCGTCACGCCAGCCCGTTCTTTCTTGCCGAACTTCCATAACTCTCCTTCACCCGCTCCAACGTCGTATCCAAACATTTTTGCTCAATATCCGCGCCGATAAACTTTCTACCCGATAGAATAGCTGTAATGCCTGTCGTTCCGCCGCCTAAAAACGGGTCTAAAACCACGTCATTCGGATTTGTCAGCCTTTCAACAATCTCTTGCATTCCGCCGACCGACTGTCCCCACTGATGAAATTTTTTGTCGTTGCCCGGACTTTGCATAACGTCATTGCCGTTCCAATCGCCGTTGTACTCGCCTTTAACAAACCACAGCAACGGTTTCCAAAAAGTATTTGTTCGCTTTTGCCAAAGTTGCGGCGACTGTCCGGGTGTCAAATAACACATACACCAGTGATAATTCATCGACTTGGAAAGTTCTTTGACGATTTCCGGCAGATAAGATTGTCCGACCATACAGACGAGTGAGCCGCCGTCTTTCAAAACTCGCGCTGCCACCTTCGACAATTCGCCGTAAAGCGGAATATATTCACGCGGATATGGCGGGTCCGTGATTATGAAATCAATGCTGTTGTCATCAATCTGCGGCAATCCGTCTCGAATGTCAGCTTGAAAAAGTTTGCAAGCGTCGGCTGGCAATTCTTCAGGCAAAATGTACTGCTTGCGCTCCAGTCGCTCATTCGTTTTCTTCAGCTTTTCAACATTTTTCATAGCCTTGTCGAGTTGAGTTTGAAGGTCATCGACTTTGGCAACCGCCGCCGATAATTCCGATTTTGTGTTCACATAGTCGTCAGGAATTTTTTCAATAATTTTTTCGACAACTGTCGGCTCTTGATTTTTAAGCTGTTGCTCCAATGAATTTTTCTCGATAATCAGCGCGTCAACCGCTTTTCGCGTATCATTGATTGCGTTATTCAAACTGCCGCGAATTTTTTCAAGCCGTTCATTTTCAGACTTCAAATTTTCGTTGTCGTGAAAAAGATTTTCGACTTCAGATTTTTTCTGCTCATAATCGGTTTTCCACTTAGCAACTTCATCGCGTAAATTTTTCACCGTCATTTCCTCAACCGGTGTGCCTTCCGCCGCTTTTTCCGCGATAAATTTTTCTTCCTCACCCGCCGGCAGTGCAAGCATTGTTATTAACTGCGTCTGATTCAAATTCGCATTTAAATGCGAATTTCCAAAACGCTCGGCAACTGCCATAAAATTGTTTGCCATTCGCTGTTTCAAATTAAAATTGTCTTCAAGCCAATTGGCCCATTCGCCGTGTCCGACTTGCTCTTTCGCTTCAATCAGCAAACGCCCGATTTCTACCGCGTGTCCCGCCATTTGCTCCAAGTGAAATTTGATTTCCACTTTCAACTCCGCCAAAGATTTTTGCGGCAGATTATTTTCCGCCTTGATTAAATCCGTCACTTATAATTCCGCTCCTAACGATTTTGCCGTCTTGAAAATATCTTCAGCCGTACAGCCCGTGTACTCCATAAAAAGTTTCGGACTGATGTGGTAAGAATAGGTGGCGTGCCTTTTGTTCGGATTACTCGACACTGCAGAGCCAAAATTCAATCTGCCGTAGCGAAGTCCGCAACGTACAAACATTTCTGATTTGCCAAGAATCGCCGCCGCCACTTTCACCGGCACTTTTTTGAGTTCCGTCAACTTAACTACTCCTTTGTGTGATAGATCTCAGAAAAATTTTTGAGAGAGATTAGCGTATCAACGCAACGATTGAGAATTATCTGTTCAAGTGCCTTATCTCGAAGCCTAAAAATTTTTCGCGTTAATTTTTGAAGGAGTTGTGATTGCAACTCTTTTTTTTTGCGTAAAACTGCAAGTCACGATTAAGTTTGTCCAACGCCATTTCTTTTTTTGCAATAGCGGTGCAATCTTTTTCACTTGAAATTTTTCTGCCTGTGGCAATCAAAAAAGATGCTTTGCTGTACACCGCGTGATTGAGCATTACCGATTCAATGATTAAATCCAGTACGTCGTCGCCAAAATCATCGCCAATCGGTGTGAGTTCGGCAACAATCTCCGCTACGATTGGATTTTCTGTCGTATTAGCATTAATTTTGCTTATAATACCCGTCAACTTAACTGCTCCTTACATCTTGACTTTAATGCGAACTTCGCGAGTGCCTTCGTGTACTGACAAAATTTTTGCTACCACGCCGTTAATCTCGTCAATCGATGAAGCTGAGCCGTCAATCTCAAAGTCAATACTTGACTTCGGGCTAATACTCAAACTTGCGTCAATCAGCTTGTCCACAATTTCCTCTCTTGAAATCATTCTCTCACCTGTTGCCTTTCGTTTTTGTCTGCCGAAAATTCTTTATGAAGAATGTTTAAAATGACTGCGTTTTTTGAAATGCCTATCGTTTCAGCACGTTCAACCAATTTTTCATTTACGGCAGGTGGTATCCTTATCGAAAAAACATTTTTTGGTTTCTTAAATTCTGCGCTCATTCTCTCACCTCATTGTGTCTATTTGGTTGCGTAAGGTATCAAATATATCCGATAAGATACCTTAAATAGTGAAAATTGTCAATAAGCACTCCTTGATTTTGACGATTCTTTTTTGTATAATCTTGGTATCATATCGGTGTTTGGTGAAAGGATGGACGCAAAATGGCTACAAACAAGAAGGCTTTCACGATGAGATTGGACTGGCAGAATTACGAAAAATTTGTGGTGATTTCCAAAAAAAACCGACGTTCAATGGCTGCCGAACTTGAATTACTGGTTGAACAGTACATTTCAAATTACGAATTGCAGAATGGTCAAATTCTCTTGGCTGTAGACGAAACTCAGAAAAACAGTGCTGTCGTCAATAATCAGTTCGGAGACCACAATCTGCAGGTTACGACGATTTGAGGAAAATTTTCAAATTTGCCTTCGTTGGTTTATAATACCGGCGGAGGTGTTTTTTTATGAAAGACGTTGATTTTGATAAAATCTGCCGTGATGTCCTTGACGCACTGAAAACCGAAAATCCTGACGAGAAAAAATCAAATTTGGTTGAAGCCTTCCAAAAATCTACCGTCTACATTTGTGCCGAAGTTCTCAAACGTTATCACGCCGCCTTAACCGGAAATTAAACTTTCGGTTCTTCAAATTTTTCGCCGAGATTTTTGGCTCTGATTTCTGCGACTTTATTTTCAAGTGCTTTGTCCATAACGGCTTTTAACTCTTCCGTGTTCGGAAATCTGGTATTGATTAAAACACTCATCAGCGTATTTACCGCCGTCGTCAAAAGTTCAATCTGATTATTGGTTTCCGCGCAGTATTTACCGACTACGCTTTTGACTGTCTCCTCTATGACCTTCGCGGTGTGTTCGTCCACTGCTTTTTTTGCAGTCTCCTCGATAAATTTTTCAAGTTCCGCATTAAATTCGTTCAAGTTCATTCCTCCATACGTTTAAAAATCTGTCCGCCGTACGAGCGGATATTTTTTATCTTAACAGTATAGTTATTTTTTATCACGTTTAAAAATAAAAAAATCAACCGTAAACCAAATCATTTATGGAGCAATCAAGAATCTCGGTCAATTTTTCAATCATCTCTATTTTGGGTTTGTTTACTCCACGCTCCCACAAAGTAACAGTGGTTCGATTAACACCAAGCATTTCCGCTAACTGTTCTTGCGTAAGATTTTTTTTCTTGCGAAGTTCAGGTAAGCTACCAAAATATTTTTGCACTTTATCACCTTCTTGTGATTTTTTATAACCTAGCGACTGAAATTATACGTTATAAAAAGTAACTTGTCAACTAGAGAGAGTAATTTTTTGTCACCTACTTTAAAAGTTATTAAAAATAACATATAATACCTAAAGAATTGAAAGGAGTGATTAAAATGACATTGACGGGCAAAAGGTTGAAGGCACTGCGCGAAGCAAGAGAATGGTCACAGGCAGACGTTGCAAATTTAATCGGAGTCGGGAGAACGACGTATCTTAAATATGAAAATGGCGAAAATAAGCCGGTTCGTAAACTGAACGAGCTTGCCAATCTTTTTAATGTGTCGATTGATTATCTCCTTGGGAACGAAAAGCAATCTGTTATATTTGAACCGCAACTCGGCAAAGACGAAACTCGCTTATTGAATGGCTACCGTGCACTTAACGACGGCGGAAAAAAAGTAATTATGGATATGATAGGACAGCTGAATTTTGCGCGAGCGTCCACGCCTACGACAGCTTTGGCGATGTGAGAAAGATTTTGATATGGAGATAGAATTTTTCGCGCTGGATGACGGAAGCAACCCTGTTGAGGATTTCTTGAACTCGCTCGAAATAAAAATGCGAGCGAAGGTTTTGCAAAATGTTAAGAATCTCAAAGAGTTTGGCTATAATCTTCGCAAGCCTTATTCCGCTCCGATTGGCGACGGCATCTTTGAACTTCGCACACAAAGTGACGGCAATATTACAAGAGTTTTGTATTTTTTCTACGTCGGCGATGTTGCGGTGCTTACAAACGGTTTTGTGAAGAAAACTCGCAAAACGCCAGTTAGAGAAATCGAAAAGGCGATAAACTACAGAAAAATTTATCTTCAGCGAAAGGAGCGCGAAAAATCAAATGGATGATTTTGAAAAATATTTGAGCAAACAGCTTGAGGACGCGGAATTTAAGGCGGAGTGGAATAAACTGGAATTGGAGCGGAAATCTAAACTTCGCTTTTTGAAAAAATATCCGCGTGTTCGTCTGTGCAAGGCTAGTTTGTTGACTGCCAACCGTTCAGCGCGAAAAGTGGCGGCGGTATGAGGAGTGGTGAATATGAAAAAAGTTTTTGTGGCGTTCTTGGCGGTAATTGCGCTGTTGCTCTATGTAACGCCGACTTTAGCGTCAACATATCTGGCAAACACGAAATCCGGCAAATTTCATTTTTCAGACTGCCGGACGATAAAACATCCTAACGCCGCGCATTTCGTGCCGTATGAATCACGCGACGCTTGCATTGCCGACGGATATATGCCTTGCGGTGTTTGTCGTCCGTGATTTTTTTAACGATAAAACCGAAACAATCAAGTTTGAGACGACGTATCATTTTGTGTTTCGCTTGCATTTGAGAGGAGCTATTCCGTTTGAAAATGAGTTCGGTTGTGACTTTCAATGAGTTAGGATATTTGCCGAGTGGTTTTCACGATAAAGAACCGTCTGAAATTAGAAGTGTATTCGTTGATAATTTTCCAAATTCAAGGTCACGTAAAGAAATTTTTGAGGGATATTTGAAATTTTGTAAAACACTCATAACCCATGAAGTTAAAAATTTCGTACAATGGCTGGACGGAAGTTTTTGTACTTCAAAAGAAAATCCGAATGACATTGACGTTGTAACTTTTGTAAATTATGATAGACTTAATGCATTGTCTTCGGAAAATCAGAAGCTCTTAATGAATTTAGCGCAAACTCCTAATTCAAAGGTGAATTTCAGATGCGATTCATATGTAGTTTTGGTGTATCCTAAAACTCATCAATGTTATCAGAATTACTTGGATTATCGAATGTATTGGCGAGGAGTTTGGGGTTTTGATAGAAACGATAATCCAAAAGGAATTATTCGTGTAACTTACGGAGAGGGTGTTGGATATGTATGATGACGGCAATGAAATTTTAGAAATGCATAGTCATATTGACAGGCTAACTCCTTTTATTGAAGAACAGTCGAAAAAAATTACAGATGACAGCAGTTTTGCGGAGCGGTTTGCCTTTGCGATGAATCAATCTGCACTTGCGTCAAAAAAAGCACATCTCAAAGAGCTTTCCAAGAATGAAATCAGAGAATTTATTGAAGTTCATTTGACTGGAGAAAATGTCGGAGTTGGTAATGCGCCGTTAAAATCGGTTACAGGCTTTCTTGGTAATTTTCAAAATTTTTTTTATCGTACCGCACAGTCTATTCAATACAGAAGTGCAAGCACTAAGAGTATTCCTGAAGGAATAAAAATTTTAGCCGGACTCCAAATTGAAGCGTTGCGAGCCGGGTCAATGAAAATTTTGCTGAGTGGTAAAAGTCCTGAAATTTCTCTTTTCGATTGTGAAAAATATGGAATTTACGACAGTTTATTCGCAGATACTGTTTCAAAAATTTTCGATGTATTATCTCAACCTACTGCTGATAAAGCTATCGAAAAAATTGCCGGTTTAGGAGCATACTCGTTTAAGGCGTATAGAAATTTGGTGAAATCCATTGTTGATAGTCGCTTAGATATTGATGGTTTGTGGTATCCTATCTGTGGCGAAACACGAAAATATAAGTGTCAAACGGAAATTTTGAGAGGTTTCATTCCTGTATTGGAAAAAGTCAGACACGAAACGGAGTTTGTAACTTTGGTCGGCAATTTCACCGCAATAAATTCAGAATCCAAGAAGTTTAAATACAAAACAGAGTTTGGAACCTCCATCAGCGGAATATTTTCAGAAAAAACGAAATTCAAACTTAAGAAACTTCGCGTAAGTCCTTTGGACGATATTTCTTATAAAGCGGAATTTTCTAAAGACAACATTATTGTGTATGCAACAGAACAGATTAAAGAATCGTGGACGTTATTAAACGCCGTTCCTTTGCAACCGCAAGATGACAAATAAAAAACTCCTCTCCGGCTTAAGGAGAGGAAAATTTTTTAAGGAGAGTGATTCACTTGAAACTGCCTAACGGCTACGGGTCTGTAGTGAGACTTGGCGGCAAAAGACGCAAACCTTATGCCGCTCGAATTACGACTTCGTGGACGGAAGACGGCAAACAGGAGAAAAAATATTTAGGTTATTTCAAAACGCGACAGGAAGCGATGAAGGCACTTGCGGATTATAATGAAAATCCGTTTGATTTAGCGTCACGCGAAATTACTTTTGCCGATTTATTTGAGCGTTGGCAAAAAGTTAAGTACAAGGAAAAAGAAATACCTGCGGAATACGTTTCTGCTTACAAAAAACTTGCTCCGCTGTACGATACGCCTTTTGCAGAGATTCGCAAGCGTCATATCCAAAACGTCATTGACAACTTGAACGTCGGACATTCTTCAAAAAATCATATAAAGTCAATTTGTACGATGATGTTTAAGTATGCGATTGACCAAGAAATCGTCACAACAAATTTTGCGTCATTGGTCGAACTTCCCGCAAAAGAGCAAAGCGAAATTCATAAACCTTTCACGCCCGAAGAACTTCAAATTTTGTGGCAAAACACTGATGATTTTACCGTTAAAATTGCGCTAATTCTTTGTTACACGGGCTTGAGACCGATTGAACTTTTGAAAATGAAAAATTCTGATGTACATTTGGCGGAAAAATATATGCGCGGCGGAGTGAAAACTTCGGCAGGTAAAAACCGCGTTATTCCGATTGCCGAAAAAATTCTCCCGTTTATTTCAGAAATGTACAATCCCGAAAATAATTTTCTGGTGATTCAAAACGGTAAGCCGATTGTTTATCAAAATTTTCTTCAAAAGTATTGGCGAAAAAACGAAATTTTAAATTCTTTGCCGACAAAACACTTGCCACACGACGGAAGGCATACGTGCGCGACGCTGATGGACGATGCAGAAGTTCCTTTGAAAATTCGGCAGTTAATTCTCGGGCATTCTTCAAAAGATATAACGAACCGGGTTTACACTCACAAAACAATTCAGCAACTGATTGACGCGATAAATCGCATTTAATTTTTGTAGCCTGTTTGTAGTCTACCGCCAAGAACGGAGACAAATTTATAGTAATTTTTTGTAAATAAATGCTGATAAGCGTTGATTTTATTGGCTTTGAAGGAATGATGATTTTAATTTTATGATAAAGCACAGTGCCAATAAACCAAGTAATAATCAGCTTTTTGTATCCTGTTTGTAGTCTACCGTAACAAACGGAGACGCATTTATAGTTAGTTTGCGAAAAAAACGGCTCTTCCGTGTGATTTTTGGAAGAGCCTAAATTTTTATTTTCGTCCTGTCAAAAAGTGCCATTTTTGCCAACATCATTCACCGCCGAAAAAAATATCTTTAATTTCGGCGAACTTTTAAGGCTTTCATCCGGACACAACGATTAGGTAACGGTATCTTGCCGACACCTTCGTTTAAGAGCCAAAAATCGTCGATTCTGATTCTAACTTGTAGGATTCGTTAAATCTCCGGATTCGTACCTCGTAGTTTTTGCTGTCTACTTCACAATGCATTTTTCCGCACAACGACGCGATTTTTCGGCTTTACTTATGTAAACTTGGCAGATTACTTAACAAATTTCACTGGCAACCTTACAAAATGTTCGCTAAAAAAAATGACGGCGTATATCCAAAGATACACGCCTCATCCTATAACTTTTATCCGAAAAGAGAAATCAAAAGATTCTTCCAACCATCAAGACCATACCAGGCAATGACATCTATCACCAATGCACACATTAGAGCACAGTTTATCCAAAAAATTATGGAATAATTGTCTCCAAAGCTCATTTTATTGATTTTTCGGAGAAAATCAAACAATAAATTTAAAAGATTAAACAGCACCAGTGACAACAAGATAATCACAAATGTCAAATGATGAATGTTTACATTACTGATGTTGTTTAATGCAGAAGTAGACAAAGCCATTCCTGAGACAAAAGCTACGATAACAGCGGCAAAAATACCTAAAATCGTAACGTAATCTTTCTGCAAGTCTTTTTGCAAGTCTTCGTTATTTTTTTGTATTTGTTGCTCAAGGTTTGTGGCAAGCGCAGAGATATATTTAAAACGCGCTACATCCAAATTGATATGGTCGTAAAGTTTCTTGGCATTAAGAAAAAAATCTTTATCTGCATTGTCACCACTGGATTCATACTTAGATTTTATGCCATCAAAAACCTCACGTATATTCTCTGCCAAAGTTTGGAGGTCATACTTGTCATCGTTTTTAATCGCAGTGATGACACCAAAAATTTCAGAGTAATAATGTCGGAAGTCATCGACATAAATTGACCGCAGTTGAGTAATCCTTTCCTCCACATTTAATGTGAGAGAATTCAGTGCCAATTCAAAAATATATTCCTTTAGTTTCTCTTGATTGTTATCCATTTTCTGCAATCAACCTCTTCGGAATAATTTTTTTATAACCGAGACCATTTCTATAAATCAAGTCCCATGCCTTGCCTTCTTGATGCGTATCTTTAACCATATCCCACGGTCGTAAGAGACGTTTTTTTTCAACAATCTCGTCAACAAACTTTGAATCTTCTTCGCTCAAAACCGAACCATCTATTTTCAAGTAGAAAATAGGCATAGCACCAAAACCACAAAAATAATCATAAACTTCTCTCACAACCGGGCCAAAGGGCCATGCTTCAATTTCGTCAGAAAAAAAAGCCTTTTTACGCTCTTGCAGAGAAGATTTTTGAACATAATATAAAATTTTTTGAAGCTGTAAATTGCTAATAGTTTTGCCGTCGGCAGAACATTTATTGACAACGTACTTGGCAACATCCAGTGCTGTGTAAAAACCGCAAAAGTCATAACAGCTGTTTGAGAAAAAAGGAAATACCTTCAACAGTTTCATAAACAACACCTCACAACAACAATTTTCAGAAAATTTTACTAATTGAGTTCAAATATTATATACTTGGGCTAACGGTTTGTCAAAAAAATTTTTTAGCTGAGCAAATTTAGCGCGTCCTGTTTTTCGTGGACAAATCTGTTTCGGAGTGCGTCGATGATATGTTTCGAGCCGTGACAAAAATCATCAGGACTTCTCCAAACTCCGCCGACAGGCATTGCAAGGTCACACTCGCTGATGAGGAAGTCATAAATCGCAGAAATAATTTTTCCGTCGAAAAATGCGTCGTCGATATAACTTAAATTCGGCTGTCCGAGTTTTTTGCAAGCAATTAAAAACAAATCTTTGCAACCCGTCACGCCGTTCTGAACCGCTCTTGAGAGAACGACTGATTTCAATGCGTCCGAATGTTTTTCAAGATTAAAATTTTCTTTGCGAAGTTTTTCAGCCGCGCCGCCGTAATAAACTTGAATCATATATTCGTCTTGAAGTCTGCCGAAGTTGCCCGGGTCAACCGTGCCGAGTTCTTGCCATTGCTGAATAAATTCAGGTGAATTGACTTTATGAGCCGCTAAAACTCTGCCGTAATTCGCCAACTTGTCATCAGGATATTTGCAGAGCCAATCGACAAATTTATCAACACTGCCGACGTTTGATGCGAATTGATATTTGCCGTAAGAAATGCCGCCTAAATCACCGGCGTTATTGGCAACACAAGCAGGGTCTCCGCTCGATTCATATTTCGCCGACAACGAAGAAATTTTTTCAACGTCAATTGGCGGCTCGACAGGTTTATCGACAACGTCAGGCTCAAGCGTGTATCTGTACCAATTCGCCTTTCCGATAATCGTTTCAAGTTCGGCGTAAAGATTTTTGCCGGGACAATCCGTCGCCATTAAGTCACAGTGACCAACTATGTGAGCGCGGTCTGTAGGAATATTATATTTTTCGCACAAGTTGGCAATGAGCAACGCCGCCGATTCAATCTGAGCTTGCGAAGGATATGCCTGTGAAAAATCGCCGCTTAAATGTATTCCGAGCGTGTGATAGTTTTCTCCGTAAGCGTGAGAGCCAATCGCCCATTCAGGACGACCTCGTTCAATCGTGCCGTCCTTGCGAATTACGAAGTGATAACCGATACCAGACCAGCTTTGGCTCAAATGCCACTGATGAATTTGCTCCGCGCTTGCGTTGATGTCACTGCCGCCCGTGTGATGAATCACTATCATATCCGTAAAACTTCGTTCTTCGAGCGAATACTGAAAGTCAAAAGTTTTTTCAACGATTTTCGCCTGAATCATTTTTCATCGCCGTCCTTCTTCTGTTTTTCAAGCAAACTTCGTCCCATATAACCTGCCAAGCCCGTGACAATGTTCATTGGCAGGTCTGTCGTCGGAAATTTGCCCGTGTAAAGCGTGATAATAATATTTCCAATAACTAAAATGAGCAGGACTAAGATTAGCCCTGCTCCAATAATTTTGTCTGTATTCCAGTTTTTCATTGAAATCACTCCACAAAAAAAGCCGCTGTTGACGGCTGTGATTTTCTTGCTATAATTTTCAAAGCGATTGATAAGGATGCCTTGTCATTTCGGCTTTGCAGTATCTTAAAAAGTAAAAAATCCGCTTACAAGCGGAGGATTTAAAAAAACAAACAAACTTCAAAACAAACAGAGCAAGTGATTTGAAATATCAATCGCTTATTTTTTTGTCAAGAAATTTTAAATGCTTTTGAGCATTTTGTCAATCTTTAATCGGCAGTGACAAAAGTTTTGAGTATAAATCTTCAATGCCACCGTTGCCGCCGAGTGAATGATATTTTTTATAAATATCGGCGATGCCGGTGCGAGCGTAGATAGGCGCGAAACCTTTCTCGATGTAATAATTACATTCTCGAATCAAATTCATTCGCGTGTTTAAAAGCTCCAATTCCTCAAAATCTTCTTTGCGTTGCTTATTTTTTTCTTCCGCCTCGCGCATTTTTTTGAATTTCCAACCTGCGTATCCGACGGCGAGAGTTAAAACACCTTCGACTAAAACTGCAATAAATTCCATAAAATCACCACCTGCATAAAGAAAAACGCCGATAACCTTTAACGGCTCGGCGTTTTAGTTTCCTCAAAACTATTCGTTATTTTCTTTCGGAGCAAGAATCTCGTCAGCCTGTTCCTGAGTAAGCCAGCCTTTCGCCACAGCATTTTCGATACCTTTTTGGTCAAGCTGTCCGCTCTCGAAAAGTCTTTTCAATCTCTCAAACATTTTTCACGCCTCCAACATCGAAATGATAAGATTGTCAATCGCCGCAGAATTTTCAGCGATTGCCGCCGCCGCTTCGTCCGATTCGATTCCTGCGTCGTACTTAATCAAAAAGACGGTGTCGTCCGCGCCAACACCGTCTCTGCCTTGCAAATTGTACGCCGTGCATTGATAAGCCACACCTTGCGCCGTCTCCTCGTCCGCCGCAACATAGCAGCCCGTCGAAGTTTTTTTCTTGATGAAATACGGCTTCTCCGTACTTCCGACGGTCTCGCCGTCGCTGACTTTGATAATTTTGTACATATTTCACAGTCCTTTCTTCGCGCCGACAAGCTCGGCGATATATTTTAAATCCTCAATCGGTGCATTAAAAAAATCGTTGCTCCAAAGCCAATAGTCAACGTGTTCAGGACGACGATATTTTTGCGCCAAATCATTTTTCCAAACTCTTTTCCAAAAATCATTTCGTTCTTGCGGCGAATCAAAATTTTTCGGCTCAAGTTTGTCGATAATCGCGTGAGAAATTTTTCCGCGCTCCAATCCTCTGCCGTCATAGTCGCAAGCAAAATATTTATGCGCCGCCGCACTTCTTGACACACAAACTTTTCTGCCTTTGTGATACAGCAAGCCGTCATCGCGCAACTCTAAAAATTCTCCGTAGTGAATATTAAATTCGCCGCCGATTCCTCGCCGTTTGAAATGTTTTATCGTTACATATTGCATTTTTGTCCTTCTCTCTGAAATTTTCGATTGATTCACACGAAAAGCCAAAAATCGAATAAAAAA
The DNA here is from genome assembly GCA_937910665.1 of uncultured Selenomonadales bacterium. Classification (GTDB taxonomy): domain Bacteria; phylum Bacillota; class Negativicutes; order Selenomonadales; family Selenomonadaceae; genus Quinella. The sequence goes on from CALEPR010000154.1 coordinate 22,837, forward strand.
GCCGCCGAAGTTTCAAAACATTTTTGTGTTCGTCGTACTTTTCAAGGTAAGCAATCATTCCGTTCACACTCGTCCAAACGTCCTCATAAGAAATTTTTCCGGCGGCAACTTTTCTGTACAACGCCTTGATTTTTCTTCGGTCGCGCGGAACGGCAGTTTTGTTTGCTCTCCTCACGACGTGACCGCTCTCCGTCAAAAAATATTTCGTCTTGCAATATCGAAAAGGTCTGTCAAGCGGAATGTATTTTGTTTTGTCAGGATTGAATTTAAATTTATTCTTCTCCGCCTGTGAAAACATCGCCGACAAAATTTCTTGGCAATTTCTTTTCGGCGGCACAAGATTATAAAAGTCGTCCATATAATGACCACTGCCTTTAATTCTGCACTGCGACTTCAAAAAGTTATCGAGTTGTGAAGGATAAGCAATCATTTCAGCTTGGCTCGGCTCAACTCCTAACGGCATTCCGAAACCTGCCGAAACAGTTCTCACAACCGCGTCGCCAAATTCGCGAAGTCTGTCATCGAAAATAAATTTCTTGTGTCGCTCATAAATATAGCCGTGATTGGCACTCGGAAAAAATTTCTTGCCGTCCGCAAGAATTATTCCACCTTCACGACCGTATTTTCTGAAATGTTTATGCAAATCTTTCACGAGCATTTTCTGACTGAAGTGAAAACCTTTATTTGGCAAACTCGCGCCGTTGTTGTGAATCATACTCGGCAGGTACAACGGCAACAAAACTTTTTGCGTATAAACTTTTTCGACTTGCCTGTCTTGGATTCTCGGCGCGTCAATCGGTCTGACTTTTCCGCGCTCACAAAGATTGAAATGAACGTATTTAGAAAATTTGTAAGTGCCGTTTATAATCTCTCGGCGGCTTACCGCAGTCCTGCTGAACAATCGAATTTCAAACTGCTGGACACTTTGTTTCCACCTCACACCGTTACAGCATTTTTTACCTGCCTTGTATAAATCGTGATAGTTGAAAACTTCTTCCACACCGCCGAGTTTTTTACAACGGTCTTGACGTATTTTAAGACGCTTAAGTTGACGACGTAACCGCCGACCTTTGCGTCTGCTCATTCTTGTTAATTCGCCTTCCGTACCGATGTCTTTTCGCGTACCGTCTAATCGGCTTTGTTCGCTACAAATGAAATGAGATGAGGTACTTTTCTCACCATGCACACGCTCATTTTGAGGTGGCGTACTTGCAGGAACATCGGAATTTGCTCCATAAAAATCAAGCTGAAGCTGGCTGTTTCGGGCGTTAGCCACAGGAAACGTCTCTCCTTTCAAAAAGGTCTTTTCTTCACTTTCCGCTACTGTTTTTGACCATTAACTTTGAAATCCGGCGCAAGCGCATTAGAATTGTTAGCATTGTTATTGTTGGCACCGCCACTGGTGTTCACATTACAGAAGTTATTGTTGTTGTAATTAGGAGAAGCACACCACCAGTACACCGCTGACTGAATTAACAGAGACGCACCTAATTTTTGACTAATTTTCTCTTCAAGTATTCTTTGTCGTGTTTCAAAACGCCTGTCAGCAATTTTCCTTCGTCATCAATCAAACAGCCGAGACTTTCCGCCATTCGGTCAAGTTTTTTAACTGCTCCGGCTTTATCCTTGTTCTCAAACGCACCTTCAGGATTTAACATCAGCAACTCATAAATGTGAGTAAGCTGAACATCTAAAGCACCTAAAGCCGCTCTTGAGCGTAAAAGATAACGTTCGCGTTCCTCAAATCGAACTTGGGTTACCGGCGACATCGTATTTGCCATTTCTGCGTTGGCTATAACCTCGTGTGCAAGATGAATTGTATCCGTAGCCAACAAACGAGAATACCGTGCTGAAAGCCGTGATAAGAACCACAGTGTTTCCGTGTAAATTTTGTTGGCAGTATTGATAAATTCCGCCTTGCTTGTACCGCGACGTGTTTTTAAAACAGACATACTTAACTCCTCGAATAAAAAATTGACGTGTTATTTTAACACAATTTTCTCCATAGTCAAATTTCCTCGATTTTTGATTTTGCGGCGCGTCCCGCACCTTGTCAGGTGCGGGACAAAACAGATATTAGACCACTGCGCTCAGGTCTTGAAAGCCGGCGCAAGCGCACGAGAATAGGAAGCATAGTAATTGCTGGCACCGCCACTGGTGGACACAATACAGAAGCCAGAGTTGCTGTAACTAGGAGAAGCACACCACCAGTACACCGCTGACGACGTGTCAGAATGTTTGTAGCGCACTTTACTGTTTCCTGCGTTATAATACGCCATCTGCGTCTGATGATTTTTTTCGTAATCGTTGGCGTAAGTTCTCGCGCCTTGTACTTCAAACTCCGTCAACAATGTTATCGCGTCCACCGTAGCTTTGATATTCGCGTCCACGTTTGAAGAATTTCCGACCGCGTCTATCCACCTCGTCCACAATCTCATTGCGCTCCTCAAATCTGAAGGCAATGCCGCCAAAAGTGTATCCGCCTTCGGACTTGTCAACGTCGCCGCCGTTGCGTCATAGCCGACATTCGACGTTGTTTTCAGCGTGTTGTAGCCGCTCGGTGCTGTCGAAGTCGCTCCAAGAATATCGTAGCGCAAATCCGAACCTTTCCAGCCGCCATAGTTCGTTCCGTAATATCCTGCACTTCCGCTCGTTGATGTTTGTCCTTTGTGATTCATATTAAAACAAATCGTGCCGTCAGTCGAACTCGAATTATATTTCGCGTCCACCAACGCAACATCTTTGCCGCTCGTCAACGCAGATTTAAAGCCGCCCCAGATGATATTATTCTCCGCCGTGCCGTTCATCGCATAATTGAAATGCAAAATAAAGACGCACAAATTCTGATTCAACGTCAACTGATTGCCGATTTTGCCGTTCAAAGTTATCTGTTTGCAGTCGCCGACGTCCCAGTAAGTGTCGCCTGTGCCGAGCTGTGAAACTTCGGAGATTATATCCCAACTGTTGCTGTTTAATGTGCTGTTGACATTCAACGCGATGGTCGCCGAGTAAGTCGCATTTGACGGCGCATTGTGATTTGTTCCTGCCGCTTGCGAAACTGTAATCGTCGCCGTACCTGATTTAACGCCGGTTATCGTGACTGTATTGCCGTTTCTCTCCACAGTCGCAATCGCCGTGTTTCCTGAGGTAACCGTGATTGTGCCGTCGCTCGGCGTTGTTATCGTGAATGTGCCGGTACTTCCTTTGTAAATTGTTCCTGAAGTCGGCGAAACGCTTAAACTTCCTGCCGCTTTCGCAATGCTCCACGGGAAAGTTTTCGCCGCCGTCGTGCCGCCAGCCCATTCGTAATTGCTTTTATCGTTAAGGTCATAGCTTAACGTGTAATCTTTGGCAGTCGTTCCTGTTTTGCCTGTGCAGGTCGCAATCGCACTTGACGGCTCATTTTCAACCGTCGGAGATTGTTCACTGCCTGTATAAGTCTTTGCCGTGTTCGACACAGTCGGTACGGTTACCGTAGCTTTTGCAATGCTCCATTCAAATTCTTTCGCGCCGGTCGTGTTGTCTGCCCACTCATAGCGATTTGTATTCGTCAGCGTATAAGTCAACGTGTAATCGTCAGCGTTCGTGCCGCTCTTACCTGTGCAGGTCGCAATCGTGCTTGACGGCTCATTGTCAACTGTTGGAGATTGTTCACTGCCTGTATAAGTCTTCGCTGTGTTCGAGACAGTTGGAATTGTCACTTTGGTTTTGCTGACAATCGCCGTATAAGTTGCCGTCAAACTTCCGACCGTTACCGTTATTGTCGTGTATCCAACTGCCACGCCGGTGATTGTCGCAGTTGTGCCACTCAATGAAACCGTCGCAATGCTTGTGTCTGAAGATGATACATTTATCGTTTCGCTTGAAGTCGTCGCTATCGAAAACGTAGTCGTTTCGCCAACTTTGACATCGCCTGACACATCGCTCAACACCAAAGTATCAGAACCGCCGCCGCCTGAGTTCCAACTTTCCTGCAATGTCGCTCCGCCTGTCATTATGATTTTTGAACTGCTGATTGTGTCGTTTGTTCCAACTTTGTCATTGAGTAAATTCGTTATGCCTGCTTGCGTTATAGTGCCGTCAGTGTTCGTGCCGGATATAGAATAAAGTTTTACCACGCCAACTTCCTGCAAGGATGAGCCGCCGCCCACTATTATTTTTGAACTGCTAATTGTATCGTTCACGCCGACTTTATTTTGCAGTGCCTGTGTCATTGCCGCCTGCGTCATCGCGCCGTCGATATTATCTCCTGTCGTAGAATAAAGTTTGACAAGTCCTGCTGAGGTTTCTCCTGCGCCGGACGCTCCGCCTGTGGCTTCTTCGATTTTTTCATCCAAACCGTCTACAAGGTCTGCCGTTGTCGGAAAATTAACTGGCTTACGCTGTCCTTCTATTTTGGGTCCTTTCATATGCATTGTTTTCGCCATTCAGTTTCACTCCTCATCATCTGTAAAATAAATCCAATAGGCATTGTCATCTTCAGGTTCTGTTTGACTTACTACTATATTGATGTCGCCTGTAAGTGCAATTAGTCCTGCCAACTTGCGAATCGAACCACTTGCCGCCGCCGCAAGTGCATCATATTGTGATTTCGTTATCAACGTATCGCTCATAACTGCCTCCTTTCAAAAGACAACGGCGACAGACTTCATAAAAAAATCTGCCGCCTGTCTTTATTCAGTTGCTTTTTTCAGGAATCAGTTGAAGTACGTTGCGAGCGTTACCGAAACATCACTGTCGCTTGCGATGTCTGCCGTTGTAAGCACATTCGCCGCCGCAATTCCTGCGTCTACCGCATTGCCGTGAGCGTCGAATTTCGCGATATTGTTTTCAACCGCATCGGCGTCTTTGTCCTGCTTACCGGAAATGTCAACGTGCAAGCCGTCAGATTGGAGCGTAATTGCATTATTCGCCACCGTCGAAATTTTTACGTTAATCTGGTAACCGTTGACGTTAATGCTGTTATCTCCGGCTGTGTAAGTGTCCACGAGTTTGTTCACGTTGATAAAGCTGTAGCTCGTCGCGTCCACACCTTTATCGGTGGTTTTAATCGCCAAAACCAAAACGGGCTTGCCTTCTAAGTTCGGATTCGTCGCTCCGACATAAGTGTCGGAATCAAACTCGAAATTATCGACAAAGCCGGTCTTCGTCGCGTCAACGACCATTTCCGCCGCAAGGTCAAGCGTAAACGCCGCCGTTGTCGTCGTGTCCGACGTGGTGTAGAACGAAAGCTGGTTACCGTTGACGACTTTCGCGCCTTTAATAGCGTCATCAGCCTTTGCCTCTACTGCCTGAATTTTCGTGTCTGCCTTCGACGCAAATGCGTCCAATGCGTTGAGTTTCAAGAGTTTGTTCATATCTACTGACATTTTATTTTCCTCCATTTAATTGAAATAATTATCCAACACGCCTTCAACCTCATCATCGGTTGCCACTTCACCATCTTCAACGGAACTTGCGCCGCCGTCTGTGTGTGCGGCAGAACTTCCTCCGTTAAAATATTGGTCTAAAACTTCCTGAACCTCTGAATCGGTTGCAATTTTTTCTTCGTCCACCTCTACGCCACCCTCTCCGCCCTTCGCAGTTTTTATCGCCTCTGCCACTTTTAAAAGAGCTACTGCTATGAACGCCGTGCCTGCACTTATCGCACTCGCCAAATTTTTTTCTCGCTGTTCAAGTTCTTCTTGCGATACATAATTTTCAGCGATTATGTCAAAAAGTTCTCGGACGGCGTTTTCTCCTAAAAATTCTGTTGTCATTCTTCACCGTCTCCTCGTTTCGATTGCTCAAAAATTTCGTCCAGCCTTTCGCGTGTAAATTCCACAAATTTAACTTTCAAAATTTTCTCTTCATCAACACTCAAAACGCCTTCATTCGTCACGTTGAATCCATCGCCGACTATAACTGCGCCGAGTTTGTTTTTTGTCGCCGGTCTCATTTCCATTCAGACCGCCGCCTTCAAGAGTTAAAACTACACGCCAACGCCGTCAAACACGCAGGTTTTGCAATCCAATCGTAGGAAACTGAAATTTCATTTCCAACATTCGCCGTCACCAAAAGCGTTTGAGTTTTTTCTTTGTACGTCCACTCGCCACCGCCGCTGACTTGCAAACTTTCAGGTCGCGCATTGTGAGCGAGTTTAAATGCTTGCTGTCTTCCTGTGCCAACTCCTAAAATTTCATTTCCGACCGCGCCGGATTTTTGATAATTTTCAACCTTGAGCGTGACGATGTTTGAAGTCGTTTCCGTCGCCGTAAATTCAAAATTTTCTTCAATCTCCTCGCCTTTTTCGTAACTCGCCGTGTGTGTCATTTCAGAAAAATTATTTGAATTTCCAAAGATGATGAACATTTTAAACTCTGTGTCGGAAATTTTTGGATGTTTTATCATCGCGTGTGCTCGACTGACTTCGTTGTCCAAAGTGAGTTGCTTTGTGATTAAAACGCTCCGACCTTCCATCGTTGCCGTTTTATCTTCTTTCCAATGATGAATTTTGACATTATTTAAAATCGCAGTACTCGTGCCGGGTCTGTCTACTTCCAACTCGGCTTTGAATCTTATCGCATTGCCTTTGTCTTTGATTTTTTCGCAAGCAACGTATTCGCTCCAGTCTCCGGCATCATTTTGAACCGACGCAAAAACATTTACCGCGCCGCCGCTGTTTTCAGTCTTCGCAACTTCGATTCCGTTAATTTTTACCGATTCTTTGCTCAACTTGAAAACATTGCTGAAAAAAACATCTTTTTTGATTTGTGTGTTCACGCCGACCATTTCAATTTTTGTGACTGAAGGCAATTCAGCATTGTTTCCGATTTGCATCGCAACTGCAACATCGATAATTTTTCCGCCAAACGCCGTCAATTCGTTTTCGGTCAACGCTTGCAGTTCGGCTTTCGTGATTCCTTCCTGCAAAACCAATTCGGCGGTTAAATCGCTCTCATTCATCATTTTCCAAATGCCGTCATCGCGTTTGCGCCATTTTCCGCCGTCCACGCTGAGCAAATATTTTGTCAAAGTATTTTCCGGCTCGGCTGAATCAATCACAATTCCTGTAACTCTCTCGATATTTGAACAGTCAATCGCGGTTGCAGGAGTTGTTTTTATAAGAACATTTTTTATCAATTTTCACACCGCCTTCCTCAAGCGCAATCCGATATTTCTGATTCTTACATTCGGCTTGTCGTCGCACAAATAAAAAGCACCGCACAGCGCATTGTTGCTGACGAAGCCGCTATTAAACGCACTCTCGTTTTCAAGACACTGATAATCGCTCAAAATTCCTTCCGCTACCACATCACTTTGATTTTTCGCGAGAAATACATCGCCTAAATCATAATTCAGTGTCTTTGCAGTCAAAAGTTGTGTCGGATAACCACTACCTGACGGAGCGATTTTTGTATCAATCATCACGCCGTCGCCTTTGTTGCTCAAAATGTGTATCGTGTCGCTTTCCGTTGTAAGACCAAAGTACCATTGACCAAAATCCTCTGCGCCCCACACATTTTTAATTCCGTGATATGTCGCGCCCATTTTGCCGTCAATGCCGGACAGTGCCTTTTGAATGTTGCTTTCTCCAAATTCTATCAACATCAATCTTGCCAAAAGGTGCATATCGTAAATATTGAACGGCTCGGCGTTATATTCCGCCGCCTTCGTTTTCAGTTCATTGTAGGCAAAATTTCCTTTGATTATATCCTCACCGATTAAAACGCCTGAATCATTGATTCTGCCGTTCGTGACAAAACTCGGATGGATATGATAACCTGTCTTTGCCTTGTCGCTAATCATATATGCGAAACAATTTTCTCGCTCCGCGCCCGCAGGAAGTTTTTCATTGCGAACCCAGATGTTAGGCAGAAAAATATAATTGTTGCCGTCAACTTGTCTTTTTTCCATTTGATTGAACGGAAAATTGCGCTCATTCATTTAAATCGTCTCCTTCCGCGTCAACTTGCGCCCAGCCGCTTTCAATCAGTGCAATACCGACCGATTCTTCGCCGAGTACAATTTGTCCGTTTGCGTCCACCGTCGCGCCTTCGAGTTCAAATCCCGCGCCGTTGCTGAAATCCGCCGCCGCGCTTATCGTTTCCGAGTTGCTTGTTCCGGAAAAATCAATTTCGGCGTTCCAAGTTTTCTCGCACAAAATTCCGCCGCCGTATGCCTTGCCGTCTGAAATTTTCATACTTGAACGATACAGCCGCGCTTTGCCGTTTTTGTAATTATTCGCAACGTCCTCTGCAAATAAAATTCGGTAGCCGTTTTCTATCGTGCCGAGATTTTCTTTTATCTGAACTTCTTCGGAAGTCTCGCCGTCTGTTATGATATACACGCCGCCTTTTATCAAATTTTTCACGTCGGTAATATCAACCGAATCATCTCCGCGAATTACTGAAACTATTTCCGCGTTTGTCTGGTCAATCGTCGTCGGTATTCCGTCCTGAAAAACTTCGACGATTATATTATTTTCGTCAACTTCCAAGCCTGACGCTTTCATCGAGAGTGCATTTAACATATTTTGGCGTTCAAGCTGTGCAATTTGCCGCATAAATACGCTTATATCCAGTGAATTTAATCGCTGTAAAATTTCGGTGTATTTTGCCTCTTCTTCGCCCGGCATTAAATTTATTTCGTCAACTTTATCTTGCAGAAGCTCCAACTGCCTTTTCAGATAATTTGTTCTGCCGACCAATGCTCGCGCTTGTAAATTTGCAATGCCGTTTAATCCGCCGATTATGTAATCGCTCGGCGAAATTAAATAAACTTGCTCATAAGACACAATTTCCGGTAAGTGATTTATCGTGTGGTCACTACTCGTGTCTCCGAAACCGACAACTTCTGTGTAATTTATCATTGATGTTGATGTGTCCGAACTCGCCGCCGCTGCACTTGCCAACACAGGCAACGCCGCCAGCAAATTTTCAGTATTTGTTATCAACCGCTCCAATGTTTCTTGACTGATTTCGCTCATTTTTTCCACCTCTTCCTAAAAATGTAAAATCCAAAAACCTTTAAGTTCGATGTCTGAAAATTTTTCTATCACTCCGACTTCGCCGGTTTCTTCGTTGCGCCGCACTCTGTGGCTAAACATTGTGCCGTCCGAACAAAAAAGTCCGAGTTCACGAATTGAAAGACCATTTGCCTCGTTTTCGCCTATCAAAAAATTGCATTTTACGTCGCGTCCGTTTAATTCCACGCTCGTCAACGGAAACAACTGCTGATTTTCCAATTCAGTGTCGCCGACTTTTTCCATTTCAGAGCCACTTCCTAAACCGATATGTGAAATGTAACTCTCCGAATAATCGCCGACTTTTCCTGCCGCAAGTTCAGCAAGCCTCATTCGTCCTGCGTCAACGACTAAATTATGGTCGTCAATTTGCTTCACGAGTTTGTTTTTTTGATAAACTTCCAAATGAATTTCGCCTGTAACGTTTTTGGTTGAATCTTCAAAGCGCATTTTCATTCCTCCAACTTTCAAAAATATTTCTCAACTTGCCGCTTTGCATTTCAGTCATATTCGGCAATTTGAAATCTTTCGGCAAACTGATTTTTCCTTCAGCGTCTATGTCCAAATTTTCACCGGCAATTACATAGCCGAGTTTGTCATATGTCGCGATAGGAATTTTTTCAAAATCAATTATTTCAATGACTTTAAAATTTCCATTGAGGTCGGTCACAACTTCATAAACGGCATAATTTTTTCTGCCGCCGTAACGCTCCGCACCGTCAAATTTTGAAAATCCGTCCGCCGCTTGCCGATAAACTCCGTTGTAATTCAAGCCGCCTTCAAAACGTCGCGAGCCGTTTGCAGGAAATTCAAAATCTCCGCGATAATTTAAATAGCCGTCAAATTTTCTTCGGCGCGAAATTGTCAAATCTCCATCACAGTCTTTGAGATTGATAATTTCCTCAAAATTATTTTGCACAGAAAATTTAATTTCGTCCTGCGTTTGGCTTACAAAATCGGAATTTTCGACATAAATAAACGGCGGCTTATCTTTCCGAGTTTGTTTAAAAGATAAACTGCCGTCAAGGTCAACAGCGATAACTTCAACTTTCGCTCGACTTCCGCCGCCTTCAAAACTAAATTTGCCATCAGCTTTTATCGTGCCGTTAAATAAATTTAAATCTCCGCCATTGTAATTTTTCGCGCCGTTGTATCGAATTGATTTTTGAATCGTGAGCGGAATTTTTTCATCAGTTGGCGTTTCAACATTTTCTTCAAAAGTTCCAAAATAAATTTCTGCAGATTCTTTTTCAAGAGTTCGCGGCACATACTCATAAATTTCAGGATAAAACTCACTGATTGGAAATTCTTTTTGCGGCTTGACGTTGGTGAATTTTCCGCTCAACTCGTCAGAAATTTTTTCAACTCGTGCGCGATTTCCTCCGCTGTCAAAATTAAATTTGCCGTCCGCTCTCATCGAGCCGTTAAACAAATTTAAATCTCCGCCGTTGAATTGAATTTCGCCGTTGAATCGCTTGAATCTCGTAATTTCAATTTTTCCGCCGTCATCGTCAGGAATTTTTCTTTTGACTTCGCCGTTAAATTTTGCTTTGCCGTCAAATTGAATTTGTTCGGCGACTTCATCTTCAAGAATTTTTTTGATTTCAATAACGGACAAGTCGTCCATTCCGTCGTCATATTCAATCGTCTGCGGTTTCAATCCGTCAAATTTTATCGCGCCGTCACATCGAAATTCTTTGTTGAAAGTGCTTTCGCCTGTCGGCACGAACCACCAACGATAACTTTTGCCGACTTGCGCCGCGTCTGTGTTTTCGCCGTTATATTTTATCGCGCCGTCATAAATAAATTTTCCGTCAAACATTCTCGGCGGCTTGACTTGAACACTTCCGTCAAATTTCGGCGCATCGCATTGAAAATTTCCGTAAGGCACATTTTCGACAATCGGAAAACCTGTTTGCATAAAAAAAGACTTACCGTCATCTTCGTCAAGTCTGTCGTTATCGTTTACGTCAGTCACGCTATCGCAATCATCTTCGTTGTCAGGCAAATCTTCAATCAAAGCGCGGTATTTTAGTTCGAGGTGTGCAGGTCTCACTCGCTGAAGATATTCCATCATTTCACTGAAATTTTCAGGATTGTAATAATTGTCGATTGAAACGAAAATGTAACCGGCTTTTTCTGTTTCGTCGAAGTAACAATTCAAGCCCCAAAATTCCATCGCCTTTTTCTTCAAAAAAGCAGGATTCAACGGATATTTTGCGTGTGAGCGGATTCTCAATCTTGCTCGGCGTTCTTCCAAACTTAAATTTGGATTCGGCTCAACTGAATATTTATGTTCCAAATATTCAATGCCCCAAGTCACTCGCTCGATAAAAGTTTGTTCACGCAACGATAAAAAAATTTCTCGCGCTTCGTCCCATTCCGCGCCTAATGCTTGATAAAACGACTTCATAAAATATGAATCGCTGTAAATCGGCGAAACTCGGCTCAACATTCTTTTTCCTGTCGGCGAAGTCGGCAAATTCTCTAAATCCGTTTTGCTCATTCTTCATAAACCTCCGCCGTAATTTCGTCAGTGTATGGAAATTCGTCTTCGCCGAAAATTACATTTCCGATTTTGCCGTTTATCCGCAGATGTTTAAAATCCGCAACGCCCGCAACTTGTGACAAAATTGCCGAAACGTGAACATAAACGACAGGCTCAACTTTTCCGTCCGATTCGACTAATTCACCGTAATAATCTCTCAATGCTTCGCGAAAACTTTTTTCAACGGCTTTCACCGTGTAATTTTTTTTCAGCTTTAAATCAAAACTAAAATTTATTTTAGACAATGTCGGCGGCGAGACTTCGTATTGAACAATGCCAATCGGTGCAAGTCGATTTATATCATCTCTGTCCGTGCCAAAAATATGCAGTTCCACAGCCTGACAAATTTCATCGTTCGCGGGTTCGCCGTTGCTGTCCATTATGACAACTTTTACCGTGTTGGCTCCCGCGTAAACAGGAATGCAATGAGCATAACCAACACCTGCAACTTCTTTCGCCCAGCGTTCATAATCCGCTTTATTACCGACATAACTGTCACCTCTTCCTGCGTACAAATCATCTATTCGTTGCCGAAGAGAATCATCACTTTCTGCCGCCGTGCCGCCTGTTAAATTGTTCGGATTGGTTATGTTCGTGATTCCTTTAAGCGGATTCTTCATAATTGCGATTGTGTCTCGTGCGACGTTTGAGCCCGTTCCGCTTTCAACCGCCTGTATTCGAATTGTCAGCAATCCTTCTTCAGGAATTTCCGATTCTTCTAACGTCAGAAAATCAATCGCGGCTACTCCGTTTTCACTTGGAACACTGAAAACAAAATCTTTTGGAATAATCGTTCCTGCAATTCCTTCAACGGTTAAATCTCCGTAAGCATAGGTCGCAGGTTTTCTTACCAAGCCGCAATCTTCGGCGTGATAGTCAAGCCAAATGCCTTTCGCCCACATATGAAAGTTTGCTTTCAGAGCCAGCGGCAACCAATATTCCAAGAGTTCTGCTTCTTCCAATGCCGTCGGATAGGTCATATCCCAGACGAAGCCGCCTTCTGTTTTATCAACATCAAGTTCGATGTTGTTCAAAATTTTTTGCTCAATTTCTCGCGCCGACACTCCTGTCAACCAATCCGGCAATTCAAATTCCACCAAAGACATTTAACTTCACCTCGCTTTAATAGCCAACTTTTAACGCCATTTCTTCCGCCCAGTTTTTTCCTTTAACGACAAAACTCACAAATAAATGGTCGCCGTCAATCGAAAATGAAAAATTTTTTACGTATTCAGTCGCAGGATTTACCATCAACGCTTCCGTGATTGTTCTTTCGATTGAAGATTTTACTGATTCCGCGTCCGGTTCCTTGATTGCGCTCATTATTTCTGTGCCGATTTTATCGCTGTACGCTAATTTTGTTCCGCGCTCGGTCACACAAACTTTTAAGCACCACGCCGCAAACGCCTCTTTGCCGTCCGCAAACACAATTCTGTTTGCTCCGTCCTTGACGAAATCGCCTTTTTCAAAGTCAAACAGCGGTGCTGACCGATATTTTTTTTCGCTGTCCGCAACTTGCGGTTTCATCAGGCTCGGCAAATTTACGGTCGGATATAAATTCGGCATAAAAATTTCTCCTCAATATGGTTCTTCAGTTCCCAGCGTCGCCGCGTTGTAAATAATATCAATGACGACTGCCTCGTGATTGACCCAAGCGACCAACACCTCATCTCCGGCTTGCAACCACGTCATTTTTTCAGGTAATTTTACTTTGTGAATGTGGCTGCTGTTCGGTGAAGTAGCTTCAGGATGTTCGTGTTCGCCGTCGTTATAAGTTTCCGTCAAAGGAACTTTCGGATTGTATGTTACGGAGCGACAAACAGAATATTCGTCTTTCGGTATCGGTTGACGAAATGAATTTGTCGTCAAAGAATAATCCGCGTTGATAATTCCAAAATCCAACACCGGCGGCGTATCCATCTTTGCGTTCATCATTCCGTTTAAAGTATTCGTCAGACTGTTGATGCCGGGATTGCCTTTTTCACTCATGGCGGGTCACTTCCTCCAATTCCGTCATTTTGTGACGTGTCGTATTCGATGCCTTTTTCTTTGTTATAATCCTTATCTTCGTCAAGCTCCATCGTCATTTTCATTGCCGCCGCATTGTGTCTGACAGATTTCACGAAAAAATATCCTTCGCCGGTAGAACTTTTTGCGCGAATCCTGTCGCCTTTGCGGAGTGTCGGAATATCAGGCGATTCAACAGAAGTTTTGCGCTTAACTTGACCTTGTTCTTCAAGAATTTTTTTCGCGGCTTTTTCAGCCTCTTCCAAAGTCGTCTTGTCCGGTCGCTCATAAATTACTTGGCGAATTCCTAAATCCGTTCTGCCGTCAATCGTCGCCTCGATTTTTTGATGTCCTTCTCCTGAACCGCCTTGTGAACTTTTCTTTTTGGATTTTTTGCCGCCACCTTTTGGCGTGTCTTGTCCGACAATCAAAACTCGCGTGACGATATTTCCTACGTCGAAACTTTCCGTAGTTTTAAAAATATTGTCCGCAAGGTCGAAGTGAAAAATCGTTTCGTTTGTTCCGCGCGGAATAATTTGAATTACTCCTTCCTTCGCTCGCATAAAAAAAGTTCCGCCGCCAAGTTCTTTTGCGTCTTTGAGCGTTTCGATTATCATATCGCACAGATATTTTTTCTTGAACGCTTTTTTGGAATGTTTGACATCGCAAGCCTGATAATCGTATGGAACTTGCCATTTGTCCAAAATTTTTTTGACTATCGCCGATGTCGAATGGCCGTCTGTGAAAAAAAATTCATCTTGGTTCTTTCGCAAGGCTTGAACTTCGTCATAAGCGTCTATGTCCAAGTAAAGTTCCTTGTTGCTTTCAATCCACGACCACTTTGTAACCGTGCCGCGAATTACCTCAACGCTTTCGCCATTGATAAATGCGTAAATAAAAATCGGCGTGAACGGCTGAACATAATCGCTGATTCGCTTGCCTTGATAATTCACATTCGCAAGTTGCAAGCTGATATGTGCCGAAAGTTCTTTTTCGCCTTCCTCCCAGCCGAGATGACTTGTTATTTCCGTCAAATTTAATTGCTTGCCGTCCGAAGTCACCGCAACCACGTCGTATTTAACTTTCGTCAAATCAAACATAAAAATCACCAACAAAAAAGCCGTAAAACTCTCAAAAAGTTTTTAGTGCATTATCGTGTCAGGCAAATGGATTGTCGTACCAGGAATAACGTCCGTCGGGTCGCCACTCGAAGTAGGATTTAAATTAAAAACATTTGTCCAATTCGCGCCGCCGCCCAAAAATAATTGCGCGACTGTCCAAAAATTATCCGACGCCTTCAAAATCGTTTCGGCAGGTTTTTTCATAGCCGGTCGCTCGTTCAAAGAATTTTTCTTCTTTTCTTCCGCCTCTTTGCGCTCCGCGTCAACTTCCTCGACGGTTTTTACCTGCATTGTTTTAGCCGCGATTAAATTTATTGTGTATTTCACGTTGCCTTGACCGCCGATGTATTTTGAATCAAAATCTCTGAGGTAAACATCAAGATTTATCGGCGTTTGCGTCACCATAACTTTTAATTTGTCGCCGTTCTCTCGCCAGCGGTTGAATTGCTTTATGATTTCGTTCGGCTCTTGCCAAGAATTTTGGTCGATAAATTTGTACGACGACGCATTTTCACCCGGTAAAATTCCGCTCCAAGAAATTTCAGTAAGTTCCTCACCTTTCGGCAAACGAACCTCGCCTTTTTCAATAACGCTGAAACTTCTGAAACTCGACGCGGTCTTTGCGTTGACTTCCTCCGGTGTCATACTGAATTGAAATTTTTCGCCGCTCTCAATGTGCGTCAAGTAAAATCTCGCTCGTTCTTGTTTGCCGAGCATATTCATAACGATTGAGCGCAACGGACCCGACAAGCCTGAATGCGCTAAGCCTTTCAAGACTGATTCTTTTGAGCCGCGTCCTGCAACTATACTCCGCGCTATTGAGCCGCCGTTGATTTTTCCTATTATTGACATTTTTCTTTCCTCTAAAAAAAATCACGCCATTAACGGCTGATTCATTCTGATTTCCAAAATTTTTTCCGAAATTTTGCCGCCAATTTGGTCTGCAAGGTCGCCTAAATTTTCTTTTACCATTTGCATAAATTCTTGCGGATTTTCCGCGCCGTTCAACTCAAAACTCGCATTTATTCCGCCGAGTTCGATTCCGCCGATTGAATTGTCAACATCTCCGCCGCCGCCTGTAACCGCACCGTCTTCTGCAGATAAACCTTCGCCGAGTTCGTCATTGTTCGCCCAAAATTCTTTGAGTTGCTGTTCCTGCTTTGCGCGTCTAACCAATAAATCATCGTCAGCCGTGATTACATTGTCGGCAAGCCCGCCGTATCCTTCCAGATTTCCAAGTTCGTCAAATTTTGGAGCAACGCCGCTTTCGGAACTTTTGACTGCGTCAGTTAATTGCTTGTCAGTCGCCGGATTTTTTTCGAGTTTAAATTGGTCGCCGGTTATATTTACACTGTCACCGCCAACAATCGCCGCCGTTTTTTTCAGCAAATCCACCGCTCTTTTGCGTCGCGATGTTGCAAGCGGAATGATAACTTCGAGACCTGCCTCACCTGCCAAAACTTGTTGCGGGCTTGAAATAAATCCGCCTTCTGCCTTTGGCGATACATTTCCGCCGCCGCCAAAACTCATAATCGTGCCAGCCGCATTTGAAGCCATCGACGCAAGTGAAGAAATTTTATCGCTCAACCAACTGCTCAAACTCTCCCACGCAGATTGAATTGTGCCGATTGCTGAATTTATTCCGCTCGCTATCGCCGCTCCTGCCGCACTCGCAACTCCGCCTAATCCTTCAAACAATCCGCTGAAAAAGCTCGGCAGTTCATTCCACGCAGTTTGAATCGAAGTCAAGCCTTCGTTCGCGTAACTTGAAATCGTGTTGAAAGCCTCCGACGCGGCATTTGGTATTTGTGAAAATCCTTCGTTGATTGAATTGCCTATCTCAGAAATTTTTTCCGGAATGAAATTTAATTGTTCGCCAATCATTTCGCCGACCGCCGAAAAATCCGGCAGGATTGACGCTAAATCAATATCAGCCGTTTTTTCTGCAAGCCACTCGGATAAACTGAAGTCAGGCAGAATGGAATTTAAATCAAACGATTCATTTTCTGTCGGCAATTTTTTTTCAGGCGTGACATTTTCTTCGTGCAATGACTGTGCCGCCGCTTTGTTAAACAGCAATTCGTCCAAAAATTCACCGATTGAAAAATTTTTATCCGACTGTTCGCTTTCAAACTGCTTTTTTGTTTCGCTTTGAGTTTTCTTTCCAATGTCCGAAAAGAAATCAAAAATGGAACTCGAAATATTTTCTCGGTTGGCTTGCTCGGTTGCAAACTGCCGTTTGGTCTCGCTTTGAACTTGTTGACCATAAGCAATCATCGGAGTTTGGTTTTGCTCTTGCGCGGCTTGGATTACTTTATTTTGTTTATCCTGTTCGTATGCGGCAAGTGCCTCGAGTTCCTCCGCAGTGCCGCGCCAATAATCTTTTCCGTAGACGCTGTTATAACCCGTTGCTTCTTGCCAATGTTTATTTACCGCGTCACGTTTTTTGGCAACTTCCTCGCCTTTTCGGATAAGTTCTTGATGTCTCGCCTCCGCCGCCGCGTTTTGCGCCTCATAATCTTCACTGTGGTTGATTAAATCGTTATGCGCTTGCGACAGCGCAAAATCGCCGCCTTCGCCGCTTTGCCAACGTTGATTTTCTTCGGCATAATGTTGCTTTCTTTGCCGTTCCGCTTCATCCGCTTCTCTTCGCCGCGTGACATTTCGGCTATAATCTTTTAAAACACCTTTGTCCAGCTGTTGTTCTCTTTGAATTTCCTCAATGCCTTCATTGCCTACCTCAAGGAAATTCGCGCGGTTACCCGGATTTTGCTGAGCATTATTTTCGGCTTGATTCGCAAGGTCAGCCGCTTTCGTGCCTAAAAATTCGCCGAGTATTCCGCCGATAATTCCGCCTACCGTTGTACCAATGACAGGAACAAACGAACCGATAGCCGCGCCGAGTGCCGTACCTGCCACAGCACCGACCGCACCATATTCAGCTTGCCTTTCGACTTGATTATTCATTTTCAAAGTACGTTGGCGAAAATCTTCAGCCGCTTTGACTTCGGCTTGTTGCGCGTTCAGTTGTTCCTGACTGATTCCGTCCATAGATTGAAGGCGTGCAAGTTCCTGTCTGTGATAAGCGATTGTGGCGTCTGCCTCTGCCAAAGTTTCTTGACTGTGGCTTTTTGCGGAATAGACGCTCATCAATCCGAAAATTCCTGCCAAAACGCTCGCGCCGCCCGCAACTTTCAATCCGTTTCGTGCCAATCCGCTCAATCCTGTAGGTGAAGTTGTTGGCGGTCTTCCTCCTGCGTTTTGTCCGGCTAAAATTTCTCCGCGCCGTCTGTAATAATTATCGACGTATGCTTGATTTCCGACCTTGCCGCCGAAATTTCCTGCTCGACCATTTACTACGACGCTGTTTGCGTGAACTACCATTGAAGTCACTTGCTGAGATGAGCCAATTCCGCCTAATCCTGTCGGCGAAGTTGTTGGTGTCGGAGGAACGATTCCTGCGCCGATACTCAAACTTTTCAAGGATTTCATCTTTGTGTAAAGATTTGTCGCCGTCTTCGTAATTTTCAACAGACCGGCGACTAACGCTCCACCTGCCAAGATTGAGCCGATTCCGTCAAGCTCCAAAAATTTATTTTTCAAACGATTTATCACGTCTATAAAAATTTTTCCGAAGTCGCCAATTTGAATTCCATCGGAAAATAATTCATTCGCCTTTGTGATGACATCGGTTATAGTTTGAACAAAACCGCGCAAACTTTCTGAGGCTTCTCCTTTGACCAAATTCCTTTGAAATGCGTCCCACGCAGAGCCTAAAAGCGTAATGTCTCCAGCCAGATTATCCAGCTGAATTTGTGACATTCTTTCTGCCGCGCCGTCACAATCTTGCATGGCGGATTCAATTTTATTCCAATCGTCCTCGCTACTTAAAAAAGCCGCAATCCAGCCAGGCATTGCTTCCAAGCCCGACAACAAATTTGTCATTTTCATCATTTCTTTGCCGGTGAGTTTGCCACCATTTTTTTGAGCAGTTTCAAAATAACTCTCCAGTTTCCTGCGAGTGTCGGCGTGGATTTTTTCTCCTGAAATTTGTTCAAAGAAGTCGCTTACTTTGTCCATATCCACGCCTTCCTTAAACGCCTTACGGAAATCGCCGACAATATCTTTAAGGCGGCGAATTTCACCTGTTTGTTGGTCTACGAAATCAACGCCTAAAGCATTTTGAGCAAAGTAAGCGTTTCTCTGGTCGCCGCTTAACCTTGCCAACATCGATTTTAAAGAAGTTCCGGCTTGCGTGTCCTTAATTCCTGCGTTCGCCATTAAGCCGGTAATCATCATTGCGTCTTCCGCGCCCTGCATTTTTTCTACAGCTGAACCGTTTGCGTACATCGCTTGAATTACAGGCGCGGCATATTTCAAGGTTTGACCTAATTTCGGAATATCCGTGTTGGCAGTTGTAATAAGTGTCGCCATCATGTCCGCGTAGTGCTTACTGGCTTCTATCATTCTGCCATTGTATTCAAACTCCTCACCAGCTTTTAAACCAAATGCAGTCAACGAATCTGTGACAATATCCGAAGTTGTACCAAGATCTGTATTGCCAGCCGCTGCCAAGTTCAAAATCGAAGGTAAACCTGCTTTCTGTTGCTCTGTTGTCCATCCAGCCATACCCATATAATACAAACCTTCCGCCGCTTCTTTTGCCGTGAATTTTGTAGTTGCGCCCATTTTTTCAGCGACTTCCGTCAATTCTTTCATTTGAGCGTTTAACTCTTCAGTTGAAGAAACAGAGCCTGACATAATCGCCTTGACTGCCGACATTTGTTTTTCAAAACTCATTTGACTTTGAAAGGCGTTGACAACGCCGTAACCGATTCCTGCCGTGCCGAGCATAGTTGCGCCCATTCCGCCCATACCAAGTAAAGCACCGTCCGCCAATCCTCTGATTCGCCTCGTGGCGTTATCCCGCAAGTTTACGGCTATGGTGTACGCCTTGCCGGTAAGTTGCATTAACTTTGCCTCAAGACTTCGGATTTTGTTGGTCGCGCCGTCATTTAACCGAAGTGCCAACTGATATGTTTTTCCTGCAAGTCGTTTCAAAAGTTCGTTAATCTTTGAACCGGCAGGAGTTACTTGGTCAATCAGCCTGACGGTCGCCGAATAAGCTCTTCCAAACGCTCTTTTTAAACGTTCCTGTGTTCGTTGAACAGCGCGGTCGAGAGCGAGCAAACTGTCCTGCACTTTTCCTAACGCTCCGCCTGTCTGGTCGTTCGTCTGAATTATAATTTCTATAATGTGGTCACTTTGCGCCAATTTGCTCACTCCTTCCAAAATTTATCGCCGCAAATTATTTTCTTCCTCAATAGCCGCCATTGTTGACGCTCTCACAAATGCGCGTTCAATGTAATTCAATTTTGCGTACTCGTGCGGCAAAATATGCGACCTCTGAAAAATTGCGTGTAAAAGTCTCAAACTGCCGCCGCTTTTTATGCGTTTTTTATGAAGTCGTCCAACTCGTCGCCGTATCCGCTTAATTCGTTGATTATTTCAAGCACTCTTAATTTTTCGCCGGACTTTAAGACAGCATTCACAACATCGACACCGCTCGCAACGTTCAATTTGTCCCACGCGCCTTTGTTATCCCAGAGCTTGGCGCGGTCTTCGTCGAGTGTCGCCGTGTAAATAACCTGACTTGCGTATCGCGAACTGTTGAGTTCCTCATTTCTTTTGCCGCGATTTTTGAGATTTTGGCGGCGACATTTCACCAACTCGTCATCGTTCAGCGGATGAACTCTGAAGGAAAACATTATCTTGCCTCTTCTCGGAATTGAAATTTTTCTGTACTCAGAGTTATCGGTGAGATAATTCGACGCTTCCAAAAGTGCGTTCACAATGTCGCCTTCATACTCATCAAGTTCGGTTTCCGTCATTTCGTCGATTGTAAGTTTTTCGTCGCTCATCTTTATTCCTCATTTCCGTTTAACCAAAAATTTTTCAGGCATAACTCAAAAGATTTTGCAATTCAGGCGGACAGTTGCAGAACAAACTCCACTGGCGTTTGATAATGTCGCCAATTGTAAAATTCTGTAAATCAATCTGACCGCTCGGTACACAATCGCGGAAAATCATTCGCTGTTCACTGCCATTGCGTCCTTTCAAAACGCCTTGAAAAGTCCACATAACCGGCTGTCCTACGCTGAACATCGTGAACATATCCTGAATAAATTCGTCGTCTTCGATTATGCATTGCGTGATGTTCAAACTTACCGAATAACTTGACAAATGTTCGTGAGATTGCGTATCGCCCAAAGGTTGATATGTCGCATTGGTCACGTTTACTTGTGCGGTAAATGTATCTACTGTGGCAAGAGTTTGTCCTTGTGCGTTTAAAAGCCGTGCGTCTTTACCTGTAAAAACTCTTCGGACATCTGCCGGGCCTCTATTGTTGTACATTCCTTTTCACCTCATTCCTCATCAAAACTTTGTCCAAAACGGAACTCATAAGTCAAATAAATATGTTCCAAACTGTCAATATCGAGAATAGCGAGCGTAAACCAAGCGGAATCGCCTTCAGCCGGATGTGCCGTGTCCTCATAACAATAACTGCCGAGCAACAATTTTTTCTCCGCAATCATTTCGTTGATAACGGCATTTGCGGCGGCGATGACCGTTGCTCGTCCGTCCGCATCATTATTGATATTTCCAATCAAGCTGTCGTGTGTCGTGTTTACTCTGTCCATAAGCTCAAAACGAGTTTTTGTGCGGCGGATTTTTTTCCAACCCGCGTCCAATGTCGCGTCAGCTGTCACAAGTGTTGTGATCGCGCTGTCAATCCAAACTTGGTCTGAATCATTCAAACTTAAAACCAAACAGCCTTTTTGCTCCGCTTTGATAATTTCGCCGTTAGTGAGCGGTTCAATCAATTCAAGAGCGTTGTTTATCACATTATGCGTCAAGGAGTTTTCACACGGAACAGCCGCAATCATTCCGCCGAGACGTGCCGCCGCCAACCAGCCTTCAAAAATTGTGCCGTCAATTCCTTTCCAACCGTTGAGAATGTAGACGCCTTTTTCATCATTGTAAGCCGCCGCAATTTGTATTCTGGCGTCCAAATCTTGTGAACTTTTGCCGCCAACGCAGAAAAATCCTAAATGTCCTGTCTCATAACTTTGCGAAACAAATGAACTCAAAACTTCCGCAACTGCAGGAGAATCGCTGTCGGCAACAATGCAATTCCATTTAAATCGCTCCAAAACGTTTGTGCCTTTGTCGTAACTTGAAACCGTGACTGTTGGATTTTTTCCGCCGGTTAATTCCGCTTGAACAATGTCGTTGAGTTTTCCATTTTCGAGCAATCTTGCGTTGAAATTTTTGTTTGAACTCATCGCGGAAACTAAATTTTCAGCTTCGTTATCTCCGGATTCAAAAGTTACTCGTGAAAAAATTTCTACGCCGGAATAAATTAAAAGTTCGCGTTGGTCAGTGATTAAATTTGTGCGAACACTCGCCGAAAATTTTCTGTCGCCAACGTAAGCCGCAGAAATTTCTACCGCATCAAATTCAACGGTTTCAGTCGTCGTCGAAGGCGTAACGGTTGTGTCGGTTGAATCGTCTAAATCATCATCAACTTCAACGGTTTTTGTGCCTTTCAAAATAATTTTTGAAACTTCGCCGTCATCACCGCCTACACGCACGGCGCGAATTGTAAGTGCGCCGCCGATAAAGCCTTCGCGCAAAATTTCCGTGTAATCTCCATAATAATCGCTGAGTTCATTTTGCATCGTCACGTCTAAATCGACTTCTTTGTTGAGTGCGCCCCAGTTGCTCTGGAAAATGCAAGCAAGAACTCCGTTTGTTGCGCCAGCCGTCGAAACTCCGCCGCCGTTTATTCGACGATAATAAACTCCCGGTCTGACTTTTTTTTCACCTATCGTAAAAGTTCCAGCCATTATTTTTTCATCTCCTTCAATAAAAAAACTCCCGAAGGAGTTAAAAATTATCTCGTGATTTTACCGCTTGCAAATTCTTCGACGATTTTTTTTGCCTCGTCAACGGTAAAACTTTTGGCTTTAGAATTTTTTAATGCGGCTTCCACCAGTGCACTTGTGTATTTCGTCCCGAACAATTTTTTCGTCGCCGCTGTAATTTCTTCGATTGTGTACATTTTCTATCTCCTCTCCCAAATCAGGTTTAAAATTTCTTTTCTCTGCGCCGAACTCGTTGCCGTCGGCGATTTTTCTTCTCAACGTCCATAATTTTCTGTTTGAGTTTTCAGAAGTCATCGCAGAGTTTTGTCTGCTTAAATTCTCGTGAAATTTTCTATTTTTTTCTGCGACAGCAATACTTTCAGCCGTCTCAAAATTATCAGCCGTTTCATTTTTATCAGCTGAAACAAAATTCTTAGAGTGAAAATTTCTTTCGCCTAAACTCGAAAAATTTGTTCCAATTAAAATGTGAGCGTAATTCGGCTTTCTCAAAACTCCAAACGTCACGTCGATTGAAATTTGTCCGCTTATCTCGTCTGCAGAAAAATCTTGCCTCAATTCCTGTACGAACATCGGCGAACCGTCAAGCAAAGTAACTTCGCCGTCCAGCAACAGCGAATAGAAAAATTCCGTCAGCCATTCGATTCTGTCTTTCAAACTCGGCGCAAACAAATGAACTTGAATTGTGCCGTCAATTTGCACGTCGGAATTTCTCTGTCTCCTGCTTCTGAAAAATTTTCGCGAAAAATAAATCGCAGGTCTTTCGCGTGTCGGCTCAAGAAACGGCGGCAACTCACTTTCGCCGATTACAAAAAATTTCTCGTACCAATTCAAAGCGTATTCGTTCAACGCCGCTATCGCGTCCGGGTCGGAAGTTTTTATCGCAGGATATTCATAAATATCAAAATTCACCAACGCGCCGAAAATTAAATTTTCTTTGTCGGAAATTTGCTCTTGCATTAACGAAGTATCGCGCCATTTCGCAGAAAAAGTTTCTCCAGCCGTCGGTGTGAAAAAAATTCCTTCCAACGCACTGCGAATTAAAAATTCAATTTCTTCAGGCGACGCGCTTGTTTCTGAACAAATTATTTCAAAAGATAACGCACCGTAAGTTCCGCGCTCCGCATTTGCAAATTTATCAATCGCGAAAATTATTTTCGGATATTGATTTTGTTTTTGCCATTGAATATCTTCTGGAGATTTTTGATAAAAAACTGCCGGTTCTTCGCCGAATTTCGCCAAAATTTTTACCAACTCTTCATTTTCGACAAGTCGCCGTCTGATTAAATTTTCCATTTTCCGTTACTCCGAATCGCCGCTGAGTGTCTCTTCTTTTCCGAAAGTCATTTCGACGCTCAAAAAATTTTCCAAGTCATTTGAGTAAATTATTGACCATTTTCCTTCAACAATTTCAGAAGATTTTATTTTGAAATATTGCGCGGAAGTTCTGATGAGCGGCAAAAATAAAATTTGCAAATTTTTTTTGCTGACAGCTACGACAATTCCGTTTCGCGGCTCGTTCCAAGAATGATATTGCGCTCTGATAAGTCCGCGCTGCTTAATTTCGTCGAGATTAAAAATTTTTTCGTTTTCATCAATCAAAAAATTTTCCATAATAGCCTCACAAATTCGCGTAAAGTGCGTTAATTTTCGGCATTGCGTCATTTTTAATTTTTTGTTTGAAAGGACGCGCCGCCATTTTTCTCGTTCCTTTTTCAAGGAATTGTGAATATTTCACGTCACTCTTGATTCGCACGATAATTTTTACTCCACCAGAATTCGGTTCTGCAAAAACAAATTGCCGCCAACGCATACGCAAATTTCCTGTATCCGGCGCAGGTGTTTGACCCGGTGCTGACGCGATATGCCGTCCGTAACGTCTGCCTGTTCCGTCTTTGGAAAGTGTTGTTATTGCCGAATTTCTCAATTCGTTTACAGCTCGTCGCGCTCTTGACTGCGCTTTTGCGTTGAGTGTTTGAACTGTCCTATCAACTTCCACGCGAACATATCGCGCCATTTCTGCCGGTGTCATTTAATTTTTCCTTTCAGGTTGCATCGTTGCGTTCCTCAACATAATACAAAATGAAATATCCGCGCATTGCAACATCATCAACGCCAATGACATAAAAAAAGCGACTTCCATTGACCAATCTGTCGCCGGGTTTCGCTTTAATTTGTCCGAGTTTTTGTAAAATCGTGTGCGTTATGAGATGTTGGCTTTCTTTCCATTTTTCAATTTCGCTTGCCTTTGCGTCGGCAATCACGCCGCGAATAATTTCACCTGTCGCCTTAAATTCAAAATTTGTTTTCGGTCTGCCGGATTTATCCAGCGTTTGAGTTTTTTCTTCAACTAAAAATTTTTCAAACAATCTGCCGTTTTTGAAATACATTTTATTTCCGTCCTTTGAAAAAATTTCTGTTCGCGTGCATATCTTCATAAAAATATGGCGGTCTTTTCAAAGCTGAATTATTTAAATTTCCGAGCGGCGACACAGATTCTGCATCCACATCGCTTTTTAATTCGTCGCGGAGTTTTTTCCATTGTTCGTAACGTTGATGCCACGACCATTCGGCAGGAGTTGTTTTTTCGTCAACTTCGTAAGCAAATCGGCGAATTAAACTGTCAACCAATCTGAATTGCGCTTTTTTCCACGTCGTTGAAGTTTCAATTACTGCAGAAATTTCTTCGTCAGAAAGATACGCGGTTTTTTCATTTTCTTCAACAAAAGTATCGCCGAGTTCAAACCTCATTCGGTCTTTGCCAAATTCGCCGATGAGCGCAGGATTATAACTGTACGTCATTTTCTTCACCGGCTTTGGATTTTTTCTTCGGCTTTTTTATTTCTTCCGTCGTTGAATTTTCTTTTGGAAAAATTTTTTTCTCGACAGATTTTTCCGGCTCGGAAATTTTTTCGGCGGCAATTTTTTCAAGTGTCGGAATCTCTTTGATAAATTCCATTGAAATCAATCCGCCGACAGCTTTTTTGCCGATAATTTCTTCAGAAATTTTTTCACCGATTTTGTAATTTACGCCTTGAAAGCGGCAAGGTTTTAACGTGATATAAAATTTCATTGCCGCTCACCTCGTCAAGACACGCAATTTGTAAAATAAATCGCCAAATCATCGGCGCATTTTTTCATATCCGTCGCAATTAAACCTTCGATAAAATCTGTGTGCGTCCCGTCATTTGCTTGCCACTGATTCAAAGCAACATAATCTCCGTTGCCTAACATATCCCAAGTGAACGTATATCCGCAACTTGGTTCGTCAATCTGCGGATTATTTGTCGCATACATCAGCAACGCGCCTTTAGAATCGCAAATATATTTCATATCGGCAGGTTTCCCGAGCGGTGCGGCGTTATAAGTTGCGTCCAGAACAACGACTTCATCAACGCCGAAACATTGAGCCAGCACACTTTCATTGACAATCGCAGG
The DNA here is from genome assembly GCA_937910665.1 of uncultured Selenomonadales bacterium. Classification (GTDB taxonomy): domain Bacteria; phylum Bacillota; class Negativicutes; order Selenomonadales; family Selenomonadaceae; genus Quinella. The sequence goes on from CALEPR010000154.1 coordinate 48,901, forward strand.
ATTGGTTGTTGTGCCGGTGTATTTAATTCTGTCTTTAATGAACGGATTATTTTTGAGTGCGGCGAAAGTTTCAACGCCAAGTGCGAGTTTGTTCGGACGGCGACGACCTGCGCGACGAATATCAATCGCTCTTGCGTCAAAAAATTCTACCGGGTCAACGTTTGTGTTATCGAACTGCACAAATTTTTTATTTGCTGGGTCCGCAGTTGCCGCGCCTGTCCATTCGTTAGCCCAAACTCCGCTGTTGAAAAATTTCTTCGCAAATTCCAGTTCTTGGTGAAGATTCATTTGTTCAGTAATAAATTTTACTCTTGCACGTCGTGGGTCAGCCGCGCCAGGTGTGTTTGCTCTCTGGTAATTAAGCGTCAAAATTTGGTCAAGCCCGACAATTATTTGGTCAACCTTGCACTGGTACGTATCATCCGAGAGACCCATTACCGCCGGAGAAACTTTGCCATAATCAGGCTTACGCTGAACATTGTCGCGAGCCAAATCTTCTTTGCTGAACGTGTAGAAATATCCGCTCGAAAGTTGCACAGGACAAATCGGAAAAAGCCTTCTCGCCGCAAACGCGGTATCTTCCAAAAAATATGCCATACACAAATTTGTAAGGTACATATTCGGTTTAAAAGTTCCCATAGCTTTTTTTATCGCAATATCCTCTGGTCTAAGTGTTGCCATTTTAAATTTCCTCCTCGTTAAATCGCATAACCGGCTTTAATAATCTGAACTTGCACTGCCTCGCCTGTTTTGCCGTCAGTTAATGCTTGTGCCAAAATAAATTTTCCTGCAGTCGCTTTCATTGCCACGCCGTCAGCACCCGCCGCGAGCAAATCACCTGCGGACACATTTTCGCCAACAATCCAAAGAGTAATTCCTTTGACCTGCACCGTGACTTCATCACCGGCAACAATCGGCAATTCGTTTTCAGCCGTCAAAATTCCAATCGGAACATCTCCCGCCGTCGCCGTTACAACTCCTGTGTCAGAAAATTTCGCGGCGGTAAATGCTCCGCCCGTCAAATTATTTTTAACCGTGAACGCCAAAGTCGCGCTCTCATTGATAATGCTTCCGTTATACATTTTTGTTTCCTCCGTTAATTGTCCAAAGCCGCTCTCAAATCAGGATTTTCTTGAAGAACTTTGTCGATTGACTGATGATAGCTGATGTCAGGGTTATTTTTCCGAATGTCAGATGCCATTTTTTCAACCTGTGTCTGTGCGTTGCCGATAAATCCGTTGCCGCGCTTGCCAATTTCTGAAAACATTCCGGTTTTTTCGACCGCCGCCACTGCTCCGTCCATCACCGCAATCGCACTTTCGTACAACGCAGGATTGCTACGTTTCGCCTGTTTCAACATCGGCGCGAGTTCTTCTGCCTTCAAGCCGAGAATCTCATATTTCTTTGCAAACTCGATAAATTCTTTGTCTTCGGCTTTTTCGACTTTGCCTTGTAAATTTTTCACGACCTGCGCCAACGCTTCTGTCAAATCGGCAACTTCTTCGGATTTTTCGACTTCAGAACTTTTTTCCACAGATTTTTCTACGATTTTTTCCTCGATAATCGGCGCAGGATTTTCTTCCACTGTTCCGGCATCGACTGCGCCGTCGTTTTCAAGGCTGATGCGTACACCCAAACTTTTTTCAATGCTCTCGATTGCGGCAAGCTGTACCGCGTCGAGTTTTTTCCTCAAATCATTTTCCATTGATTTTTCCTCCACTTCTTTTTCTTCAGACTTTGCAAATTTCTCGTCGACTTTTTTTGTCGGATCGTCGTCAGGATTATCTTCAATCGGCTCGGAATTTTTTTCTTCGTCGTCTGCGTTGACTGCAGGCGTATTTACTTCTCCGGCTTTTGAAAATTTTTCCACAGTCGCCGTCAAACTCGAAACAAAAGCGTCAGTAAATTCTTCCTCGCTCACTCCGATTGACTTCGCAAATTTCGACAGAACTGTTTCTTCAGAATCGGTTTTTTCGTCCGCTCTTTTGTACAGAGAAATTTTTGCGCCCGGATTTGCTCCTGCGTCCACAAAATCCACGCTCGTGACTTCAAGATTTTTTAATTTTGCAGGCATAATTTTTACTCCTTTCGATTAAATTTTTTCGCGGAAGGCTTTTCCTTCGATTGAAAACATCGAATACTCTCCGCTTTTAACTTTTTTCCAAACTTCGTCGTCAGTGACATAAAATCCAATCCACCAACTTGTTTTAAGAGAATCCTTCGGCAAGCCGAGTGCTTTTAACTTTTCCGGCGTGAAAATAATGCTTTCGACAAGTTCAGCACAACCGCCGCGCTCGTGCATTTCTCCGCCTTCTCGGTAAAATCTCACAAAATTGTAAGCCGCTTGCTCCAATTCCTCCGCGTCGATTACGTCACCTTGACCGTCCACAATATTCGCGACGCTCGCCCAGCCAAACGCAAGTCTTTTTTCTTCGCTCGACTTTTGTATTTCAAATTTTCCTTCGAGTTTGACATCATTCATTTTTCTCACCTACGCAATTATTTTAGCTACGAAATTTCTCGTAACTAAATTTTTTTGACAAAACTTATTTCGCTCTTGAAAAGTTTTTTTTTGTTTACGGATTACCAAGTGAAAGCATAACCGAAAAGCGTTTGCTCGTCTTTCGTTCCTGCACTTATCGGCAAAATTCCGACGATTGACGGCTTGCCTTCAAAAATATTGAGTACAAAAACGACAGCTCTCGGTTGCGCGTTAGGATAAATCGTCTTCGCCTCGCAAACGATAAAATGATTTTCTCCGCGCACAATTTGTTTGCCGATATACATCACAGGTTTGTAGGAAACTCCAACGAGAGTTTTTTCCGCAGTGGCGAACGCCGCTTGAATTTCCGGCGCAAGTTCTTCGCTCTCGATGATTCTGTCGATTTTCGCTCCCGCGCCTTGAATGGATTGTTCGCCCGGCGGCACATTGATGACAAGCCCGACGATTGATTTATCCTTGTTTTTCGTCGCACGAATGTCTTCAGCAATGAACAAATAATTCACGCCGTTCACAGTCTGCTTGCCGACGTACCAAATCGGATTGTAAGTCGCACCCAAAAGCGGCGTGCTGTTAACTGCGCCCATCGCCGACGCTACCTCTTGCGGAAGTTTGTTTACAGGCAAGTTGGCAATTTCATAACCGCCAAAAGTCTCGCCTAATTCGATTCCACCAAATTTCTTTGCCATAAAAATTCCTCCTCATTTTTCAAGAGCGAAATAAATCTTGCCAAATAAAAAAGCACTCCGCATTTTGCAAAGTGCTTTGTGTGATATAATCTCCTCGAAAGGAGTTGGCTTATGATGCAAATTCGCGATTACGCGAAAATTTTTCTCAACGAAGCCGCAGAAACTAACGAAATTTTTGATTTCATTGATACTGAGTTTATTGCTCATTCTTGTAATTTCGATGAAATGTTGACCGAACATATCACGGAATATTTACAGGATTGCGGATTCATTATGGACTGTGTTTTCGTTTTAGGAAAAAATTATCCTTTTAATTTTCGGATAAGTCGCGCCGGTTATGATTGGCTCGCGCATTGATTGAAAGATTCTGCTATCGGTCTTTGGTCGATAAACTCTGCCAAGAATTTCAGAAATTCTCCGACGCTTTTATGATTTCCGCAATTTGGCGGAGAAATTTTTTTCGGCAATTCCTGCATAGTCACGCTGACATAAACCATAGAATTTCCGATATTTGAAAAAAATGTCTGCGTTTTGGCTCTGCAAGTCTCTATCTGATACGGCAGATTATTTTTTTCTTCCAAAGTTATCACGCTCCAACCACAAAATTTTATTCAGCAAATTCACAATCAGAGAAATAATTTCTGAAATATTCTTTGGCTTCCGCATTGGAATTTTTCAAAAATCTTTTATACGGAAATTTTGAGCCGTACAAATTTCCTTCGTCCATTACTCCGCAGTCAACGCCTGTTATTTCTGTCAGCTTGTCTAAAATTTGCCGCCAACGCGGCTTTGTCGGATAAATTTTTTCTGAGTATTTATTGCGATTAACCAAACTGCATTGAAATTTGCAAAACGAACAGCCAGAAAGAAAATCTTCGCCGTAAACCGCGCCTTGCAACATTCGTGCCACGCAATGTGCTTCTTGCTCCGTGAATTTTACAGTGCCAATATCAAACTCATCTTGAAGACACCGACTTTTGAGTTGTCGCTTGAGTTCGGCGTTTTCTTGCGTCAATTTTTCAATGTCGTCCATCTTTCCACCTCGCCAACAAAAAAGCACTCCGCATTTTACAAAGTGCTTTGTGTGTTATAATCTCCTCGAAAGGAGTTTAAATATCTGAAAATCTATTCCTGAAGTAGTCGATTATTTCTGCATTGGCATTCTTCAGGAATTTTTTATACGGAAATCTTGAGTTCGGTAATGTGCCGTAAATTTCTGCGCCAACGTCTACGCCGGTTTCTTCGGTAAATCTGTTTCTCAGCTGATTGAATATCAGAGAACTTTCTGCTTGTTTATAGCACTGCACTTTGCAATATTGACAGCCGTCAAGCGGACAGCCAAAACTTTTGTCATCGCCACCATACAAACTTGCTTGCAGTAATCTTGCCACGCAATGCGCCTCTTGCTCCGACAATATCATTTTCTCACCTCATCAAAAAAGCACTCCGAAAAGTGCCTTAATCATATTCCGCTGAGTTCTTTCCGCGCGTTTTCCATTAGCGGATTCGTGTTCAGATATTCCAAGCCGCGCAATGTAATTTTCGTGCCGTCGTAAATTCCGATTTTCTGTCCACCGATAAATTCTTGCACTTGAAAGCCTTTGACGTAACCTTCGTCCTGCAACATTTCACAAAGCGAAACTAAATCTCGCTCGGCTATTCCTAACCGAAACAGCTCATCAATTTCGCTTGACTTCATTGCTCGTTCAAGCGTCCGCAGTATCAAGTAAATTTTCTTGAAGTTTTGCATTTTCTCACGCTCCAAACAAAAAACCGCTCAACAGCAATTAAAATTTTTAGCTTGAAGTTTCCGATTTCTTTTTCTTGGCATTTTTAAGCCGTTCCAACAAACTGTCGCGAAACTCTTCAACCGTCAAACCTGAATCAAGAGGATATGCCACAAATTCACCCGGCAATTCTTTTTCCGCTCTTCGGATTAAATCAATCACGTCTCTTGGTAACTTCGGTCCCATAGCACTTTTTCAACTCCTTCAGTAATTCTTTTAGCGGAATTATGCTATTTACAAATTCCAGACCTATTTTATCATTTGTGTAATGAATTGTCATTAAATTTGCTACGATTTCGCGTTCTCTATTTCCTGGAGATTTTGTCCAGTAATCTTTTTCGTGTGCGAAAATTCCAGAAAGCTCGGTATAAGTAATCGCCGCCACCAAATCGCTAACACTCATATTTTCGCCGAGAGAACCACTTAACAAATTTTTGTAATGTTTTCGGTTACTCAAAAGAATTTTATTAACCTTGTCAGCAATCTCAAAAATTTCATTTGATAGAGACAAACTTATTTCGTTTTCCAAATCAATTAAATGTGATATTTCGTGAGTTACGGCTTCAACTGTATCGTACTTGTACCAATATGGATATTGTGGATTGTAAAGAATTTTTCCTTCTGCCATATCGCAAGCGATTGGTTTGTTCATAACTCTGTTAACCAAAAAATAATCTGGTGTCACATATTTTTCAAGCAAGCCATTTAACTCATCAGAATTATTCGGTTTAATTACTGTTGCCGCAAATCCTTTTATTTCCAAATAATCCGAGCGCGAATTTCTTTTCGGCTCGTCAATTTCACGATAGACTATAACACAGCGACAACGCGGATGTAAAGGCGGTGTCTGTCCGTCCGTCACGCTTGAATTAAAAAATTTATCTTCAAAGCCGACGACCGTGCCGCTTAAATCCATACAGCGACCGCAAACTCTGTTTGTTCCGGCTGTCGTCCAGACTTTTTCACAACGACCCATTAAGCCGTTTGACATTGCCTGTCTGACCGATTCGTGTGTGCCGCGATTGTAAGCAAATGAAAGTTCGGTATGAGCAATCATTTCCGCACGTTGTCTGTGCTGTTTGCTTGAATATTTTAACGCCGCCGCTTGCGCTTTTTCTTCGGCTTTCGCTTGCGTCATTCGCGGATGGTTTTTCAGCAAATTTTCTCTGACTTTGTTTTGGTATCTGAGATTAGCCGCCGCTTGCCTTTGATTCAAGCCGATTGTCGGACGAATCATTTTTGCAATTTCTTTCATCGACATTCCATTATCTTGACCGTAAGCCAAAATAGATTTTATCGCTTGTCGAGTTTCGGCGTTGATGTTCGTGACAAATTCCGCGCCGTGTTTGTTCAGCCAATCTTTAACAAATCTGTCGCTGTCGTAAAAAACATTTCCGTGTTTTTCGGAAAAATGTTTTGCGCCCTCGTTAATTGCCGAACGCCACAGCGGATTTAATTTTTCGTTCACAAACCTTGCGTAATCTTCCTGCCACTTGCGAATTTCATTTTCAAAGCCTGCTGCCGCCGCTCGTTCGAGTTCCGCATAAGTCACAGAATTTTGCTGTTCCTTAAAAATTTTCGTGAGCCAATAGGTAAGTTGCGGAGAATTTTCGTCGAGGAAAGAATTCAGCCGCGCCAAAAGTTCTTGTGCCTCTTCCGAAGGTGTATTTTTTTTAATCGCTCTCTTGAAGATGAACATTTTCAGCCTCCGAAAATTTATCAACTCTTTCAGGCAATCCGGCTTGACGGCGCAGATAATCTTCAATGCCTTCATCAGGAGTGATAATTCCTGTGCCGGTCATTTTTTCGATAAAGCCGCCGAGTTTTTCCAAGTCTTGAGTTTCAATGTCGCCGTGAATCAACTTCGGATAATCAGTCAAGCCGTCAAAATAATTACCGTTGACGCTGATAAGTTGCGGAATTGCTTTTCGGTTGAAAACTTCGCAAATTATGTCCAAAAATGCGCCGATTGCCATTGCAAAAAGTTCGGTCTTGTCGCTCGACAACGCCCAGCTGCCTGTGTTTTGGTGTCCGAGAAAAATAAAATCCGCCAAAACCGTCATCGCAATTCGCGTGTCGTAACGCTCAATAATTGCCGAAGTGTCGAATTGGCGGCGCGAGCCTGTGGAAACCAATTCAAGTTTCCAATCTGCAGGAAGTGTAATTCCTTCGGCAGAATCGCGGCGAATATTTTTTATCAAAGTGTCGCAAGCCGCACGAAGTGCGATTGATTGAGGATTTTCGCTGTTCCAAATATCAACCTTTTCAGGAGCGATTAGCACAGGAAAACCGGCAAGGTCGCGCTCGATTCCAACTCCTTCTATCTCCTGCAAACGTTTTTTGAAATACCAGCTTCGATAAGCCGAACGCAAAATACTTCGACCTTCAGGATTATCTTTTCGGCTTTCAGTTCGAAATAAAAGCAATTTATCAATCGGAATGGTAATCATTTTAAAACTCGGCGCAGGAATTTGAGTAAATCCTATCAAGTTGTCGTCATCGTCGTACTCCCATTGATACAAACTTTCTTGACTGCGAATCGGTAATTTTTGCCAGCCGATAAGCCCGTCGGAATATTTGCTGTCAAGGCGAGAATCTTTTTTGCGTCCCATTCGTCGCTTATAAACAATTTCGTGAACGCTCCAGCCGAAAGTCAAAAAAGATAAAATTTCCGAGATTGTGTCTGTCCAAGTCATTGCCATATCGTGAAGACAACTTTCGACAAACTCTGCAGATTTTTTATCGACTTCCTCGCCGCCCGAAGGTTGAACGCTCCAGTCACATTGACGAATCAACATTTTTATGGAAAAAAGAATCGCACCGACAACATCATCGTTTTCGCTCATTTCTTCGTAGACGCGAACACCGTTAATTCCTTGCAACTCGCGCAGAAATTCTTCGTAAAATCTGCCGCCGTATCTTTTTACGCCAATGCGTCCGATTTCTTGTGGCATTTTGTCATCTCCAGTAACTTGTGTGCGGCGTGAAAATCGGCGGTGCAGAAATATTTTTTCCGCTCGACGAAAACGCCAAAACTAAAGCGTCCGCCCTGTCAGGTGAACGCCCTACTCGTTTTTTATAAGTTTTTTTATCTTCAAGTATCAGCTGGTCACGAGAATTTAAAAGATATTTTCTCGTTGAAAGTTGCGCCGTCAACTCATCATCACGCGGCAAGGAAATTTCTCCGTCAACAAATCTGTCTTTCAATCTGAACCAATTTTCTGTCGCCCAGTTTGCGTAATGTTCTTTGTCTTCCGCAGAGCCGCCGTTGTGGCAATCAATAATGCTTGCGTAAATTCTTTTTTCTCTCACGACTTCGCGAAGTCTGTCCGTCACTCCGCCGCCAACTCCGTCGTCGTCAACGTGAATAAAAACTTTTTGTAAATTTTTTTCAGTCATAATTTTTTCCGTGACGTGAATAACTCTGCCGACCGTTGTCATCGTGTCCGTTTTCGTGTAGTGAAAAATTTCTAAAACTTTATTTCCGATTCTCGGCAAAATAACTGTTTCGTCATTTCCGAAACGTGCAACATCAACGCCGATATGAAATTCGCCGACTTCTTCAACTTCTCTCATAGTCGCCGCCTCAACAAGTTCAAGAGCGATAAGCCCGTCCGATTCCGCCTTTGGAAATTCGCCCAGTACGCGTACTCGCACAACGTCAGAATCTTCGCCGTATTGCCTGATAAGTCGATTGCAGTAATTATCAGAAACTCTCGCCGCGCCCGAACTGGAAACTTTCATCGTGTAGTACAATTCGCGGTCTTCGAAAAATGCTCGCTTAAAAAATCCGCTGTTTTTTGTCGGATTGCCACAAATTAAAAGTTTCGCGTCCGATGTAGTTAATGCTCCTTCGATTGCCTCGAAGACTGCGTCCGGAATACCGCTTGCCTCGTCCAAAACGAAAAGCAGGTGTTCTTCGTGAAAACCTGCCATATTTTCAGGCTTGCTTGCCGTTCTCGCCGTTGCGAACCAACGCTCCGGCATTGCCTTGAAATAAATTTGTGTGCGTTGCCATTCAAATAACTCATTCAACACAGGCGACCGTTTCATCCACTTTGAAATTTCGGGCCATAAGATATTATAAAGCTGAATTTGCGTCGGAGCGGTTGCCGGTACTTTTGGCGTCGGACGAGAAAATAAAAACCACAAAATCGACCAACTTTCCAGCGCGGTTTTTCCTACGCCGTGACCTGAACGGATTGCGACGCGAGAATATTTTGCAAGTGCGTCGAGTGCCTCTGCTTGCCAAGTATCAGGCTCTGCGCCGAGAATATCTTTGACGAACAAACACGGATTGTTGCAATAAGCCGCCAAGCCGCGACGGATTTCATTCATCTTTGCGCTCCCATACGCTGGTCAAAGTATCTATCAAAAGTTGTGCGGCATCGACTTTGACTTCGGTTTTCTCGGTGAATAATCCGTGAACTTTTGCAAGCATTTCTGCCGCCTTCAAGCGGTCTTTTATGTAAGGCGGTTTATCTAAAAGCTCCGTGTGAAAAATTCCGTTGCCCGTGCCTATCTGTGTTGGTATGGATTCAACGACTTCGCCACGCATTACCGCCGTCAAATATTCGAGAACTTCTTTGTCTTTGGCAATGCGCTCCGATTCAAGTTGCTTTAATCGTGCGTCAATAGCGTTTTTTATGTTAGCATTTGTCAACAACCGGCTTGCAACCTGCCGCGCTGATTTTTCCTCATAACCTGCGAGACGCGCCGCCTCGCTTGCGTTGCCTGTCTGGATATAAAAGTCGACAAATCTTTTTTGCTTTTCAGTGAGGTTTTCCACGCGTCTCACTCCTTTCGGTCAGCCCAAATTTTTGTCAAAGTTTCCACAAAAATATTTTCTGAAGAAATTTTTTCAGAAGGCTTTTGTAAATTTAATTCTCGTGCCGTGCGCTCAATTTCAACGCCAATATTTATTGCATTGACGATTGACGGTAGAGATTTTATCGAAACATTTTCGAAGTCGATATTTTGAATTGCTTTTGCGGCTTTTGCCTGTAGCATTTTTCCGAGATTTATTTGCACTTCAAGCATTTTTGAATATTCTTCAGCCGCTTTTTCAGCCGCCTTTTCCGAAATAAATTTGTCCCAAGCGTCCGCTCGATTCTGCCAAAAATAATTTTTCGACCATCGCCGGATTAAATCGTAACTTTTCCGTAACTTTTCCGCTACTTTCGCCAGCGTTCTTCCTGCGCCCAAGTCGCGATAAATGCAAAATGCTTGAAATGCTTTGTTCGATTCATTTTCCTGCCGCTCCCATAAATTTTTTTCTGTCGACATAAAAATCGCTCCAATAAAAAAAGCCGCTCATCGCGGCAAAATTTCAATTTGAAAGCGAAAATTTTCTGTCGGTAAAAAATTTTATTCGTCGGAAAATTCGCCGTCAAAATCTCCTGTATCGCTAAACTTCATAGCCTCTTCCAAAATTTTTAAATCAAAATGAAATTTCTCGTACGCGTCTCGGAGTACGCCGTAATAATAATTTGTCGGCAAGCCGAGTTTCCTGTCCTCGTGCATTATGTAAACAATGCCGGTTAAAACTTCGCCGTCAGCCGTTTCGACTTCGATTTCAGTTTTGTAATAAAAAGTCGGACAACCTTCATAACGGTCAAGATTTCTTTCGTCTCGCGCCGATATTTTCCACAGCAGGACAGGCACTTCGCAATTTTCTTCACGCTCGATTGTCGCGTAATTGCCGGACAAACTGCCTTTGAACATCAGCCGCCAATCTTTTAATTTTCCTGTACCGATGAGTTTTGCGTCCGGACAGCGAAACGCCATTTGCTCTTCGCTCATATTTGAGCCGTACGCGATGTAAATTTTTCTTTTCATAAAAATCAGCCTCCTACTGCCAAAAGCGGCTTTCGCCGCCTGTTTGGTTAATTCGGTTTATTTTTTATGCCGCTTCGCTGTTCCGCCACGCGCTGTTGCCTTCGAGGTTTTTCAAAAGGTGATGGCGGCAAGTTTTAAATTCGTCGCCGTTAAGTTTCAATCGAAGCATCCAGCATCTGAAGGTATATTTTTCGTTGTCGCTGACTGTCGGGCGGTAAATCGCTTTTTTCGTGGTTTTCGCTTGGTGCGTCAAGGCAAGGCAAAATTGAATCGCCGCTTTGACTTCGCCCGCGTGGAGCGTGCTGTTGAAAACTCTGAACTCGATTGTCTTTTTCGTGAACAAGGCGTGAAGGTTGCAAATCGTGTAGCGGCTGGAATCGTAATGTCCGTGACCGCGAACCGCTCTGCTCTCCGGCTCATTGTACCAAATTGCCGCCAGCTGTGCCATCGTCTCAGGTTTCTTTTCGTTGAGTTCTTTCAAAAAACGCTGGCTCGTTTTTTTGCAATATTGTACAAGCCTGTTTTCGTGAACTTTCAAGGCGTGAATCAAAAGGTCTTCTTTGCTCGCAAGATTGTTGACCAAGTTTTTGATTGTCTGCGGCGTGAAGTCTTTCGCGCCAATATGGATGTGCATTCCACAGCTCGGATTTACCAACGCTCCGGCTTTGCGAATCTCGCGGACAATCTCCTGCAAGGTTTCAATGTCGCTGTAATTCAGAATCGGCGTAACCAATTCGACCTTGTACTCGTAACCTTCGCTGTTGGTGAGCGTGTCGATGTAGCCGCGCTCAAGTTTCATCTGCGCTTTGATGCTCGAATCGTACATCAGCTTCCAAATTCTGCCGCCGTTGTCTTTGACTTCGTAAGCGTCGTAATTTCCGCCGACGTAAACCGCCGTTGCGCCAAAGTGCTTTGCGACCGTCTCTGCCGCCGCCTTGCGCGTCAACCCTGTCATTTCGATTTCCACTCCGATTGTCTGATTTTTCATTTTGATTTGCTCCTTTCGCTTGCCGCGTGTGTTTTATCGTGTGTATATATCACTCTAAAGCACATTTATATCAAGTCGAAAGGAGCAAGTATCTTTGTATACAATTTTCAAAAAGTGGCGCGGTTACGCCGTTTTCAATGTCTCCATTCGGCGGTGTCCGCTCCTGAAAGCACAATTTCCGGCAAGTTTTTCAAGAAGAATTTTTCGACTGGTTTTAAATTCCGAACCAATCATTCCAATCCTCAAAAGAAAACAGCGGAAGGCATACCGCTCATTTTCAACTTCGCGCTCTTTTGCCGTCACGCGCTTTTGTTTTTTCGCAAGCTCGCCAACCTTGCAAATAAAATCGCTGTAGGCTTGAAATTCGTCCGCACTCGGCGCGTTGCTGAACCAGTTAAACTTCAGTTCGTTTTCCGAAACTTCAAAATCGACGTTGTCAATTCCGATTGCCGATTTTATCAAATTCGCTTTGCTTGCCAAAATTGCTTTGAAATTATTTATCGCGGTTTCCGTGAAAATTTTTTTCGGCAAGCTGATTGTAAAGTTTTCTTCGGAGTTTTCTTGCACAGGCTCGAAGGTCAAACGCTGGAAAAATCCTTCGCCGGTGATTATCGGCTTAACTTTGTTTTGAATTTCGCCGTCAAACCACTCGATTTTGTCAACCTTGCCGTAGTGATTCGCAAAAATGAACCAACCTGCGACCGTAACGTCTGCAACAATTTTTTCGTTCAGTTCGCCATTGAGAACGCCGAGAACCAAATTTTTAACGTCCGCGACTTTTTTGCGTTTGCCGTCGATGTAGAAAATCGTCTTGCCGTTTTGAGCTTGCTTTACCGTGATTGTCATTTTTGTTATCTCCTTCAATTTTGTGAATTTCCTTTCGGTAGCGTATATATCACTCTTTTCGGAGATAATAGCAAGTCTTTTTTTCACATTTTCAAAATTTTTTCGTAAGAAATTTTTTCGCCGTCACGCTCAACAAAAATATTTTCGTAATTGCCGACGGTCGCCGCATATCTTTCGACAGCAACGTCAATAAATTTTGGCTCAAGCTCAATTCCGAAACAAATTCTGCCGAGTTGTTCACAAGCTATGAGTGTTGACGCACTGCCTAAAAATCCGTCCAGCACTAAACAGTTTCGATTCGTGCTTTGCCGAATTAAATACGCGATTAGCGGAACAGGTTTGCTTGACGGATGTCCGCAGCCTTCAGTTTGAGAATTTTTTATTCGGTCGAACTCGAACACAGTTGTTTGTTTTTGGTCTCCGAACCATCGGTGAGTACCGTCACGTTTCCAGCCGTAAATTATCGGCTCGTGAATATATTTCCAATCCGTTCGCGTCAAAACGAGTTGATTTTTCTTCCAAACAAGACCTGCGCCGACTTTAAATCCTGCGTCCTCGTATGCGTCGTGAAAAATTCTCGCCTTCGCCGTCGCATAAAAAACATAAATTGACGCGTCTTTCGCCATTGCCGAATGAAAATTTTTGAAAGCCGACATCAAAAATTTGTAGCCGTCCGCATCGTTCAAATCGTCGTTTGAGATTTTTCCTGACGTACTTTCGAGATTTACGAAATATGGCGGATCTGTGCAAACCAGATTTATTTTTTTATCGCCGAGAAGTTTTTGATAAGTTTCCGGCAAAGTTGAATCGCCACAAATAATTTTGTGCTTGCCGAGCGTCCAAACGTCGCCGAATTTTGAAATGCACGGCTTTTTCAGCTCTTCCTCAATATCAAAATTATCTTCCTCGACTTCAGTATCGTCGTCGTCGAAAAAATTTTCGATTTCAAGGTCGTCGAAGCCGGTGAACGAAATGTCGAAATTCAATTCCTTGAGTTCCTCGAGCTCGATTTTCAAAAGTTCCTCGTCCCAGCCCGCGTCAAGTGCAAGTCGATTGTCGGCAAGGATGTACGCTTTTTTCTGCGCTTCGGTCAAGCCGTCAACGAAAACGCAAGGCACTTCGGAAATATTTTCTGCCTTCGCCGCCATTACTCGCCCGTGTCCTGCGATTATTCCGAAGTTCCTGTCTATCAAAATCGGATTGATAAAGCCGAATTCTCGGAGCGATGAACGCAATTTATTTATTTGTTCCGGCGAATGTGTCCGCGCATTGTTCGCGTATGGCACAAGTTTTTCAATCGCCACGAGTTGCATTTCTTCTGTCGTTCTCAAAATTTTTCACCTGCAAATAAAAAATCCGCCTTTCAGCGGAAGAAAAATTTTTTCTTAGTCGTTTACGTCAAGACCGTTGTGAAGTTTTTCCGTACACAGTTTTTTCAAGTCTACTATATCACATTGACCACTGGTGACACAATATGACATCGATGTGACATGGTGGTGACATTTTTTTTTCGCTCTGTCGTGAACTCGGAAAATGTGACGCAAAGAATAATGAAATATTCGCGCAATCTCGCGAAAACTTTGTCCGACGATATAACGGCTTATCAAAATTCTTTGCTCCGTGCCGTCAGGAAATTCTGCTTGAATTTTTTTGATGAGGAGCGGTGTTTCTTTTTCAAGCTGAATTTTCAAATTTTCGATAATTTTTTCCGTGTCCACAATCAGCGTCGCAATCATTTCAACTCGCGAATCTTTGCTCGTTCCTTTCGGCTGTGCGTCAAGGCAAGTATAGCTGAGTTCTTTTTTGCCTTCGCGGAGTGTCACTCGCGTGGCTTGCGGCGTGATTGACTGCGCCAAATCTCTGAATCCTTGAAGTTTTTGTTCTTCGTCGGCAATTTGTTTTTTGAGTTTCCTCACGATGTTTAATTCCTCAAACGTCATCTTCTTTCCGCTCCTTTGACAACGCAAACAAATATGTTAAAATCTATTTGCACTGCTGGCGGCGGTGCGTTTTTATTTTGTGAAAAATTTTTTAATCGGATTCTGTGTAAAAAATTTGCCAACCGCAGAAAAATTCGACGCGACGACCTAATTTTTTTCTGACATAATCTTCGCTGTAATTTTCTTTTTCGCAAAGAAATTTTACGCAATCTTTTTGAAGTTTGAAACGATGATGTTCTTTTTCTTTGATGATTTTCACCGAGCAAATTCGCGGATGTTGCTTTGAATTTATTTTTCCGTGAACTTCCCAGAGCAAGCTGTTTATTCCGCGATTTACCGATTTGCCTTCAACCGACAACATAACGCATTTGCAACCGCGACAGAGCCTCGTCTGCTTGATGTATTTTGTTTTTGTATTTCTTACAACGCCGCGATTGTTAATTTCATATTTTCCGTTGACGGAAGGTATCGGCAACCAAGAAGTTTCTCTGTCTTTTTCGCGATGTTCAATCACAGCTTGACGACGCAACGATTCAGCCGTCTGTCGAATGTGATATTTCGGAATGTAAATCTTCGGTGCTGGTCGGTCTTTGTGCTTATACGACTTGAGAATTTTGCCTGTGCGAATATTTCTGACAAAACCTTGAGAATTTATTTCGTAGCCCGGCGCGGAAGGAATCGGCAAAAAATCATTTTTCATTGCTTGCATTCCTTTCGAGATTTTTTCTTCCATTTTTTCTTGCGAAAATAATGCGTTTTATCCTCACGCTGTTTTTCAATCGGCTTGTCAAGATTCTCAACTTTTTTCAACGGCTTGCCGTCGATGTAAATCTGATAATTTTCGATTTTAACTTTAATCATCGTCGTTATCCTCGCCGCTTTCAGTCTGATAAATATCGATAGTCGGTCTCCATTCTTTTTCAAAACGATTCATCATTTTGTTGAGTGCGTTCATTGCGCGGTCTTTGGAATCGTACACGCCGAGAATTGCTTCTTTGTTTGCGAAGACGGCTTTCAAAAGAAACTGTCTGTCGTTATAGCTTTTAATCCACGCGCCGACAAAATGCGCCGAGTTAAAAAATCCTGTACCGCACTGACTGACAATCAACATTTTTCATCACACTCCAGTATCCTCAAAAATCTATCTTTCCGGCTACATAAACATATTCTGTTTCGCGAATATTTTCATCAATCATATTTTGAGGAAGTCTCACAAGACCGCAACTTTCCGCAAGTTTAATGCTCGCCGTGTTATTTTTATCAACGCGATATGTCAATGAAAAAAAGCCGTTTTCCTTGAAACTTTTCACGACTTCGTTGACGAGTGCAAAGCCGATTCCTCTCAAACGATATTTTGGCGCAACAGCGACGTAGACAATGCAGTCGCCGATAATTCCGCCCGGTATCAGTCCGCAATCGCCGACTTCACAAAATCCTGCAGGCTCGCCGTCAATTTCAATCATTTTGCGGCTGACGATATATTCTTCGCCGTCGCTATATACTCCGAACCATTTTTTCTCTTGCTCGGACAACGATTCATAAATTTTTCGGCAACCGATGTAATTGTCTTCAATTTCAAATTTCATCGTCAATCTCCTCAGAATCATCAGTCGTCGCCGGAAATCCTATTAACTGATTGTTCACAATGGCAAAATTAAATTCCGGCTTTTCTTCGCACTCTTTAACCAATCTAAGAAATTCTTCGTCTGACATATTTTCAAATTCCGCGATAATTTCGTCCCACATTTCACCACTCATTCAATCACACTCCAATATCTTCAAAAATAATTGGTAACTTTTCTTTCAAGACTTCGAGAATCATATTCGCAACTTGAATCATTTGAGGATGCGCCACCTTATCCGTGCGAAGTTTTAAAACCGTACGCCATTCTCTCAAATTCGCCGTCATAACAATTTCAGTTTTTAAACTGCTCGGCAGAATTGCTCGCACTTGTTCGGGTGGTCTGCACCAAGTTCTACGTAAATATTCATATTCCACTTCAATGCATTTCATTAAATTTTTCCAATGTGCAAATTCATCATCTTCAAGTAAAAAATCTTCAGGCTTGATGAAAGTTAATTCGTCATAAGCGTTAAACCGAGTTGATTCAATCGTGAAACTTGCAAGACGGTGACGTGTAAGTTCCGCCATAACTCCTCTGTCGCAAATAATTTTGAAAGTGCAACTGAAATGCTCCAAAACGCTTTCGTGTTCGCGCTTGATTATGTTGCGAATAAATTTCTCCGCGCTGTCTTCGGTGATATTTTTCTCCGACTGATACGCCGTTCTCCCGCAACGCTCCAAAAATTTCATAACTTCCGCGCCGTCAAAATCGCGCATTAACTCTACTGAAGGTTCAATAATTTTCAAAACACTCTACCTACCTTCTCAAAACGCCATTCTTGCTTGGCATCAGGATATTTTTCTTTATCGACAGGCGACAAAAATTCTGAGCGTTTGCGAATGTAGTAATAACGCCCCAACAGATCGCAATAAATGACAAATTTTTCATCAGCGTCTGCGCCATTTGTGCAATTCGTAGCTTCACCGTTCACAATGACATATCTTTTGCCTTTAAAATGGCGGTAAATTTCCATAGGTTGAGGAATTTCACGTTCAATAATCTTCATTTTGTTTTTCTCCTCTGAAGTTCTCTCCATTTCCAATCTTCAGCCATTACATAACATAATGCCGAACAATATCTGTGTTTCCAAAGGTTGGCAAAAACTTTTTTCCACAAAACGGACAGATTTTTTCAACCTTTTTCATTCCAGCTTCTCCGTTCCAATTTTTGGAAAATCGCCAACGTTTTGCAGTAAGTCATAAAAATTGCAAACATTATAGTTTTGTTTTCACCTTCGACTTGATAAATTCCAACAAAAATTGCTACCAGAATTATCAAATCAAATATCACCGACAATATTTTTCCAATTTTCATTTCACTGTCTCCTTACAGGTGTGGCAACATAACGGAAATTTCCGACTTGCAAATCTATCGGCGCAAGCGGTGTTTTCATTCCGAGCGTTATTTTTTCCGCATCCAAAATTTTCAAAACGTCCGTGAAATAGCTGTAGTTGAAGGAAATCTCCAACTCGCCGCCGCTTATTTTCGCCAAAATATATTCTTCCGCCTCGCCGATGTCGCTTGAAAACGCAGAAATTTTCAGCGCGTCATTCGCAAAAACAAAATTCACCGTCTGATACTCCGTTTCTTTCGCGATAATCGCCACTCGTTCAAGCGCGTTTTTAAATTCCACAACTTCAATCGTCGCAAAAATTTCGTTTTCCTTCGGAAAAACTTTTTCAAAATCAGGATAAACGCCCGCGATAAGCCGCGCCGTCACAAGTAAATTATCAAAGATAAAAGTCGCCTTCGAGTTCGCGCAGCCGATTTTTATTTCTTTGCCCACGTCGAACATCGCCGAAATATCCTGCAAAATTTTCGCTGGAACAATAAATTTAAACTCATCAATCGGCACAGAAATTTTTTCCGTAGCAACCGCCAATCTGTGTGTGTCCGTCGCCGCCAATGTCAAATTCTCGCCATCAATTTTGAACAAAACGCCCGTGAAAATCGGTCGGCTGTCGTCCTTCGACACGGAAAAAGCTGTCTTTCGCACCAAATCTTTAAACTGCGCTTGCCGAAGCGTGAAAGTCTGCGCATCTTCCTCGACTTGAATTTTCGGAAAATCATCCGCGTTGTAGGTGAGCAAATTATATTTCGCGCTGTTACTGTGAATTTCCGCGCCGTGTTCGTCTGTGGAAATTGTCACTATGTCGCCGTCGAGTTTCAACGCAATTTCGCAAAGTTTTTTTCCGATAATGACGGTCTCGCCTTCTTCCTCGACGTTTGCCGCAATTTTCGCGATTATCCCGACAGTTGAATCCGTCGCCTGAATTTCAACGCAACTTGCCGCCGCCGAAAGATAAATTCCGCTCAAAATCGGCGTGTTTGATTTTACCGCCAACGCCTTCGCGACAATTTTCAAAGTGTCCGTAAATTCTTTTCTCGCTACCGCGATTTTCATTTCAATCTCTCCTCCGTTATCTCATTTTCTGCGGCTAATCTGAAATAAGAATAAATTTTTCAGCCGCATATTTCATTTTCCGAAATACTATTCTCACGAAGAAATTTTTCAAGATAAATTCCTCTAGACTTGCAATTTTTTCGACTGTAGCAAAATTCTCTGAATCCAAGTTTTTTGAAAACTTGCGGAACATTGCACCATTCTGCTATTGTGATGTACATCCCGCGATATGGTGAGCGTAAATAATTTTCGTGGCGCATTATATAAGGCAGTGTATTTTTATGTTTTTTCAGAATCCGTATCCGTTCAAATGTGCCTAAAATATCCGCCTTCCAAAAATCTTTGTCATATTTTCCGCGTCTGTCATATCCGCACAGCACGTAAAATTTTGCATTTTTATTTGTGTGTTGCCGAATGAGTTTTAATTTTCCCTCAATTATCGGAGCGTCACGAATATCGTCAAAAGCGAAAATAAAATCGCCGTCATATCTCGCCTTGAAAAGCGAGCTCGCTTTTTCCTCGTCCAACAGCCGAACATCTAATCCTTGTTTGAAATGAAACGGCTTATTTGCGTCCAGCAATTCTTGCAAAGATTTTTTCCAATCACGGTATCCGAAAAAATTATCATCAAGCAGACAGATTTTTTTGCGCGAAGTATCCAGAAATTCAGCAAGCGGCGAATGTTTTCTGACTTCTGACGAGCGGCGATTGACACAGAAACTGCAATGCCGAAAACAACCGCGTGTTAAAAATCCGATTGAATAATCTTTGTAACATTTAAATTCCGCTCCGCCTTTGTCTTTTTCGGCAAGCCATTCGTCGTACAAATGATAATCCGGCTTGCAGTGTTCAATTTCATTCGGCAACGGCACTGCCTTATCGTAAAAAAATCCTGTGCCGCCATATTCCACATTCGGCAATTCAAGAATATTTCCGAAAAGTTCACCGTCCGGAATCGGCGTATCTGTGAAAACTTTTGCAATAAAAACTTTGTCAAAACTCATCAAGCTGTCGTAATCTGTTTTAAGCATCACAGAATCGCCCTGATTTTTGTGATAACCGCTGAGTTTCATACAGACGAGATTCGGAAATCTGTGTCGCTTGCGTCCGATTAAATCAGCGTCGATTATCGCGATTTTCATTTCAATCTCTCCTCCGATGTTTTTTGCCTTTGTTGCTGTGTTCAGCTCCAGTTTTTGGTCTCGGCTCATCAAAATATTTTATTTTCCAAACGCCGACTTCTGATTTCCTTTGGCTCAAATAATCTTCAATCGTTTTGCGTTTATAACGAGTTTTCGGCGCAAGAAATTTTGCCAATTCTTTCAGCGTCTGAAAATGATATTGTTTTTCGCCGTCACTGCAAGAACATTGAATTGCCTGCATTTTTTGAAGTTGTGATTTTTGTCCGTGTACTTCCATTAACAAACTGGCGACCGTGCGGCTGGTGTGCTTGCCTTTAAATTGAAAGCCGACCATTACTGAAAGTTCTTTTTTGGTTTTCGCGTTCCGCACTACGCCTTTCGGATTTATCTCATAGAGATTGTTCAGTGACGGTATCGGCAAAAAATTTTCATTCATAATCCGTTTCTCTCATTCACTTTAAAATATTTTAAACGGCACTCATCAGAGCAAAATTTTTCATTCGCAAAGCTCCGCTCAAAACTTTTTCCGCAAGCATAGCATTCAAGAGTTCTTTGGGCTTTTTTTTTGGGAGGCGTTGTCTTTTTTTTCGAAGCATTACTCATTCTCTTTCTGTATTCGCGATTCCGAATAATATTGCCCATCCGCTTACATTCGGCGGAACAAACTTTTTGATTAAGTTTGTTTGTTTCAAAATTATTCCCGCACATAGCACAAATTTTAATCATAATCGTCAACTCCGTGCTTAACTCTTTCGCGTTCTTCCGCGCGTTTGGCGTTATTCCAACGGTCTGTCGTTCCGACGAGATACAATTCATCATCAAATAATGATATTAAATTGGACTGTTCCTTACCCATTTCTTGGTCGCCGTGTCCAGTCTCTGCATTCAGATAGGTAACGTCATAATCAAAAATCCGCTTGCGACGCATATAAAATTTGTCGTTGAAGGATTTTTCTTTTTTATGCGGATAAACTTTTGCCAAATATTTTGCCGCCCGTCGCGCTGTAGGAAATTCAATAGTTTCAACGCCATTGCTCAACCGAACAGGATTTATATGTCCTTTGTTGCCGATAGCTAAATTTTTCATCAACGTATCCCACATTGAAACATAGTCACGATTCAACATTTGCTGACTCCGCGTAACATAGCGCAAATTTGTCCAGTGATTATTCAAACTGTTTCGGTCAATATGGTCAACTTCATAGCCTTCAGGCTTTTTGCCGAGCCAACATTCGGCTACAACCTTGTGAATGAAAATTTTGCGATTTCTACCTTCAATCGGAACAGTGGCAACCCAGTATTCGGTTTTGCTGTTATGGCTTTGTCTGTAACACTTCAAACAACGTTTGGAACGTGCATTTCTGAATTTTGTTCCGTCGCAGTTTACCTCATAAAGAAATTTTAATGACGGTATCTTCCTGAACTCAAGATTTGCTTTTTGCATCCCTTGATACCTCCAAAGTTATGTTTTTACTTCTGAAAGCTGTTGCTTTCCGACTTTGGAAACCCGCAAATTAAGTTGCGGTTTACGGCGTTTACCGGTTTACTTTGTCGGCGTGCCGGTAATTCTTCTGATACGCTCAAACTTTTCGCCTTCAAATTTGTAATGAACATCAACTTTGCCGTCGTCGCACATCGTGACAATAATTTCCGTGAGCTTTTCGCCATTCGGATTTTCGGCGTTTTCCTTGACGTAATTGATATATTTTTCCGCTTCTCCTTCGGCAAAATTAAATCCGCGAGCCGTGATTTTTATTCCGTCAGTCTCCGTGAAACTGCTCTTCAAATCCTCAACCGTCGTCGAATATCTGACTGCGAAACGGTTTTCGGACAAACGCCGGATAGAAATTTTCTTCAACGTCTCGGCAACAAAATTCTTCTTGCGCTCCGCAATAAAATTTTTCAGAGCCTCATCAGTGAAAATCGTCGGGTCGACTTCCACTACCACGTTGTCAATTGTCATCTTAATCACTCTCCTTGAAGTAACCGCGCTTTTCGTTTTTCTCATTCACGCGGCGAAAAATTACTTCAAAAATTTCTTCCTGCAGTTTCAAATAAAAATCTCTCGGCGTGTGGTCTTTGATAAGTTTGCCGTTGCCGTCACGAATCACAGGACGCGGCAGAATTTTTTCACTCATTTTTTCTTCAACCTCCGATAAAAATTTATCTCGTAAAAATATTTTTTAGAATCGGCGGCGCAAACTCCCAGCAGAATTTCTAATCCGCGCTTTGTCGTCCACTCGCGCCCGTTGACATCTTTTATCACGAAAATTTTTTGAGAATCGCGCCGCTCCATTCTTTTTCACTCCTTTTTCAATCTCGAAAAGTCGGTGTGCGTCATTTTTTCGCCGTCGAGCTTTTTACCGCGAAACTTAATCATCTTTGATCACCTCACTCAAAATTCAAGCGGAGTTTTTCGGCATAAGCCATCCCGAACATAAAACCGAAGTGGCTTGCGATCAGCGCAATATCCGCGCCGTTTACCCCGCGAATTGCCTTCTGATTTTTTCTCATCTCCTCATCGGTTTCTCTGAACTGAAACGAATTCAAGACCTTGTTGACTTCTCCGTTGTTAAACTCGCAACGCTCGAACTCGTCAAAGTCCTCGTAAAGATAAGAGAGAGTATCGAGGATTTTCTCGTTGCGTCCTTCAATCTCGTCGCCGTAAATGTACGTACTCACCAGTTCGCGGATTTCGTCAGCATCAAACTTAATCATTTTTATTCACCTCACAATCAATTTCGGTCTGTAAAACTTCATCGCGTAATTGTTGGATTCGCGGATTCTGCGCCATTTTTCCACCAAGTTCAACGAAAGTTTTTTGATAACGCCGACCGTCTCACGATTTTGCTTATCGGCGGCTATCTGAATCGTGTCGTCAATCATCTGCTTTCTCCTTGTACTGAATTTTTAACTCGTCGCCGACCTTCAAGTTTGTATCAATCTGCGGATTCAACCGCCGTATCTCGTCCATAAACTCAAAGATGTACGGATCGCGCCGGTCGAGCTTGCGATACTCAAGGCAAATATCCATAAAGGTGTCGCCCTGCTTGACTGTGTAAACTTCCGTGACAATTTTGCTTTTCGTGGTCAAGCTGTACTCCGTTATCGCGCCGCTCAAAAATCCGAGCGTAAACGCCGCTATGAACACCACGCCCACTATCTGAAAAATTTTGTTGTCAATCAGCATTACCGCCAACTTTTTCAGGATTTCAGTTTTCATCAGAATCACTCCAACTTTCGATTATTTCTTCTGCCGTGTATCCGACATCTGAAAGATATTCGCGAACTTTATTCAAAATCAGTCGCCCGACGTTGAATGGCACAAAAAACAAAAAACTCAAAATCAGCAAGACATATGCGCCGAGTTTGACGAAAATTTTATACATCGTCGTCCGCCTCGCTCCACTTTTTCACGGTATCGGCAAGAAAATTTTTCGCGTCCGTCATTTCGGTAAACGTGCCGATTGTTTTGTATTTAATCTTGACGCGAACCAAGCCGTCCATACAATAAACGCAACGCACCGTCGTATTCAGCTCTTTATTTTCAGCAAAAGTGCCGTTTGAATTGATAAACCACATAATTTTTCCTCCGCTTACCTCAAAACTTTTAAAATGTTTTCGTTCCAGCAAATTTGATAACCGCTGTGTCCGTTCCGAGTAAACGGCATCAACTCACCGTACTGCTTGCCTTCTTCGGTCAGCTTGTAGCCCTTGCCGTCTTTGACTTGAAAACCTTTCGACACAAGTTTTTTGTTAATTTTTCTGCCGGAAATGCCGCCGAGTTTCTCACCGATTGCGGTAGGTGTCAGCGTTCCGACTTCGTGTTGCGCCGCAGGAATTAAAATTTTCAACTGCGTTAAATCTCTGCCGACAAACTCTTCGACCATCGACGTTGCCTGTGCAAGCGCGATTCCGTCTTTCACTCCGAAAACATTTTTGATTGAATCTCTCGCCAAGCCAATTTCTCCAACGATTGCGG
>CALEPR010000155.1 GCA_937910665.1 uncultured Selenomonadales bacterium
GAGATGAAATCGAACGCAAAAAAAATTGCCAAGCCAAATGCGGCAAAGGCAATTTCAAAAATTATTTCAAAAAATTTTTCAAAGTAAATTTACTGGATAAAAACTACATTCATGCTGTCGAGGAAATGAGTCGATTTATTTTCCAGCAAAACGCGGTTGGAATCTGCAACGCTCAAGACAGGATTGCTGTTAAAATTATCCAGAGCGACGGCTCTAACGACGATAGGATTTTTTCCTGCGCGATCCAAATTATCCTCGCCGTCCGAGTAAGCAGCCATTCCAATTTCGACAATTTTGTCGTAGTCAAGATTTTTGTCGCCGTAAATTGTTTCTTTATTTTCATTCTTGATGACAGGCGACATGACAGTTTGCAAATCCATTTCTCTGCAGTCGATTATAATTCCGGTGTAGCCGCCAATAATTTCAGCGTCGGACGACAAATTTTTTTGCTCAGACTTTGAATCTGTCTGCGGATTTTGCGGAGTAGAAATTTGCGGCGCAACAGGCACTTTAACCGGCGGAATTTTCGGAGCTTGCGGGGGAGTCGGAACTACAACTTGAGCATCTTGCGGAGCTTCAACTTTTGGCAAGGAAGAAATATTTATGCTTGAAAGCGGTTCGACGACAACCTCAGGCGTGAAAAAAACTTTTCTCTGATAATCCAAAATGTTGCTGAAAACCGGCGAACTCATCTTCTGAAGTTTTACTATTGTAGAACTGTCGCCGCTCACTACAATTTCAATTCTCTGCTGAACAGGAGTTTGAGCGGTATACGTCGGTTTTGTCGGCGCGACTGTAGGAACAGGATCGGGGAACGGAGATTTTTTTTCATTCTTTTCAAAGACAACTCCGGCGAGAGAATTTGCGCTACCAAAAATTGGCATTTGCAAAGTCACGGCTACTCCTCCGTCATCTGTCTTTTCGGAACTGATTTTTCTCGCGCCCTTGATGACAGCATTGACTTTTGTTTTTATTGTACTGGAAATCAGCATCATCCCTGAAACAGTCGTTTCGCCGGTGACTTGAACTCCTTCGACTTGCTCGGCGAGATTTTTATAGGCGACAGCAATCGCGGCACTCTCTGCCAAAGTTTTTTTCTGTATATCTGTTTGTGCATTTTCGGGAGCGTAGCCGATTCCTGTGGCTGTGATAATTTTTTTATTCCAATCAACGCCGACAATAGGTGCGGCAAAAACATTTGCAGCAAAAATCGAAATTGTTGAAACTGCCAGCGCGGCGGAAAGCATTTTTTCCATTCGCATTTGTATAACCTGCCTTTCAAAATTTTTCTGTAGCAATTATACATGAATTTTTTAAAATTGCATTAAAAATTTAAAGTCAACAAGAATTTCTGTACTTCGGTAAAATTTTTAATCAGTGCGGTTTAAATGTCTCAACTTATCATTGCAATCTGCAGCAATTTTTTTTTGCAAATTGCTTTGACATTTAAAAAAGTTTATGCTAAAAAAAGTTTATTTGCGTTTTGGAGGGGGAATTTTTTTGCACAGACAAAAATATTTATCGCACAGAGCGATGATTGGATTTATAACTTTCATGAATATGTATCCGCCGCTTTCAACAGATATGTATTTGCCCGCTTTGCCGGAGATTGGAGAATATTTTTCCACGAGCGAATTTTTGGTTGGCTTGACGCTGACAGTATTTTTTTTGGTCTTTGCGGTGAGTATGGTTTTGTGCGGACCGATCAGCGACAAGTATGGCAGGAGACCTGTTTTAATTTTCGGAACGGTGACTTACACAATAGCGTCGTTGGCTTGCGTTTTAGCTCCGAACATTTATATTTTAATTGTCGGCAGATTTTTTCAAGGTTTCGGCTCGGGGGCAGTCATCACAGTTTCAACGGCGTTGATCAAAGATTGTTTTCGCGGCAAAATTATGACAAAAATTTTAGTTATAACTCAAGCACTGGGAGTTATCGGACCGATGGCAGCACCACTTGTTGGAGGAGTTTTACTTCGATTTACAGATTGGCATGGAGCGTTTTGGGCATTAACAGGACTTGGAATTATAAATTTAACTCTGGCTTTGCTTTTGACAGAAACTTTGCCGGAAGAAAAAAGATTTCAAGGAAAAGTTTTAAGTTCGCTGGCACTGCTTGCAAGTTTCGCGAAACAAAAACATTTCATGATGACTTTGATAATGTTTGCTTTTTTGTCCCTGCCTTTTATGGCTTACCTCAGCGTGTCGAGTTTTGTTTACATTGAAAACTTCAAACTTTCCGCGCAGGAATACAGTTACTTTTTCGCGGCAAATTCTGCAGTTTCAATCTTGGGACCGATGATGTATTTGCGACTGAAAAAAGCGATGCCGCCGGCAAGACTTATGCAGTTGTGTTTTGCAGTTGCAATCACCAGCGGACTTTTAGTCTTGTTTCCGGGACATTTCAGCGCATTTGCATTTTTATTTTCCTTCCTGCCTTTCACGGCGATTGGAGCTTTGGCAAGACCTTTCGGAATGGAAATTTTGCTGAACAAGGCGAAAGAAAATATTGGAACTGCATCGTCCATGATAAATTTTGTTCCAAACTTGTTCGGCAGTATCGGAATGGCTCTGGGAACTTTGCCGTGGGGAGATTTTATCAATGGACTTGGAATAATAATTCTCGGCGCAACTTTGCTTTCAATTTTAATGTACAAGTTAGTTGGAGAGATTTAAAAATTTCTGCAAAAAAAAATTCCCGAGCAAAGTCGAGAAAAAATTTTAAATTTCGCGCAAAAGTTTTTCGACATAAGTCGGCAAGGCAAACGCGCCGCTGTGAATTTTTGTATTGTAATAATTTGTTTGAACATTCAACGCCTGCCATTTTTCAAAATTTGCGTCGGCGATTGGATGAATTTTTTTTGACGCAAAACCAAAAAGCCAATGACCTGAAGGATAAGTAGGAATATGAATTTGATAAACGCTGCTGACAGGAAAGGAATCGCCAATGCGTTTGTGAGCACGTTGCATCGCTGCCGCATCTTTCGAGTAGTATGGATTTTCATGCTGATTAACCATAATTCCGTCTGCCTTCAGAGCGTGGCGACAGTTGCCATAAAATTCTTTCGTGAAAAGTCCTTCGCCCGGTCCGAAAGGATCTGTCGGGTCAACAATTATTAAATCATATTCGTCCTCGACTCGGCGAATAAATTTCAAACCGTCCTCGAAAAAAATTTTTACTTTCGGATTGTCGAGACAAGCGGCAGTCTGCGGAATAAATTTTTTGCAAGCGTGAACGACTGCTTCATCAATTTCGACTAAATCAATTTTTTCAATTGTATCATACTTCAAAAGTTCGCGAGCAGTTCCTCCGTCGCCGCCGCCGACAAGCAAAACTTTTTTGACTTCAGGATTTGCACACATCGGAACGTGCGCGATCATTTCGTGATAAATAAATTCATCTTTTTCAGTCAGCATAATTTTTCCGTCAAGAACCAACATTCTGCCGAACTCAGCCGAGTCAAAAATATCAATGCGCTGAAATTCGCTCGTTTCGCTGAAAAGTTGCTTATCAACTTTCAAAGAAAATTTTACATTCGGCGTGTGTTGCTCAGAAAACCAAAGTTCCATAAAAAATCTCCTTATACAATGAATTTAGGTTTAAACAACTTTCCAATCTTGCCAAAAATTCTTTCGATATTTCTTTTATATCCTTTCCTCATAATCTGGGATTATATCACAAATTTTTTATGAATACACCTTCTGACTTTATGAAAAAAATTTTATCTAAACCCGATAAAATTTCCACTTTATTCCTTCAGGAAAATTTGGCTTTCATTGAAGGCCGTTTTGTTGCTTGATTTAGGTATTTTTTTATCGCCAGAGTAATAACAAGCAAAAAATTTTCAGTCAATGTCGCGGAATATTTTAAAAATACCTTGCAGAAGTTTTTAAAATCAATTACAATTTCGGCAAACGAAAGAGTCGGTCGGCGTTAGCTTGTCGGCTTCCACTCAAAAAATTTTTTCTAGAATTTGTTTGAAACAGAAGCCGCTTTGCCGAGCGGCTTTTTATTTACTAATCTTTGAAAAAGACTTCGTAAACGATAGCGACGGTCTGAATTACCGTGCAAACGACAATTATCATTTCCATACGCCATCACCTCCGAAACTAGTCTGAGAGGTAAGCCGACCACCTTCCGACTCTGCGAAAATTATAGCAAGCAAAAAAATTTCAGTCAATGTCGCGGAAATTTTGAAAAATACCTTGCAAAAAATTTCTTGGTAAGTATAATTTGTTCGGAAGTTGAAAGTTTTCGGCAATAAAAAAGTCCTGCTACCAACAGGACTTGTGCCATCGAGACGGTCAGCCTCTCATATAGTTTTTGAATTTGAAAAACGGTATAAGATTAGCCGCTAAGTTTATTTGCTTAGGCGGCTACTTTTGTGCTTACCATGAGCACGATGGTTGTCACCACGATAACGGTGATGAAAAACTTCGCAAAACTCATGTGCGTCACCTCATTTTTGGAGGCTTAGAATTTAATCGCCCCGCCTGTTGGCTTTGGCACTATGTAGGAAATTATATCAATTAAAAATTTTTCAGTCAACGCGCGGCGAAAAACTTCCACCTTTCACAATTCAAAAAAATTTTTGTAGGTGAAGAATTTCGGCTAAGCCCGCAGGGAGCGACAATTGGTTTTTGCGAAAGCAAAAATCCAATTGTCAAAAAAAAAAAAAACAACTTTTTTAAAAAATGCTTAAGTCGCGTCCAAAAAAATTCGATAAGGTATTTGTAAGTTTTAAAAACTGAAAATTAAACATAAAGGCGAACAAGAAATTTTGGAAGTGCGGGCGGCAAAAATGCGGCTGCAGGAGCGCGAGAAGTTCAAAATTTTGGCGGTTGAGGGCGGTCAACGTACACAGGTACATGCGACTGAAATCGGGCGCAGGACGGCGAAATTTTCAAGATTCTGAGCCAAGTGACTAAAGTCCAAAAATTTCCGAACAGTAGCGGTCGAGGTTCGGCAGAAAAAATTTTTCCAAACAACCGACAGCCGACTACTGAAAAAATTGATTCGCTAAAAATCGGACATAAAAGTTACTGCGCTTGTGTTGTAGCTGCATGTCATGGAATTTTTTCCACATTGGTAGTATCCTATAAGTAAAGTTAATAAACAGGTTCGGCGACACTCGCAATGAGCTCGGCGAAGTGTGCAGGATTGGCGACGGCTGATTTGCGTTTGGACTTGTCTATTATAAAGGTGACAAGGTAGTCACCGAAGGAAAAATGCTTAAGGA
>CALEPR010000156.1 GCA_937910665.1 uncultured Selenomonadales bacterium
AACATTCCTTCTCGATAAAGGTTTTCCTAAAGACACCATTTCTGATACCATAGTCAAATGTTCCCCAACTGTTCCCTGCAAGGAAGATGTTTTCAGTATAGTTGACTCTTGTACTCGTCGCGCCGCTTCTTGTCGTTAATCTCATACAAAAATTTTCTCAGCAGAGTTTTTTCGCTCTGCTTTTTTGTGTCTAAAATTGACGCAGTTTTACTTTATTTGTGACAATATACTTGCAACCCTTCTTTAAAAGTGATACAGTATTGCTGAATTGATAATCATATTCAAATGCGCTTTTTATTTTTCACTATCGAAAGGAGCAATATTCATGAAAAATTCTTCGGCTGACCTTCAAGATACCGTTCTTCAACTTCAACTGGAAATTTCTCGCCTGAAGAATGAAAAAAGCCGCATTGTTGAGCGTTTCGTCGAGGTTCAACCTCCAGATTACATCTCCGTTAAAAACAACTGCCAACTTGCTGTTAATGAACTTAAAATTTTCAAAGACCGCTGTCACGTTTTGGAACATATTCTTGAGTACGGTGAAATTTCGCCTATGTCCAACATTATCGAAGATTATAAATCAATGTCAACTTTCTATTTGCGTCAACTCGTAAAAGAGATTGAAATTTACCGTTCATCTTCTGACGAGCGTTCTCAACTGCTTGCTTTCTTGGATTTTCTTCGCTCTGTTACTCGTGAAGTTGAAGAATTGCTTATCGTTGACGACTTTTAAGGAGAAATTTTTTTGCCTTCCTTTATTCCTAAATTAAAATTTTTTCTCGCCAATGACGCTTTGATTCATTTTTTCAAAAATCGCTATTGGTCTACTGATGAATTGACTTTTGCTCGCTCTTTTTGTCAAATTCATAACTCGCCAAATATTTGGAATCTGAAATTGCGTCTCCTCTGCGAAGAAAACAACGATATGATTGTTGCTGCTGTTCTTGCCGATTCTTCTTCCGAAATTCTTTCTTTTCTTATCGACAGGTATCGTCGCAATTTGTCTTTTATTCAAATAAGTCACAAACTTCACGTTCACAAAAACGGTTTGCAAAGGTGGCGTGACAAAGTTTTGTCCGATATTGTGTCGCTGATTGAATACAAATTGCCGATTGCCGACATTTTTTCTCATAACAAAGTTGAGGCTCTCATTTTCTCTTTGGAGCGTACCATTTCTTTTTACGAACAATACGGCAAAGGCGACCATTCTTTCCTCACTCAACTCAAAAGGAAATTGTCGGACTTTCAAGACTTGCTTTTTACTCTCAAACAGTTTTCTCTTTCTCCTTCAGACAAACTTGCCTATAGAATTATCCGAAACAAAATCCTAAATCCAAATCTTTCTTTGGAAGAACTTGAAGAAATTTGTCATTGTTCTCATACCGCAATTTCGCATTATGTCAAAGACTTTCAACTGCAATACGCAAGAAAATTTTTACAATAGTTTCTATTTGTGTCGTCCGCAAAAGCGGCATTTTTTACAATTTCAGGGATTATTTTAACACACGTTTTTTCATTCCTGCAAAAGGGTCAACATTATCATCAAGCAACAACTTTTTTACTGCGTTCTCATTCCACCCTGTTGCCTCTTGAATATCTTGTATGGAAACCTTGCCATTTTTAAGTAGTATTTTAGCTAAATCTTCCTTGCCGTATTCTCTACCTGTTATAAGTCCATCGTCTCTGCCCATCATCATTCCTCTATGTTCGATTCTGTCCAAAATTATTGACGGCATTGTTGAGTTCCCTCCCAATCTCGGTTCTTCCAATACAATGAGAAATCTTTCGTCATCTGTCACGTCTGCCAAGAGTTCAAAAACTTCGTTTATGTGGTCTGCTTCTCCATATATCGGTTCCCAGTAGTTGTTTTTTCTCGCTTGAGTATAATAGTCAACTATAAAGCGAAAATCACTTTGAAATTTTGATATTGTTTCTTCCTCCAACCATGCAACTTCAAATAAGTTGGTTTTATAGTCGCTGAGGTAGGAAGTAAGCTGTTTAGGTATTTTAAAACAACCCTGTAAACTTAATGGAGCTTTCCAACGATACTCAAAACCAAAATACAATACTAAATTTACTACAGGATAAAAATCTGATGGCTTTTCAGCTTTTTTTAGAGCATCACCATATATTACTCCGTCATATTCCATTGAACGAAACGGAATGTACTTGCTAAAATTTACAGGTCGTTCAAATGCTAAATATGAAAATTGGATGTGACCTTTTTTCCAAATTTGTGTTACTTGGTGTTCGCGGTTATCTCTAGTAAGATGAGAAGGGATTGGAATATTTTCCAATTCTTCAGGTTTCACTATCAGGTCTCCATTGAACAGGAATACATTTACTATGTCTGCGAAAACATCAGGATACTCCTCCAACTGTTTTTTTGCTACGTTTTTTTCTTTCAACTAAATCACCTCCTAATTACCTTTTACCTCTTGTTTCGGCTATTCGTTGCCTAAATATTACCACTAACGCGACTGAAAGTAAATTAAAATACTGAAATGTTTTTTAGAATTTAGGATTTTGTAAAGTATCGGAGCGTCGTCTTTTTTTCGTCGCCGTCGCTTGTTAAGAATTCTTATAAATTCTTATGGGTTTTTTACGCTTTTCTAAAAATGGCGTAGTTATGCGGGTTTAGGGGCATTTTTTTGAAGCCTATCGGTAATCGATACTGCTACATACGGTAATCGATACTGCTACATACGGTAATCGATACTGCTACATAGCATACTAAAAAAAATATACTAATTTAGAATATAAATTTACTTTCGCAATATAACAAGGTTTTAGAAAAATTACAGAATGAGTGGAACGCTAAAAAATGTAAAAATAAAAATTAAAATAGCTTGAAGTTTTCTGAAAATAATGCTATACTCAAACAAACGGCGAACAGGAGGCGATAAAATGGAGGTTGGATATTTGAAAATCAGTCCACTGGAAGGTGATGAGGAGAAACAAGTAAAAGCCTTTCAGGCGGAGGCAAATCTTAATCGAGTTTTTTGGGAAAGATTAAGTATCAAATCTGCTACGACGGAAATGAAGGAATACGAGAGAATGTTGAGGTACTTGGAAGAGGGAGATGTTCTGGTAATTCCTGAGTTTGCGAGATTGGGGAAAAATGTAGCAGAACTTTTGAAAATACTTGAAAGATTGAAAGACAAGGGGATAACCCTTGTGAGTTGTAGGGAAAACTTCAACAGCTCAACTGAATCCGGCAAATCATTGATTGAATCAATGTCCGTATTGGCAGATTTTGATGAAAGAGTATTGGTACAACGCCGTAGAGAAGGAATAGCAAAAGCAAAAGCGGCGGGGAGATACAAAGGCGGCGGCAGACTTATAAAATGTCCCGATGATTTTGCTGAGTATGAACAACTCTATCGTTCCAAAAAGATGACAGTAACCGCAATAGCAAAGCATTTTAATGTATCCAGAGTAACTATATACAAATGGCTCAAAGAAATCAAGCAAAACAAAACCAAAATTGCATAATAATTTTTTGGGAAAAGCGAGAAAATGGCGTTGTAGTGCGGATTCAGGGGCATTTTTTGAAGTCTTTCGGTAATCGATACTGCTACATACAGTCTAACTTCGGATTTAAGGATAATTTTTGAATTTTTACAAATGGCGTTCTGACGCAAAGTATTGACAAATTATCTGACAACTTTTATAATGTGCGAGGTTTGAGGGTTTTTTAGGGGGCAAAGTGCGAGGTTTGAGGGTTTTTTAGGAGGCGAAGTGCGAGGTTTAAATGTCAAATTTTCAAAAATTAGACACAATTAAGGTTTACAGTTGGTTAAATTTACACTTTTGAGGTGGTCATATTGGCAGAGAAATATATCAAAAGCGGTGAAGCAAAAAAAATACTTCATGTCGGAGAAACAACCTTGAGGAATTGGGAAAAGAGCGGAAAATTAGTTCCTCACCACAAGTCAGAAAGCGGCTATAAGTATTACACTCGACAGCAAATTCATGATTTCAATAAGGCACGTAATAACGAACTTGGTGAAAATGAAGTCGAAAAAGTGCCGGAAACTCCGAAACAGGAGACCATGACTGGTGAAGATGAAAATTCTGTTCAGCCTGATAATACAAATGAAGTTGAAAATTTTTCACCTGTAGATGTTGAAGAGAATATCGGTGATTATGACAATCAGCTGATTACTATCGAAAATCGCGCTGTTACGGCAGAATATCATTACTTCAGTACTGCCAAAGTTGTAAAAAAACTGACAGAGATTGGCGTTAATGAAATGGTAAGGATTCCAATGGGTAGAGCGGGTTACGTTACAGTTACGCTTATCTCAGGCGATGTGGAAAATCCTAAGGAGGAACATCCTACATTGTTGGATGTGGCTCTGATAGAGGGAGTTGTGAGTTTAAAAAAAGCCGGAAATAAAGTATTTTCTGTAAGCCAACTTCTTCGACATTTAAATGGCAACAGCAGAAACGGCTGTACTGACGAAAAAATAGTTGAAGTTACCAAGAGATTGAGAAAAATGATGGAATGGCGCATAAGGATAGACGCTCGTCCCGAATTTCAGCATTATAAAAATTTGTCGTCAGATGTCGTGGAAAAGGCAGTTTTTGAGGGGCATTTGCTGGATATAATATATTTGGAAACTACCAACTGGCGCGGAGAAAAAAACGTCTTGTTCGGATTTCCGATAAATGATTGTTTTAAAATGCCTGAAGATAAAAATGTTGCCGTAACCCATGAATCATACTCTGAACCTATCGGTAAATTGACTTGTTTTCAAACAGATTTGCTTGATATTAAGGGGGTTAGGAAAACTCATCAGAATAATCTTATCGCAAATTATCTTCTGCAAAGGATACAAGGAATTAAGAACAGGCGAAATAAAAAACTTGGAATCGACAGCATACTTTTTGAAACTTTGCAGAAAGATTGCAGATTGGAAAATTCTTCCAAACAGCAAATGTATAATATTCGTGAAACTATTGTGAAGATGTTGGAACATTGGAAAGACAAAGGTCACATTAAGAATTACAAATTGATAAAAGGCAAAGGCGGCGTTTATCACAGCATAGAAATAGAATTGCCGGAGGCGAAAAAGAAAAAAAATGGTTGAGATGAATTTTGAAGAAGCAATCAGGTACATTCACGAAAATCCGCAAATTTATCTGACAGCGACAGGTAAAAAAGGCGGCGGATATATTTGTCCGATCTGTGGGAGTGGTAGCGGCTCTCACAGAACAGGGATAATGCCTGACAAAAATGAAAGTTGGAAATTTACTTGCTTTGCCAACGGTTGTTTTCCGCCAAAATCAGACATCATCAACATAATCGGCGCGAAGGAAAACTTGGACAATAAACAAGCAATGTTTAGAGCGTTTGAAATTTACGGAATCACGCTGAAAAAAAATTCCGATTATGTTTCGGAACGTCCAAGAAGCGAAAAATCTGACGCGCAAAGTTTGGCGGAAAATGAAATTTTGCGAATCAAGGCAGATATAAAAAATGCGCCGGAAAATCTTTGGCAAACGGAAGATTATTTAAGAAGTCGCGGAATCAGTTTAAGGACGGCAGTTAAATTGAATTGCGGATTTATTTCTGAATGGTATCACCCGAAAGTTTTGGAAAAATTTAATGGCAAACCGCCGTTTGAAGGAAGTCCGCGCCTGATAATTCCGTCGAGTGAAGAAAGTTACCTTGCGCGAGATATAAGACCGTTGAAAGAAATTTCGCAGGAAGAACGCGGCTACGTCAAGCAAAAAGCAGGAAATGCAAAAATTTTAAATCTCAAATCGGTTTCGGCGGCAGAAAGTCCGATATTTGTAGTTGAGGGCGAATTTGATTTAATGAGCGTTGAAGAAAACGGCTATACTTCAATCGCGTTGGGAAGTACCTCAATGATTGAACATCTTGTGACGGAATTGCAAGAAAATCATATCAAAGTCACTCAACCTTTTGTAATTGCGTTGGACAATGATGCGGCAGGGCAGACGGCGGCGGAAAAATTATTGACGCTATTGCAGGACGCGAATTATAAGGCTTATATCGTGAACATCAGCGGAAAATACAAAGATGCGAATGAGGCGTTGGTAAACGATAAAGATTTTTTTGCAAAAAGATTGTCAGAGGTTGCGGCAGACCCGAAAACCGAATCTTTAAAAGATGAACGGAATGAAGAAAGCAATATTGGAAAGATAGAAAATTTGCTGTCGATAATGCGAACAAGTCGAAAACCTTTATCGACAGGATTTGAAAAATTGGACGAAAATTTGGACGGCGGATTATATGCGCCGGGACTTTACATAATTGCGGGAGGAACTTCAGTCGGAAAGACTGCGCTCATGCAACAGATAGCATATAATTTGGCAGTCAACAAGCAAGACATAATATATTTTTCGCTGGAAATGAGCATACAAGATTTATTCTACCGCGACCTGTCGAGATTGTCCCGACAATTCGGCAAAGGTCAAAGCGTTCATGAAATAATTCAAAGCGGCGGGCAATATATCACCGAAAAAATAGTTGCCGAGTACAAAAAGGCGGCAAGTCATATTTTCACTCACGCGGCTCTTTCAGAAATAACTGTAGAATACATCGAAAAAAACGCGACAAATCACGTCAAAAGATTGGCAGAAAAGCCTGTATTGTTCGTGGATTATTTGCAAATTTTAGAGCCGACGAACCCGCGAGGAACTGACAAGCAAATAGTTGACCACAGCATAAAATCACTGAACATTTTGAGCCGTTCGCTGGAAATTCCGATAATTGTTGCGGCATCACTGAACAGGTCGGGCTATTCGGAGGAAGTGACATTTCAAGCGTTGAAAGAATCGGGCGCATTGGAATATACCGGCGACATAGTTATTGGACTGCAATTTCAAGCAACTTCGAAAATCACGGAGAAATCAAAAAATTTGGCGGAACGAACAAAAAAATTGACAGCGGAACGCAACAAGTCAATTCGCAAAATGGAAGCGGTGATCTTGAAACATCGCAACGGCAAAATCGGTGGAAAAACTTATTTTGACTACATTCCGAAATATAATTTGTATAAAGAAGGCTTGCCGGACAAAAACAGTTCAGACAATTTGCAATCGGAATTTTTTCAAGACGCAGATTCAAACGAAGAAAACGAACCGCCTGTGATAAGAAAACGCATACTGAAATAAAAATTCGCTCGAAAAAGTCGGGCGATTTTTTTTGCGAAGTTGCAAAATTGTGTTATGAGAGTTGTCAAAAAAGTTGTAACATATGAGGTACAAAGTTGAATGTCGAATTTGTTTTAAGGAAGTCGATTTTTTGAACGGTACAGAGGACAAGGAAAAACTCAAGCGTGAATTAAAGAGAGTGAAAGAGGAAAATCGAAAATTGAAACATATAATTTCTTACGGAAATATTTCAACGCTTGAAACTTTGGTAGACCAATACATGGACTATAGCCGAATCCATTTGAAAAAAATCGCCGTTGAAATTCAACTCACGGAATATGAAAAATCCGGCGTTGAAAAAGTTATGGAACTCATAGAGCATTTGGAATGTATCAAAGATGAACTGCATAAACTGATAGCGGTCGGCGAGGAAGGAGCGGTTGTCCATAATGATTGTTTGAAACATGATGTAAAAATTGCAAGGGAACTGATACCGAAATTTGAAGAAATTATCCGCTTGCATATAGATTCAAGCAAAAGCGTTGAGTTGGAAAAAATTTTGACGGAGTTTGCAAAGAAAATTAAAAAATATTTTTGAAAAATTTTTGGGGTGGACAATGG